>NZ_JAVAJK010000006.1:0-357339 GCF_052112325.1 Pseudomonas sp. Yb2C2 | reverse complement strand
CACGACCCTACCAACTTCTTCTGGGCTTCGATGAACTGAAGCAATCCGCTGCCTTATTCTGCATAACTCTTTGTTTACCAAGGAGTTTTGCGTTTCGACTGCGCCGGAAGTGGGGCGAATTATAGACAGATACAATTCGCCGTCAACACTTAATTTCAGGTTTATTCGGATTTGAGCGTAATACGCGCAAATGCCTTCTTCCCCGCCTGACAAACGTGGGTAGCACCCAGTTCGTATATAAAGGTGCGATCCACCACCTCACCATCTATACGCACACCGCCAGACCCCAGAAGGTCACGCGCGACCGCCGAGTTCTTCACCAAACCCGCCTTATTAAGGACTGCCGCAATCGGCATGGCCTCAGTAGCCGTCAATTCAATCTCAGGTAGATCATCCGGCAGCTCGCCATCTCTCATGCGGTTACCCGCTGCACGGTGAGCACTGGCCGCAGCCTCTTCACCATGGAAACGCGCAACGATCTCTTCCGCCAGCTTGATCTTCACGTCACGCGGATTGGCGCCCGCCTCTACATCCGCACGCAGCGCATCGATCTCATCCATCGAGCGGAAGCTCAACAGTTCGAAGTAGCGCCACATCAAGGCATCCGGGATAGAGACCAGCTTGCCGTACATCACACCCGGAGCCTCCTGAATGCCTACATAGTTGCCCAGGGACTTGGACATTTTCTTGACGCCATCCAACCCTTCCAACAACGGCATGGTCAGGATGCACTGAGCCTCCTGACCATAAGCACGCTGCAACTCACGCCCCATCAGCAGGTTGAATTTCTGATCGGTACCACCCAATTCAACATCCGCGCGCAGCGCTACCGAGTCATAACCCTGAACCAGCGGATACAGGAACTCATGAATCGCGATCGGTTGATTGGTTGAATAGCGCTTGTCGAAGTCATCGCGCTCAAGCATGCGCGCCACGGTGTACTGGGAAGTGAGGCGAATGAAGTCCGCCGGCCCCATCTGATCCATCCAGGTGGAGTTAAACGCCACCTCGGTCTTGGCCGGATCAAGAATCTTGAATACCTGGGTCTTATAGGTCTCGGCATTATCGAGAACCTGCTCACGGGTCAGCGGCGGGCGTGTTGCACTCTTACCGCTCGGATCGCCGATCATCCCGGTGAAATCACCTATAAGGAAGATCACCTGATGCCCCAGCTCCTGGAACTGACGCAGCTTATTAATAAGCACGGTATGACCCAGGTGCAGGTCCGGCGCCGTCGGATCGAAGCCAGCCTTAATACGCAGGGGTTGGCCACGCTTGAGCTTTTCGATCAGCTCGGCCTCGACCAACAGTTCTTCCGCACCACGTTTTATCAGCGCTAGCTGTTCTTCAACCGACTTCATAACAGACCCGCAAGGCTCAGATTCAAAAGGGAACCAACCATACAAGATCAGGGACTAATTACAAGTTTTGCCCTGCGCACGGACACCGTTCAGCAAGCCCAGCGTTCGCGAGCTTGCGCCACAGATGATTTGGTTATATTTTATACAGTTATTTCATCTTCATCATGTCATTCATCTTTTCCATTTCATCTTCAAAGTCAAAATTACCTATGACCACTGAACCGTCTAAAGCGCCGCCGCTTTACCCGAAGACCCACCTGCTTGCAGCAAGTGGTATCGCCGCCCTTCTCAGCCTGGCACTCCTGGTATTCCCTTCCAGTGACGTAGAAGCCAAACGAACATCCCTGAGCCTTGACTTGGAGAGTCCGGTTGAACAACTGACACAAGATCAAGACGCTTCCGACGCCCAACAAGCCACAAATGCTCCCACTGAATCGCCGTTTGCCCAGATCGAAAACACGCCGGAAGATACCCAGCAAGCCGTTCAAGAACAGAAAAAAACCGTAGTAGATGCTGCTAAGAACCCTCAACACCGCGAAGTGATCGTGGCGAAAGGCGATACGCTTTCGACCCTGTTCGAGAAGGTAGGCCTTCCCGCAGCCACCGTTAACGATGTACTGGCCAGCGATAAGCAAGCCAAGCAATTCACCCAGCTCAAACACGGCCAGAAACTGGAATTCGAACTGACACCAGACGGTCAGTTGAACAACCTGCACACCAGCGTCAGTGACCTCGAGAGCATCTCCCTGACCAAGGGCGCCAAAGGCTTTGCCTTCAACCGTATTACCACCAAGCCAGTCATGCGCTCTGCCTACGTTCACGGCGTGATCAACAGCTCACTGTCGCAATCTGCCGCGCGCGCTGGCTTGTCCCATAGCATGACCATGGACATGGCCAGCGTGTTTGGCTACGACATCGACTTCGCCCAGGACATCCGCCAGGGCGATGAATTCGACGTGATCTACGAGCAGAAAGTCGCCAACGGCAAAGTGGTGGGTACCGGCAACATTCTCTCCGCACGCTTCACCAACCGTGGCAAGACCTACACCGCAGTGCGTTACACCAACAAGCAAGGCAACAGCAGCTACTACACCGCCGACGGCAACAGCATGCGCAAGGCCTTCATCCGAACTCCGGTGGATTTCGCTCGTATTAGCTCGCGTTTCTCCATGGGTCGCAAGCATCCAATTCTGAACAAAATCCGCGCCCACAAAGGCGTCGACTATGCCGCCCCACGCGGTACGCCTATCAAAGCGGCCGGCGATGGCAAGGTCCTGCTCGCAGGGCGCCGCGGTGGCTACGGCAACACGGTGATCATCCAGCACGGCAACACCTACCGCACCCTGTATGGCCATATGCAAGGTTTCGCCAAGGGCGTGAAAACCGGCGGCAATGTGAAGCAAGGCCAAGTAATCGGTTATATCGGCACCACCGGCCTGTCCACCGGCCCGCACTTGCACTATGAGTTCCAGGTCAATGGTGTGCACGTTGACCCATTGGGCCAGAAACTGCCGATGGCCGACCCGATTGCCAAGGCCGAGCGCGCACGCTTTATGCAACAGAGCCAGCCGCTGATGGCGCGCATGGACCAGGAGCGCTCCACCCTGCTTGCTTCGGCGAAGCGTTAGGGTATGCCGCTCTATATAGGTGTAATGTCCGGGACCAGCCTCGATGGCCTGGATATCGCCCTGATCGAACAAGATTCGGCGGTCAATCTGATCGCCACCCACTACACACCGATGCCGGACACCCTGCGCGCAGAGCTGTTAAGCCTGTGCGCCAGCGGCCCGGATGAGATTGCCCGCTCAGCGATAGCCCAGCAGCATTGGGTCACACTCGCCGCCCACGGCATTCACACGGTGCTCGACCAGCACAACCTCAAGCCTCAAGACATACGCGCGATCGGCAGCCATGGCCAGACCATCCGTCATGAACCCGCCCGAGGCTTTACCGTGCAGATCGGCAACCCGGCATTGCTTGCGGAGCTGACGGGCATCAGCGTAGTCAGCGACTTCCGCAGCCGCGACGTTGCCGCTGGCGGCCAGGGCGCGCCTCTGGTGCCCGCCTTTCATGAAGCGTTGTTTGGCGAAAGCACTGGCAGCCGTGCAGTATTGAATATTGGGGGCTTCAGCAATCTCAGCCTGATCGAAACCGGGAGGCCCGTAGCCGGCTTCGACTGCGGCCCAGGCAATGTGCTGCTGGACGCCTGGATTCAACAGCAGCGCGGCGAACATTTTGACCGTGATGGGCTGTGGGCGGGTAGTGGCAAGGTCGAACCTCAACTACTCACGGCCCTACTCAGCGATCCATTCTTCCTGACCAAAGGCCCGAAAAGCACCGGCCGTGAAGTGTTCAACCTCGAGTGGCTGCACCGGCATCTTGGCCGTCTGCCCGCCTTTGCCCCCCAGGACGTACAGGCCAGCCTGCTGGAACTGAGCGTCCTGACCATCGTCGAGGCCCTGCAAACCGCGCAGCCCGAGACAGAAACGTTACTCGTCTGTGGCGGCGGCGCCCATAACACCACAATGATGAATCGTCTGGCCGCGTTGTTGCCATCCACTCAAGTCAGTAGCACCGCCACCTACGGCGTAGACCCGGACTGGGTCGAAGCCATGGCTTTCGCGTGGCTGGCTCACTGCTGCCTGGAAGGCATTGCCGCCAACCGGCCCAGTGTCACCGGCGCACGCGGGCTAAGGGTACTTGGCGCGATCTACCCCGCCTGACGAACACCTCGCCAGAACCGCAGACAGCAAAACGCCGCTTGGCCGATCAAAGCCAAGCGGCGTTTTTATTCGTTGTAGATCAGATCGAGAACGAAGAGCCGCAACCACAGGTGGTGGTCGCGTTAGGGTTCTTGATCACGAAACGCGAACCCTCCAAACCCTCCTGGTAATCCACCTCGGCGCCTGCCAAGTATTGGAAGCTCATCGGGTCCACGACCAGGCTAACGCCCTCGCGCTCAACGATGGTGTCATCGTCGGCCACATCTTCATCAAAGGTGAAACCGTACTGAAACCCTGAACAACCGCCGCCCGTAACGAATACGCGCAGCTTCAAGCGATCATTACCCTCTTCATCGACCAGGCTCTTTACCTTGTGCGCAGCACCGTGGGTAAATTGCAAAGCCGTGGGGGTGAAGGATTCAACGCTCATGCTGATAATCTCCCGGCGTAGCGCCGCCATATGCGTAATGGCAGGCATTATCCGCTTCTCCTAGAAAAGCGGTCAACTATTGTTACGGTATATCAATCTGCATCGCCGCCATTAGAAACACAAAAGGCCCGATCAACGGGCCTTTTGCGCAGTCCATAAATCGTTTTAAGGCAGCATGCCGGCGTGGGACAGACCCAGCTTTTCATCCAGGCCAAACAGGATGTTCATGTTCTGCACCGCCTGGCCCGACGCGCCCTTGACGAGGTTATCGATCACCGACAACACCACCACCAGGTCACCATCCTGCGGACGATGCACTGCAATCCGGCACACATTAGCGCCTCGCACGCTGCGGGTTTCCGGATGGCTGCCAGCAGGCATTACATCGACGAACGGCTCGTTGGCATAACGCTTTTCAAACAACGCCTGCAGGTCTACCGAACGATCGACCACTGTGGCGTACAACGTGGAATGAATGCCACGAATCATCGGCGTCAGGTGTGGCACGAAGGTCAGGCCCACGTCTTTGCCAGCGGCGCGACGCAGCCCCTGACGAATCTCTGGCAGATGGCGATGCCCTTTTACTGCGTAAGCCTTCATGCTTTCCGACGTCTCGGAGTACAGGGAACCTACCGCTGCTCCACGACCGGCGCCGCTGACACCCGACTTACAGTCTGCGATCAGGCGCGAAGCATCCGCCAGCCCGGCCTCGAGCAACGGCAGAAAGCCCAGTTGCGTCGCCGTCGGATAGCAACCCGGCACGGCGATCAGGCGCGCCTGCTTGATCTGCTCACGATTGACTTCCGGCAGGCCGTACACCGCCTCTTCCAACAGTTCCGGTGCACCGTGAGGCTGGCCGTACCACTTGGCCCATTCGTCGGCGTCTTGCAGGCGGAAGTCCGCCGACAGGTCGATGACCTTGGTGCCAGCGGCCAGCAGTTCGCCAGCCAACGCATGGGCAACGCCGTGAGGGGTGGCAAAGAACACCACATCGCAGGCGCCAAGGGTATTGATGTCCGGAACGCTGAACGCCAGGCCGTCGTAGTGGCCTCGCAGGTTCGGGTACATATCGGCCACGGCCAGGCCGGCCTCGGATCGAGAGGTAATGACCACCACCTCAGCTTGCGGATGCTGAGCCAACAGACGCAGCAATTCGACACCGGTGTAACCCGTGCCGCCGACGATACCGACCTTGACCATAAACCTGCCCTCAACGAACCCACTGGAAAGCCGTCGATAATAGGGGCCGTATCGTCCTGCGACAACCGTCAACGTGACGTATGGGCGCATGAGCCACTACTATCTGCGCTACCGTGAACCTGGGAATAACTAAAAATGCTTTATCTATGGGTCAAAGCCTTCCATATCGTCAGCATCGTCTGCTGGTTTGCCGGGCTGTTCTACCTGCCGCGCCTGTTCGTCTACCACGCTCAAAGCGAGGACACTGTCAGCAAGGAACGCTTCAGCGTCATGGAGCGCAAGCTCTACCGCGGCATCATGGGCCCGGCGATGCTGGCCAGCCTGGTGTTCGGTATCTGGCTGATAGCCCTTAACCCCGGCATCTTTCAATCGGGCGCCTGGATCCACGCCAAGTTGACCCTGGTAGTGTTCCTGATTGGCTACCACCATATGTGCGGCGCGCAGGTAAAACGTTTCGCCCGTGGCGAAAACACCCGCAGCCATGTCTTTTATCGCTGGTTCAATGAAGTCCCGGTTCTGATATTGCTGGCTATCGTAATTTTGGTCGTGGTCAAACCGTTCTAACTTCAATTACTCGGGGTACCTCCAATGTCGCTGCCCGCTCTGCTTGAACAACGTCTGCGCCTGCCAGTGGTGGCTGCGCCGATGTTCCTGATTTCCAATCCGCAATTGGTGCTGGCCTGCTGCCGCAATGGGGTAGTCGGCAGTTTCCCGGCGCTCAACCAGCGCGAGAGCAGTGGCTTCAAGGCCTGGCTGGAGGAAATCGAAGCGGGCCTGGCGCAGTTGGACAATCCTGCGCCCTACGCCGTCAATCTGATCGTGCATAACAGCAACCCTCGCCTTGAGGCTGACCTGGCGATCTGTGTTGAGCACAAGGTGCCGATCGTGATTACCAGCCTGGGCGCAGTGAAAGAAGTGGTAGATGCGGTGCACAGCTATGGCGGCCTGGTGTTTCATGACGTCACTACCCGGCGCCATGCCGAAAAGGCCGCTGAAGCCGGTGTCGACGGCCTGATCGCCGTGGCCGCAGGCGCCGGTGGCCATGCCGGTACCTGGAGCCCGTTTTCGCTGATCGCAGAAATTCGCCAATTCTTCGACAAGACCCTGCTGCTGGCCGGCTGCCTTAACCACGGCCATGAGATACTCGCCGCCCAGTTGCTGGGGGCAGACCTGGCGTATTTCGGCACACGTTTTATCGGTACCACCGAAAGCCACGCCCCGGATGCGTATAAAGAGATGCTGCTCACATCACGCGCCGCCGACATCGTGCACACTCCCGCGGTCTCCGGCGTGCCCGCAAGCTTTATGCGCCAGAGCCTGGAAAATGCCGGTTTCGACCTCGCTGCCCTGCAGGGCAAAGGCGAAGTAAACTTCGGCTCCAAGCTCAAGCCGCTGAGCGACGAAGCCAAGGCCTGGAAGACCGTATGGTCTGCAGGCCAAGGTGTCGGTGAGATTAATGATTTACCCGGCGTCGATGAACTCGTTGCCCGCCTGGATGCCGAATACCGCAAGGCGCGCGAACAGGCGACACAGTTGCGCTGGCCACGCTGACCCAACCGCAAGGCCTGCCGATCGAGCAGGCCTGCACTACTCCACTGATTCAGTGACAAGGATGCCCGCATGAGCGACAACCGTTTCAAGATTGTGTTTGATGGGGCCTTGCTCCCGGGTGTCGAAAGCACCACAGCCGAGCTGAACCTGGCTGAACTGTTCAAGAGCACGGTCGAGGACATCGAGAAACTCTTCACCGGCCGCGTTGTTGCACTGAAACGCGACCTGTCCCGCCCCGACGCCGAAACCTACCTCACCGCGCTGAAAAACGCCGGGGTGGACGCGCGTATCGAGGCCGAACAGCCCGTAGCCTTCAGCCTTGCCGAAACCCACGAAACAGATTCCGGCGCAGCGGACTTCTCCCGTCCTGCGGCTTCGCCGTACGCACCACCGCGTGCCGCCGTAGGTGAAAGCCTGCCGGAATACGCCACCCTCAAGGTCTTCACCATCAATGGCCGTATTGGTCGTCTGCGGTACCTGGCATGGACGCTGGTACTGACCGTCGCCATGCTCGTCGCAGCCGGCATCCTCAGTACTGTGGGCTTTGCCATCGCGACCGCGTCACCGACCATAGCCATTATCCTCGGCTCGCTGCTGGGCTTCGCGCTGTTCGTCGCGGTTGTGGTCGTGAGCGTGCAGATCGGCGTGCAGCGCCTGCACGATCTGGGCTGGTCCGGCTGGTTGTACCTGCTGAACCTGGTACCGCTGGTGAACAGTATTTTCCCGCTGCTGCTGTTGGTAATGCCAGGTAACACCGGCGCCAACCAGTACGGCGCACCGCCACCGCGCAACTCCACCGCGGTGAAGGTCCTGGCCTCACTGTGGCTGGCATTCATCCCGCTGATGCTCATCATCGTGGTGTCGCTGGGCATGAACGGCTACCTGGATCAACTCGAAACCAACGTGGACAGCAGCTACGAAAGCAGCTCCATCACCTCCGATGAAGACGCCGATCAAAGCGTGATCGTCGATGAAGAAGATGCGCAAAGTGCTGACGACGCAGCCGAACCTGTAGACTCTCCAGAACAGTAAAGAAACGCGCCGCGCCTGTGATGCCTCCATCCCAGGCGCGGCGCGTTGCGATGGAGAAAGGCATGACCCGTTACGCTCTGATCACCGGTGCCTCCAGCGGCATCGGCCTGGCTTTGGCCGAAGCCCTGGCCCGTCGCGGCCGCAGCTTGATTCTGGTGGCCCGCCAGCGTGATCAGTTGGAAAGCATTGCAATCGAATTGACCCAACGCTTCGGCGTCGAGGTGCTGTTTCGGGCATGCGACCTGGGCGAGCCATTGCGCTTGTCCGGGTTCCTGCTGGAGCTGGAAGAAGGCGAGCGGCAGATCGACTTGCTGGTGAACTGCGCCGGCATTGGCACCAGCGGGCCATTCCTGGCCCAGGACTGGATGACCGAGCAGGACCTCATCGAAGTCAACATCCTTGCCCTCACCCGCATGTGTCACGCCTTGGGCAATAGCATGGCGCTGCACGGTGGCGGGCAGATTCTCAACGTTGCCTCGGTCGCCGCGTTCCAACCCGGCCCGTGGATGAGCAGCTACTACGCCAGCAAGGCCTATGTGCTGCATTTCTCCGAAGGCTTGCGCGAAGAACTCAAGACCTGTGGCATTAAGGTCTCGGTGCTTTGCCCCGGTCCTACGCGCACCGCATTCTTCGGTACAGCGCATATGGACACCGCCAGACTCGACCGCAGCGAGCAATTGATGAGCCCGGAAGAAGTGGCGCTCTATACCGTGCGCGCATTGGAAAAAAACAAAGCCATCATCATTCCTGGTCGACGTAATCGCTGGCTGGCCTTCAGCCCGCGTTTCAGCCCGCGCTGGCTGACCCGCAAGATCGCCGGCGCCATCAACAAGGCCTATTGCCCACGCTGATCGCCTGAGTACACTCACCTTGCACTTTCATAATGGAGAAACAGCTGTGGATACTCTGTTCACCAAGATCATCAACAGAGAAATACCCGCGAAGATTATCTACGAAGATGATCAAGTCCTCGCCTTCCACGATATTGCCCCACAGGCGCCGGTACATTTTCTGGTTATCCCGAAGAAGCCTATCCGCACATTGAATGACTTGACCGAGGACGATAAGGCCCTGGCCGGCCATATTCTGTTCACTGCCCAGCGTTTGGCGGTGGAACAAGGCTGTGAGAAAGGTTTCCGTGTGGTGATGAACTGCAATGAAGACGGCGGGCAGACTGTTTACCACATCCATATGCATGTACTGGGTCAGCGCCAGATGAATTGGCCACCGGGCTGAACCAGCCCGCAACAAGGGGCGCAGTCCGAGGCTGCGACCCCACGCCCTTGACTCAGGGCAAACGCGTTCCTCTCTCTTGCGGTAAACTGGCCGCCGAGATTCCTCCCGGAGGTCAGCATGACTACCCAACGTCACTACTCGCCGATAGACCGTCTGTTGCTGCAAGCCGACACGGCCATGCGCACGTTGCTGCCCTTCAGCGGCCAACCTTACCGCCCGTCGCCCGCCATCGTGCAGCCTGATGCGCAGATGAGCGAGACCGAAACCCGTCATGTGGCCGGCCTGATGCGCATCAACCATACCGGCGAGGTCTGCGCCCAGGCGCTGTACCAGGGCCAGGCCCTGACCGCCAAGCTGCCGCAGGTGCGCGCAGCCATGGAGCATGCGGCCGAGGAAGAAATCGATCACCTGGCCTGGTGCGAGCAACGTATTCGCCAGTTGGGGAGCCATCCCAGCGTGCTCAACCCGCTGTTTTACGGTTTGTCATTCGGCATCGGCGCGGCTGCCGGCCTGATCAGCGACAAGGTCAGCCTCGGTTTTGTCGCCGCGACTGAGCATCAAGTGTGCAAGCACCTGGATGAACACCTGGAACAATTGCCGGCCGACGACGAAAAGTCCCGCGCAATTCTTGAGCAGA
This sequence comes from Pseudomonas sp. Yb2C2, assembly GCF_052112325.1. Lineage (NCBI taxonomy): Bacteria > Pseudomonadati > Pseudomonadota > Gammaproteobacteria > Pseudomonadales > Pseudomonadaceae > Pseudomonas > Pseudomonas sp. Yb2C2. The sequence goes on along the minus strand of NZ_JAVAJK010000006.1, from coordinate 347,169 downwards.
TGCGTATCGATGAAGCGCACCACGCCGAAAGTGCATTGGATGCCGGCGGTTTCCGCTTCCCGGCGCCAGTGCGATTCGGCATGAGCCTGCTGGCCAAGGTCATGACCAAAAGCACTTACCGCATCTGACGAAACCTGCGGCTGCAAAAAAGGGCGCTATCGAAGCGCCCTTTTCTTTTGCAGATTGGCGGTCAACCCAACTCGATGATCTCGTAATCATGGGTGATGGCCACACCCGCCGCGCCGAGCATGATGGACGCCGAGCAATACTTCTCGGCCGACAGCTCGATAGCCCGCTTGACCTGAGCTTCTTTCAACGCCCGGCCCTTCACCACGAAATGCATGTGGATCTTGGTAAACACCTTGGGATCTTCAGTGGCGCGCTCGGCTTCCAGGAAGGCTTCGCAGCTTTCCACGGCCTGGCGAGATTTTTTCAGGATGCTGACCACGTCGAAATTGCTGCAACCGCCCACGCCAAGCAGGAGCATTTCCATCGGGCGTACGCCCAGGTTACGGCCACCGGCTTCCGGCGGGCCATCCATGACCACCACATGGCCACTGCCCGACTCACCGAGGAACATGGCTTCGCCCGCCCATTGGATGCGTGCCTTCATCGCCCAGACTCCACTGCTAAAAAAGGGTCGCCAGCTTAGCACAGGGCCCGGGCGCAACCGCGCTTCCCATCAAAGCGATCAATAACGGCGCTGACTCGGAAAATTCGCTAATCGAGTCAGAATGTGTCTGTTAAGCTGGCGCCAAAGGAGTGGCGTATTGCCACCCTTTATACAACGTGTATCAATGCCGATACCGCTGAGTACAACAACTCCAACCACCTCGCGCTGCCTTTCGGGATACAACCATGGTTGCTCTTACGCCCATACCCAAGATCAAGAATCTCGACAAGTTGCTGATGCACTGCCAGCGCCGGCGCCACCCCGCCAAGCACAACATCATCTGCGCCGGTGAGCGCTCCGAAACCCTGTTTTTCATTATCAAGGGCTCAGTCACCATCCTGATCGAGGATGAAGACGGCCGCGAAATGATCATCGCCTACCTGAACACAGGGGATTTTTTCGGCGAGCTGGGGCTGTTTGAACAAGCAGGCAAGGAGCAGGAGCGCAGCGCCTGGGTGCGGACCAAGGTCGAGTGCGAAGTGGCCGAGATCAGTTACACAAAGTTTCGCGAACTCGCCCAGCAGGACCCCGATATTCTCTACGCCCTCAGTGGTCAGATCGCCCAGCGCCTGCGAGACACTACGCGTAAGGTTGGCGACCTGGCGTTCTTCGATGTCACCGGCCGTGTGGCCCGTTGCCTGCTGGAACTGTGCAAGCAGCCCGATGCAATGACTCACCCCGACGGCATGCAGATCAAGATCACCCGCCAGGAAATCGGGCGCATTGTCGGTTGTTCACGGGAGATGGTCGGCCGCGTGCTCAAGGATCTTGAAGAGCGCAACCTGGTGCACGTCAAAGGCAAGACGATGGTGGTGTTCGGTACCCGTTAAGCCGGCAGGAAACTGGCCAGCATTTGACGGTACAAGCTGTCCAGCCGGCTGATTGCGTCCGGCGCGGGGAAGGCTTCGTGCAGGGCAATATGGCTGTCGGCGCGAACCCGTTGCTCCAGGCCGCAGGCTTGGTTGAAGCGGTTGACCGCCGCGATGAGTTCTTCACGATCGTTATCCAGCAACAACGCACCGTGCACCAACCCCACCGGGCGGCCCCCGCCTTGCCGCCAGCGCTGGGCAGTGCCGACCATTTTGCGCCCGTTGAGGTTGACGTTGTAACGACCGTCGCAGAATGCACCGTCGATTTCCCCGACGGAGGCATCGCCGCCCAACTCGATAAGTAAATCGCAGATCGGCTGGCATAGACGCTGGTAACCGGTTTCGATGCGACCTTGATCACCCTCACTGCGCGGCGGAGCGTAGACCAGGGCGATATTGACCGTGGCGCTGGACTGCGGCACCGGTTCGCCGCCGGTTTCGCGCAAGAGCACCGGCCAACCGGCATCCGCAGACACGCGGCTGGCGACATCGAAAGCAGGCAATCGGCTCAAGCGGCGTGGCATCACCAATGCCTGATCGCTGGGCTGCCAGAACAACAACCCAAACGCCTGCTCACCCGCGCAAACGGCGGCCAGCAAGGCTTGCTCGGCGGCAAGGCCTGCTTCAACACGCATCGACACTGGCTGGATCAATGGGCACCTACCTATCTGAATAAATACAAACCCAAATGTGGGAGGGGGCTTGCCCCGATAGCGGTATGTCAGTCAAGGATGCTCCAACTGAATCGCCGCCATCGGGGCAAGCCCCCTCCCACACGTTGATCGCATTTCAAATCAATCGAGAGTGGAACCACTGACCGCCACGCCACGCTCCGGGAAGAACAGACGCTGCAGTTCCGCCCCCGGGTTCTCGGCACGCATGAAGGTCTCACCCACCAGGAACGAATAAACGTCACTGATTTCCATCAGCTCCACATCGGCACGGTTGACGATGCCACTTTCGGTAATCACCAGGCGATCGCGCGGAATACGCGGCAGCAGGTCGAGGGTGTTTTCCAGGCTGACTTCGAAGGTGTGCAGGTTACGGTTGTTGACCCCCACCAGCGGTGTGTCGAGGGTTTTCAGCGCGCGCTCCAGCTCATCGCCGTCGTGCACTTCCACCAGCACATCCAGGCCAACGCTTTTGGCCACGGCCGCCAGCTCGGCCATCTTCACGTCATCCAATGCGGAGACGATCAACAACACACAGTCGGCGCCCAAGGCACGGGCTTCAACGATCTGGTACGGATCGACCATGAAATCCTTGCGGATCACCGGCAACTTGCAGGCCGCGCGGGCCTGCTGCAGGAACAGGTCGGAACCCTGGAAAAAATCGATGTCAGTGAGTACCGACAGGCAAGTCGCCCCACCCTTCTCGTAGCTGACGGCGATTTCCGCCGGTACAAAGTTTTCGCGAATCACGCCCTTGCTCGGCGAAGCTTTCTTGATCTCGGCGATCACGGCCGGCTGCTTGAGCTTGGCCTGGGCAATCAGTGCCTTGGCAAATCCACGTGGCGCATCAGCGGCTTTCGCTTGGGCCTCCAACTCGGCCAGGCTCATACGGGAACGGCGTTCGGCGACTTCTTCAGCCTTGCGGGCCAGGATTTTTTCCAGAACGGTCGGCACACTCATCCTTCATTCTCCATCTTGAATACAGCGGTGAATGCTCCCAGCTCTTCGAGCTTTTCACGAGCCAGACCGGTGTGCAGCGCATCGTGGGCCAATTCGACACCTTCCTTAAGACTATAGGCATGATCGGCTGCGTAAAGTGCCGCGCCAGCATTCAGAACAATCATTTCCGCAGCTTTTTGACCGTTCTCGGTCTTACGACGCCCCAGGGCATCGCGAATCAGCTCCAGGGACGCCGCCGGGCTTTCCACCGCCAGGCCGTGCAGGCTCTGGCTCTTCATGCCCAAGTCTTCCGGTTCGACCCAGTATTCGGTGATTTGGTCATCCTTCAGCTCCGCCACAAACGTTGGCGCGGCCAGGCTGAACTCGTCCAGGCCGTCTTTGGAGTGCACCACCAGCACATGCTTGCTGCCCATGCGTTGCAGCACTTCAGCCAATGGCCGGCACAGTGCCTGGCTGAACACGCCCACCACTTGGTGCTTCACACCGGCCGGATTCGTAAGCGGGCCGAGCATGTTGAACAGGGTACGCAGGCCCAGGTCTTTGCGTGGGCCGGCGGCGTGCTTCATTGCACCATGATGGGACTGGGCAAACATAAAGCCGATGCCGACGTTGTCGATGCAGCGCGCCACTTGTACCGGCGTGAGGTTCAGGTAGATGCCGGCCGCTTCCAGCAGGTCGGCACTGCCGCTCTTGCCGGACACCGCGCGGTTACCGTGCTTGGCCACGGTGCAACCCGCCGCCGCCACCACAAAGGAAGAGGCCGTCGACACGTTGAAGATGTTCGCACCGTCACCGCCGGTGCCGACCACGTCGACCACGCCGTCGAGGGTCTTGAGCTCGACCTTGTCCGCCAGCTCACGCATCACCGATACGGCGCCGACGATCTCGTCGATGCTTTCGCTCTTCATGCGCATCGCCATCATGAAGGCGCCAATCTGCGCATCGGTGCATTGACCGGTCATGATTTCGCGCATCACATCGCTCATTTCAGCGGTGCTCAGATCCAGGTGGCCGACTATACGGCTCAGGGCAGTCTTGATATCCATGGAAAGTCCTTAGCGCGTGCCGCCGCTCTGCTTGAGAAAGTTGGCGAACAGCTCGTAGCCCTGCTCGGTCAGGATCGATTCAGGATGAAACTGCACCCCTTCGATATTCAGTGTCTTGTGACGCAGGCCCATGATCTCGTCGACGGAGCCGTCTTCCAGCTGGGTCCAGGCGGTCAGCTCCAGGCATTCCGGCAGGGTTTCGCGCTTGACCACCAGCGAGTGGTAGCGGGTCACGGTCACCGGGTTGTTGAGTGCCTGGAATACGCCCAGGTCTTTATGGAATACCGGGCTGGTCTTGCCGTGCATCACCTGGCGCGCGCGCACCACATCACCGCCAAAGGCCTGGCCGATGGATTGATGGCCCAGGCAAACGCCCAGGATCGGCAGCTTGCCGGCGAAGTACTTGATGGCCTCGAGGGAGACACCCGCCTCGGTCGGCGTGCAGGGGCCCGGAGAAACCACGATGCGCTCCGGGTTCAGGGCAGCGATTTCGGCCACGGTCAGTTCGTCATTGCGAACCACCTTGACCTCGGCGCCCAGCTCCCCCAGGTACTGCACAACGTTGTAGGTAAAGGAATCGTAGTTATCAATCATCAGCAACATGGGGGAAACCTCAAGAATTGGGGGTCTGTTCAGCCAGCGCTACAGCGCGGAACATCGCGCGGCGCTTGTTCAGGGTTTCTTCCCATTCGAGGGCCGGCACCGAGTCGGCGACAATCCCGCCACCGGCCTGCACGTGCAGCTCCCCGTCCTTGATCACCGCCGTGCGAATCGCAATGGCGGTGTCCATGTTGCCGTTCCAGGCGAAATACCCCACGGCGCCGCCATAGACACCGCGCTTGACCGGTTCCAGTTCGTCGATGATTTCCATCGCGCGGATCTTCGGCGCCCCCGACAAGGTGCCCGCCGGCAGAATCGCCCGCAACGCGTCCATCGCAGTCAGCCCGGCTTTTAACTCGCCGGTGACGTTGGACACGATGTGCATCACGTTGGAATAACGCTCAATGACCATCTTCTCGGTCAACTTCACCGAGCCGATTTCCGAGACACGCCCGGTGTCGTTACGACCCAGGTCGATCAGCATCAGGTGTTCGGCGATTTCCTTGTCGTCGCTGAGCAGGTCTTCTTCGAGCGCCAGATCCGCTTCTTCGGTCGCGCCACGCGGGCGTGTGCCGGCAATCGGGCGCACGGTGATCAGGTTGTCCTCGACACGCACCAGCACCTCCGGCGAGCTGCCCACTACGTGGAAGTCGCCAAAGTTGAAGAAGTACATGTACGGCGTCGGGTTGAAGCAGCGCAGCGCCCGGTACAGGTCGATGGGCGCCGCCTTGAAGTCGATGGACATGCGTTGCGACGGCACCACCTGCATGCAGTCACCGGCGAGGATGTATTCCTTGATGGTATCGACCGCGCGCTCATAGTCATCCTGGGTAAAGCTGGAGCGGAACACCGGATCAGCCGCCGGCGGACGGCTGAGGTCCAGGCCGCGACGCGGGGTGATCGGCTGGCGCAGCTTTTCCAGCAGCGCTTCGAGGCTGGCCTGGCCTTGCTCGAAGGCGTCGGCCTGGGACGGGTCGGCGAGCACGATCGCGTGCATCTTGCCGGCGAGGTTGTCGAACACCACCACCGCGTCGGAGACCATCAGCAGAATGTCCGGCACGCCCAGCGGGTCCGGGTTCGGGCATTTGCCCAGGCGTTTTTCCACATAGCGCACGCAGTCATAGCCGAAGTACCCCACCAGGCCGCCGTTGAAGCGCGGCAGGCCAGGGATGGTCGGCACGTTGTAGCGCGCCTTGAAGGCTTCGACGAAGGCCAGCGGGTCTTCGACCTCATGACTTTCGATCTCGACACCATCATTGGTGATGCTCACATGATGGTCGTGCACCCGCAGCACAGTGCGGCATGGCAGGCCGATGATCGAGTAACGGCCCCATTTCTCGCCGCCCTGTACCGACTCCAGCAGGTAGGAGTTGGGCTGGTCGGCCAGCTTCAGGTAGATCGACAGTGGCGTGTCGAAGTCGGCCAGGGTTTCGCAGGCCAGGGGGATACGGTTATAGCCGGCAGCGGCCAAACGCAGGAATTCTTCGCGGATCATGGGGTGCCTCGTGGCGTGAGGGTCTAACAGTCAGGTATGCAAACGTGCCGCATGGCGCGGCCAGGATCAGTCAGGCGCGCCAACGCCAGCGGGCCAGGGCCTTGATGACTTTCATCCAGAGTTTGCGAGTGACCACCACGATGGAATTTCCAGAAGGGGACGGATCGATGTCGGGCAACGTTATCTCAGCGCCAGCTCCCAAGCAACCGGGGATTAGCAGTCTCAGGTCATCAATCACCAGCGACGGCGACTCTTCGGCGATCGGACGACCATGGTTGTAGCCGTAACTCAGGGCCACGCACTGCACGCCGGCCGCTTTCGCCGCCAGCACGTCACTGCGTGAATCGCCGACAAACAGCGACTGGGACGCCGGAATATTGGCCATTTTCATCACGAAAAACAGCGCCGCCGGGTCGGGTTTCTTCTGCGGCAAGGTATCGCCACCAATGATCCAGCGGAAATAACGGCCAATTTTCATCTGGTCCAACAGCGGCGCGACAAAGCGCTCCGGCTTGTTGGTGATCAGGGCCATTTCCACGCCCTGCTTGCTCAGCCATTTGAGGGTGTCGCGTACGCCGGGGTAGACCACGGTCAGTTCGTGGCTGCGTTCATAGGCTGCGTTGAACAGTTCCAGGGCGTGCTCGGCCTCAACCTCATCGACACCTTCGGCATCGATGTGATTGGCCAGGGCCCGGCGCACCAGCATCGGTGCGCCATTGCCGACCCACTCGCGTACCGACGCAAGCCCCGCCGGCTTGCGCCCCAGCTTGAGCAGCATTTCGTCCACAGCCGCCGCCAGGTCTGGCACCGAGTCGATCAAGGTACCGTCCAGATCGAACATCACCAGCCGTGGCAGTTTGCCGGGGAACAGCTGCTCAAAGCCGCTCATGAACGCGCCAGCGCCAGTTCGGCGCGCATCTTGGCGATGACTTCCTGATAGTCCGGGGCGTTGAAGATCGCCGAGCCGGCCACGAAGGTGTCGGCGCCGGCGGCCGCGATTTCACGGATATTGTTGACGTTGACCCCACCGTCGATTTCCAGGCGGATGTCGCGGCCCGACGCATCGATCAGCGCACGGGCTTCGCGCAGCTTGTCGAGGGTGCCGGGGATGAACTTCTGCCCGCCGAAGCCTGGGTTGACGCTCATCAGCAGCACCATGTCGACCTTGTCCATCACGTACTTGAGCACGTCCAGCGGGGTGGCCGGGTTGAACACCAGGCCGGCTTTGCAACCGCCCTCGCGGATCAGTTGCAAGGTGCGGTCGACGTGCAGAGAGGCTTCCGGGTGGAAGGTGATATAGGTCGCGCCGGCGTCAACGAAGTCACCGATGATGCGATCCACCGGGCTGACCATCAGGTGCGCATCGATCGGCGCGGTGATGCCGTACTTGCGCAGCGCCGCACAGACCATCGGACCGATGGTCAGGTTGGGCACGTAGTGGTTGTCCATGACATCGAAGTGCACGAAGTCGGCACCGGCGGCCAACACCTTGTCCACTTCCTCACCCAGGCGGGCGAAATCGGCGGAGAGAATCGATGGAGCAATAACGAAGGGCTGCATGACGCACCTTTTTTGAGCTAAATCACGATGGCGCGCATTGTATACCTCATGCTTTGCCCTGCGCACCGTGACCTAACTCAACGGCTAGTACGCCGCCCGATAGATTTTCTCGATATCGGCCGCGCTGAGCTTGCGCGGGTTGTTACGCATCAGGCGCTCGATACCCGCCGCTTCCGTGGCCATGGCCGGGATGGCGTCCTCGGGAACCCCGAAACTGCGCAGGCCGGAAGGAATCTCCACGGCGGCACACAATCTTGTCATCGCTTCGACGGCCTGGTCGGCGGCATCGTTGACGCTCAGGCCGCTGACATTCACGCCCATGGCCTGGGCAATGTCCTGCATGCGCTCGACACAGGCCAGTTTGTTCCAGTGCATCACATAGGGCAGCAACAGCGCATTGCTGACGCCATGGGCGATATTGAACCGCCCGCCCAGCGGGTAGGCCAACGCATGCACTGCGCCCACCCCGGCATTACCGAAGGCCATGCCGGCCATCAGGCTGGCGGTGGCCATATCGTCGCGGGCCTGCAGGTTGGCCGGGTTGGCGTAGGCCTTGGGCAGCGCCTTGGCGATCAGCTTGATCGCACCGATGGCCAAGGCATCCGTGATCGGCGAGGCATTCAGGGAAAGGTAGGACTCAATGGCATGCACCAGCGCATCCACGCCACTGGCGGCGGTGACACTGCGCGGGCAGGTCAGGGTCATTTGCGGGCTGATCAGCGCGACGTCCGGCAGCAGGTAGTCGCTGACGATGCCCTTCTTCAACTGCGCGACCTTGTCGGAGAGGATCGCCACATTGGTCACTTCCGAGCCGGTGCCGGCGGTGGTCGGGATGGCGATCAGCGGCGGGCCCTTGCGCGGCACCTGGTCGACGCCAAATAAGTCCGCCAGGGCGCCGTGGTAACCGGCATAGGCGGCAACGCTTTTGGCGATGTCGATGGCACTGCCGCCGCCCAGGCCGATCAGGCCATCGTGGCCACCGTCGCGGTACGCCTGCATGCAGTCTTCGACGATAGAGATTTCCGGGTCGGGCAGCACGCGGTCGAAAATCTCGTAAGGGCGCTCACCCAGGTGTTCGAGTGCCAGCGCCACCGTGCCTGACTTGACCAACGCCGCATCGGTGACAATCAACGGGTTATCCACATCCAGGCGCGTCAGCTCGGCGGCGAGTTGCTCAATGGCGCCAGCGCCAGTCAGCAGTTTGTGGGCGATCTTGAATGAGGAAGTACTCATGTGCGCGGCCTCTTATCGGTGATGGGCTGGCACAAGAGTAGCTGACTGGATCGGGTTGTCTTCCATTCAGGCGCTGAATGGTCACAGCCCCCCTGTGGGAGGCGGCTGTGTGGGCTTTAGACCTGGGCCGTGCGCAGTTTCTCGCTACGCCCACGCAGCCACTCCAGGGTCAGCAACAGCAACACCGAGAAGGCAATCAGCAAGGTCGCCGCCGCCGCAATCGTCGGGCTGAGGTTTTCGCGGATGCCGCTGAACATCTGGCGCGGCAGGGTCGCTTGCTCGGGGCCGGCGAGAAACAGGGTCACCACCACCTCATCGAACGAGGTCGCGAAGGCAAACAGCGCGCCGGAGATCACCCCCGGTGCAATCAACGGCAAGGTTACCCGGCGAAACGCCGTCAAAGGCGAGGCACCCAGGCTGGCCGCGGCCCGTACCAGGTTATGGTTGAAACCCTGCAAGGTCGCCGACACGGTGATGATCACAAACGGCACCCCAAGCACCGCATGCACCACGATCAGCGAGAAGAAACTGTTGCCCAGGCCCAGTGGCGCAAAAAACAGGTAGCTGGCCACACCGATAATCACCACCGGCACCACCATCGGCGAAATCACCAGGGCCATCACCAACGCCTTGCCGGGGAAATTCCCACGGGTCAGGCCGATCGCCGCCAGGGTGCCGAACACCATGGCCAATACCGTGGCGGCCGGGGCCACAATGATGCTGTTCTTCAGCGCACGCATCCATTCCGCCGAGGCGAAGAAATCCTGGTACCAATGCAGCGAGAAGCCTTGCAGCGGATACACCAGGAAACTGCCGCTGTTGAACGACAGCGGGATGATCACCAGCACAGGCAAGATCAGGAACAACAGGATCAAGCCGCAGAGGATCCGCAAGCTGTAGAACCACACCCGTTCCACTGGTGACATATAAGGGCTCAGCATCGCAAGGTCTCCTCAGCTCAGGCGCAGGCGGCTGGCGCCCACCAGCCGGTTGTAGATCAGGTACAGCACCACGGTCGCCAGCAGCAGCAAGCCGCCCAACGCCGTCGCCATGCCCCAGTTGATGCTGGTGTTGGTGTAGAAGGCCACGAAGTAGCTGACCATCTGGTCGTTCGGGCTGCCCAGCAGTGCCGGGGTGATGTAGTAACCAATCGCCAGGATGAACACCAGCAGGCAGCCGGCGCCGACACCGGCATACGTCTGTGGGAAGTACACGCGCCAGAAGCTGGCGAACGGGTGACAGCCCAGGGAGATCGCCGCACGCATGTAGGTGGGCGAGATGCCTTTCATCACGCTGTAGATCGGCAAAATCATGAACGGCAGCAGGATATGCACCATGGAGATGTAGACCCCGGTGCGGTTGAACACCAGCTCCAGGGGTTTGTCGATCAGGCCCATGCCCATCAGCGCACTGTTGATCAGCCCGCCGGATTGCAGCAACACGATCCACGCCGCCACCCGCACCAGGATCGAGGTCCAGAACGGCAGCAACACCAGAATCATCAGCAGGTTGCTTTTGCGCGCCGGCAGGTTGGCCAGCAAATACGCCAGCGGATAAGCCAGCAGCAGGCAGATGGCGGTGATCACCAGGCCCATCCAGAAGGTGCGGGCGAAGATGTCCAGGTAGATCGCCTGGTCCGGGGTGGCCGGGGCCACTTCGCCAAGGTCGTCGATGCGATGATCGACGGCCGCCAGCAGGTAGAACGGCGTCAGGCTGCTGGTATTGCGCCGGATCGCCTGCCAGTACGCCGGGTCGCCCCAGCGTTCGTCGAGGTTTTCCAGCGCTTCTTTATAAGAGGCAGGCGCTTCGGTAAACGGCAGCGCCCGCGCGGTTTTGGTCAGCAGGCTGCGATAGCCGGCCAGTTCCATGTTCAAGCGTTTGGACAGGTCGCCCAGGGTCTGGTTTTTGCGTGCCTCGCCCAAGTCCTCACTGAGGGCCTGGTACACCGGCTCACCCGGCAGACCACGACCGTCCCAGGCCGTCACCGCCACTACGGTACGCGGCAGACCGCCCACCACTTCCGGGTTGCCGACGCTTTTAAACAGCAGCGCAACAATCGGCACCAGGAACACCAGCAGCAAAAACAGCACCAGCGGCGCAATCAAGGCCTGGGCCTTCCAGCGATTGAGCCGCTCGGCACGCGCCAGGCGCTGCTTGAGGGTGGGGCCAGGAATGGCGATATCCATGGCAAACTCCGATTCAGAAAATGAATGCAATAACCTGTGGGAGGGGGCTTGCTCCCGATGACGGTGGGTCAGTCAGCACATGTGTCGCCTGACACACCGTCATCGGCAGCAAGCCCCCTCCCACAAGGGTTAGGCGGTGTTATTTAGCAGCCCAGGAGTTGAAGCGCTGCTCGAGCTGTTCACCGTTATCCGCCCAGAAGCTCACGTCGATCTGCACCTGGTTGGCGATGTTTTCCGGCGTAGTCGGCATATCCTTGAGGATGTCCTTGGCCAGCAACGGTACGGCTTGGGTGTTGGCCGGGCCGTAGGCGATGTTTTCCGAGTAGGTCTTCTGCTGCTGCGGCTGCACCGAGAAGGCGATGAATTTCTTCGCCGCTTCGGCACGCTCCTTGGACAGGCCTTTAGGGATGGCCCAAGCGTCGAAGTCGTAGATGCCGCCGTTCCACACCACTTTCAGGTTGCTTTCTTTTTGCACCGCGGCGATGCGGCCGTTGTAGGCCGAGCTCATCACCACGTCACCCGAGGCCAGGTATTGCGGCGGTTGTGCGCCGGCTTCCCACCACTGGATCGACGGCTTGAGTTCGTCGAGTTTCTTGAACGCACGGTCCTGGCCATCTTTGCCGGCCAGCACTTTGTACACGTCCTTCGGTGCAACACCGTCGGCCATCAAGGCGAATTCCAGGGTGTACTTGGCGCCCTTGCGCAGGCCGCGCTTGCCCGGGAATTTCTTGGTGTCCCAGAAATCCGCCCAACTGGTTGGCGCAGAAGCCAGTTTGTCCGCGTTGTAGGCCAGAACGGTCGACCATACGAAGAAGCCCACGCCGCACGGCTGGATCGCGCCCTTCACGTAGTCGGCGCTGTTGCCAAACAGTTTCGGGTCCAGCGGCTCGAACATGTCTTCGTCACAGCCACGGGACAACTCCGGCGACTCCACCTCCACCAGGTCCCAGGACACGCTCTTGGTGTCGACCATGGCTTTCACCTTGGCCATCTCACCGTTGTACTCGCCGGCGACGATCTTGCCGTTGCCCGCGCTTTCCCAAGGCGCATAGAAAGCCTTGACCTGTGCAGCCTTGTTCGCACCGCCAAAGGACACGACGGTCAGGTCCGGGCCAGCCATGGCCTGTGTCGCGCCCATCAAGCTCAGGGCCAGGACGGAATATTTCAGGGATCTCAACATTGTTGTTCTCTCCACGTGCAGGGTTGGTGAAGCCATGGGGCGATCAATTCGCCTCTAGAAGTGGGTCGAGTGCGCGAACGTGCTCGACTTGCCAGCCAATCGGTACCACGTCGCCGACCGCCAACGCCGGGTCCAGCTCGGCGATCGGTTGTTTCACAAAAAAATCGGCCTTGCCGCAGACTTCCAGGCGCACGCGCACGTGGTCGCCCAGGTAGATGAATTCCGCCACCCGCCCGGAGAAACGGTTGACGCAGCTTTCGCTGGAGCCATTGAGGCTGACACGCTCAGGTCGCACCGACAGGGTCACCGGACCGCCGATCTGGCCGACGTTCACCGCCAGCGCCTCGACCTTCTCGCCGCGCGCCAGCTCCACCACGCAACGCTCGCCGGTATGGCTGTGCAGGCGACCATTGAGGCGGTTGTTTTCACCGATGAAGTTGGCGACGAAGGTGTTCTTCGGCTCTTCATACAAGGTGCGTGGCGCAGCGATCTGCTGGATCTCGCCCTGGTGGAACACCGCCACGCGGTCGGACATGGTCAAGGCTTCGCCCTGGTCGTGGGTCACGTACACCACGGTCACGCCGAGGCGCTGGTGCAGGTGCTTGATCTCCATCTGCATGTGTTCGCGCAGTTGCTTGTCGAGGGCACCGAGGGGTTCGTCCATCAACACCAGTTGCGGTTCAAACACCAACGCCCGGGCCAAGGCCACACGCTGTTGCTGGCCGCCGGACAGTTGCGCCGGGTAACGCTGGGCAAAGGCATCGAGCTGGACCATGCTCAGCACGCGTTTGACCCGCTCGCTGATATCGGTCTTGCTCAAGCCCCGCACCGACAGCGGGAACGCGAGGTTCTCCGCAACGGTCATGTGCGGGAACAGCGCGTAGTTCTGGAACACCATGCCAATGTCGCGCTTGTGCGGCGGCACGTTGTTGATCGAGCGCCCGGCCAGCTGGATTTCGCCGGCGGTCGGCGTTTCGAAGCCGGCCAGCATCATCAGGCTGGTGGTCTTGCCCGAACCGGAAGGCCCGAGCAGGGTGAGGAACTCGCCCTTGCGAATCTCCAGGTTGAGGTCTTTGACGATCAGGTTCTCGCCGTCGTAGCTCTTCTGCACGCCACGAAAGCTGACCAGCACATCATTTGAATCCACCTCGCTCATACCCGCACCTTTGTGTTTTGGACTGCTGTGGCACAAGCGTAGTCCAGGCGCGAGACCCCGGAAATCGGGGGCCAGGAGAGAATGGCATCAGCCGGATGGAAGGTTTGGGGTAGGGATCGCCCTACACGGATGGCGGGGATGGGACAGGGCAGCGGCAAGAGGCGAGCTGCAAGCGGCAAGAATGGGTTCGGCGGTGTTTTGGGGTTGTCGTTATTGGATATGTGGTTAGAGGAGCTTGTGCTCCATGGCGTACTTCACCAGCTCGGCCAGGGAGGTGATATTCAGCTTTTGCATCAGCCGCGCCTTGTGAGTGCTGATGGTCTTGCTGCTCAACGCCAGTTGCTGGGCGATGTCATTGACGTTGGCGCCCTGGGCCAGGCGCTCGAACACTGAGAATTCACGCTCGGACAGCAGCGAATGCAAAGGCCTTGAATCCGTCAGGCCGACCTCGAAGACCATGCGGTCCGCCAGGTCCGGGTCGATGTAGCGCCCGCCGGCCGCGACCTTGCGAATCGCCATCAGCAGCAGCGCGGGGTCGCTGTCCTTGGTGGCGTAACCCGCAGCACCCACCTTGAGGGCGCGAGCGGCCATTTGCGCCTCATCGTGCATCGACAGCACCAGGATCGCCGGCGGATTGCTCAGCGCACGAATGCGCGCAATCGCTTCCAGGCCATTCACGCCTGGCATCGAGATGTCCAGCAACACCACCTCGCAAGGCACATGGCGCAAGGTCTCGAGCAACTGCTCGCCATTACTCGCCTCCCCCACCACCAGCAGGTCCTTGGCCAGGCCGATCAATTGCTTGATGCCTTCACGAACGATGGTGTGGTCTTCGGCTACCAGTACACGGATCACAAGGGCTTCCTCTTATCGTTATGCATCCAAAGGCACCGTGACACTCAGGGTGGTGCCCTCGCCCAATTGACTGTCCAGGCTCAGTTGCCCGCCCATGATCAGCACCCGCTCGCGCATCCCCACCAGGCCAAACGACACCGGGCGCCCCTGGGCCTGGACGAAACCGACGCCATCGTCGCTGATGGTCAGCCGCAGGTCGGAGCCTTCCACCGCCAGGGTCAGTTCGACAGTATGCGCCTGGGCATGGCGCATCACATTGGTCAGCGCCTCTTGCAGGATACGGAACAGGCCGATGGCCTTGGCATCGCTCAAGGCCGGCAGGTTATCCGGCACTTGCACCAGGCAGGGAATCTGCGTGCGCGCTTCGAAACGCCGCGCCTGCCATTCGATGGCCGAGGCAATCCCGGCATCGAGAATCGGCGGGCGCAGCGCCGTCGCCACGTCCCGCACCAACTGGAACAGTTGGGCGATCAGGCGCTTCATGCTGTTCAAGCGCTCATGCAGGCCAGGATCCAGTTGCGCGTAGGACAGCTCGCACATGGAGGTTTCCAGCTTGAGCACCGTGAGCATTTGCCCGAGTTCGTCGTGCACTTCCCGGGCGATGCGGGCCTTTTCTTCTTCGCGCACGGTTTCCAGGTGGGCGGACAACTCGCGCAGTTGCGCTTCACTCTGCATCAAGGCGGCCAGGGTGCGGCGCAGTTCGGTGACATCGTTCAGGTAGACAACCAGGTATTCGGCCTCGGCAAATCGCAGAAAGCTCAAGGACACGTTGGCCGGCAGGATGCTGCCATCGGCGCGCAAACAATCGGTGGCGAAGTTCTGCGGCCCCTCTTCGCTGGCCCGTGCGCGCTTCCACAGGTTGAGCCAGCGGTCCATATCCAGGGTCGGGTCGAGGTCGACCAGCGGCCGTTCGATCAGTGCACCGGGCTCGTAACCCAGCATGCTCTCGGCCGCACGATTGGCGTAGCGCACGTGGCTGTCCCAGTTGACCCAGAGGATGCCGACGGTGCTCTGGTCGATGGAAAACTGCGTCAAGCGCAACGCTTCGGCACCGGCGGCACGGGCCGCGCTTTCTTCGCGGGCGGCCAGCAGGTCGTGCTCCAGCACGCGTTGCTGGCGGCGCTGCCAGAACACCACGGCCAGGCTGGCGAGCAGCAACAGGCCGAGCAGCAGGCTGAGGTTCTGCCAAAGGCCTTTGGATTCGGATAAACGTGGGTATTTGGGTTGCAGCCAGCGACTGTGCAGTTGATCCAGGTCGCGGGCCGGGATCGCGCTCAGGGCACTTTCCATGATGCCGGCCAGTTCCGGCCAGTCCCGCCGCGTGGCGACCCGCAGCAATTGCGGCAGGCCGATGTCCCCGACCACCGCCAGCCCGCTGAACTCCGCCTCTGCAGACAAGCGGCTTAATTGCGCTTCATCCACCACGGCATAACGCGCCTGCTGGCTGACCAACAACTGCAAGGCCTGGCGCTCCATGGGCACGCCTTGCAGGTTGAGGCCGGGATAGGTACTACGCAGGTAATCGGCCACAGCACTGGGCATGCGCACGGCAACACGGGATTGATCGTCGAGCTTCTCCAACTCCACGGCACCACCACCCTCGCGGATGCCGACAATGTGTTGAGGCACACGCATATACGGGTCGGTGAACTGCCACAGGCGCAAACCGGCCGGGGTTTGCTGCAGGCCAGGGGCAATGTCCACCTCGTCGTCGCGTACGGCCGCCTCCAACTGCTCCTGATCAGGGAAGTTGCGCCAGGTCAGCTCGATATTCAGTGCCTTGGCCAGCCACTGCATCAACTCGACATTCGCCCCGGACAAGCGCTGCAGGCGTCGGTCGTATTGCGCGTAAGGCGCCTGCAAGACCACGCCCACCCGCAGCTCCGGGTGCCGGGCCAGCCATTCGCGCTGCGGCGCATTCAGCTGCGCCTGCGGTGTGGCGGGCGCGGGGGAAGCGTTTGCCATCAAGGCAAGGCACAAACAGCCGATAACCAGCAGACAGCGAAAACCCATGATCCACGTCTCACATCACTGACAAATACTGACCAACCCATTAGGCTGCTGGAATCACTTCTGGCCGGAAATCAACGATGTCCTATCGAAACCGTTCGGCACTGCCAGCATTGTGCCTGTCACTGCTGTTTACCAGTGCCTTTTCTGTGCAGGCTGAAGACGCACCGGCACCGGCTGCCGAAAAACCCGTCGAACGCCAATCCCTGCCCGAGCGTAGCCAGGAAGAGGCCAGCGCCCTGGAACGCAAAATCCCGCAGCAGGAACAGCAACAGTTGCAGGCCGGCAGTGATTCATTCCTTGCCCTGTGGAAACCGGCCAACAGCGCCGAACCCGAAGGCGTGGTGATTATCGTACCGGGCGCCGGCGAAAATGCTGACTGGCCGCAAGCAATCGGCCCGTTGCGACGTAAATTGCCGGATGCCAATTGGGGCAGCCTCAGCCTGTCGTTACCGGACGTGAGCATGGACACCCTGCCACCGCGCGTCATGGAAGCACCCAACGCCACCGTCGACACCAGCAGTAAAGACGCGAGCACCGCCGACAAGCCGATCGAGCAAGCCGCCAGCGCCGAGGCGGAAGGCACCGACCCGGCGGTGGTCCCGGGTGCAGACGAACAGGACAAGACCGACGCCTCGCGCATCTTTGCGCGCATCGATGCCGCCGTGGCTTTTGCCCAGACCCAGAGCGCACGCACGGTGGTGCTGGTGGGCCATGGCACTGGCGCCTGGTGGGCGGCGCGTTACCTGACTGAAAAACAACCCTCCCAGGTGCAGAAGCTCGTGATGGTTGCCGCCCAGACGCCTGCCGGGCGTCATCCGGATGTGCAGCAACTGGCGCCGGCGCTGAAGCTGCCGACGGCCGACGTCTTCTATCAAGACAACGCTCAAGCACGCAATAACGCTCTGGCACGCGCCCAGGCTGCGAAGCGCTTGAAAAATGACGGCTATAAGCAGGTGTCATTGAAGACCCTGCCCGGCAACAGCGCCGCCGAGCAGGAACAGTTGTATCGCCGGGTTCGCGGCTGGTTGAGCCCGCAGGCCAGCGCCGACTGAGGATCAGCACAGAACCAATGTGGTTATCCGTGAAATAGTGGCCTCTAACGAAAATCCCGGCGCTCGCGAATCAACGAATAGGCATTGTGCAATTCACGGGTGCGCTCGGTCGCTTCACGCACTTGCGCGGGGGTGGCGCCACTGCCGGCCACCTTGTCCGGGTGGTGACGGCTCAGCAGGCGGCGATAGGCACGCTTGATGACCGACGGCTCGGTGGTAGCTGTCACGCCGAGCAAGCGCAACGCTTCCTGGTAGGTCGTGCCACGATTGACCAGCGGCTTGCGCTCAGGTGTGTAGTCGGCCGCCAGCGCCTGGAGCTGTTGCGGTGTCCAGCCCAACCACTTCCCCCACAGGTCGATCAAGTCGCGCTCGGCGGCATCCGCCTTGCCGTCCGCCCAGACCATCCGCCAGCACGCCCGCAACACCCCTTCCGCCGCATGGGGCTGGGCCTTGAGCACACGCAGGTAGCGGCGTACCCGGTCGGAACCGGATTTGCCGCGGTTGAACGCCGCAATCGCGCGGCGCTGGGCCGATTCGGTCATGTCCAGTGAGCGCATTTCCTGCCGCGCCTGCTGGATATGCCCGTCCACCACACGCCCGTTGCTTTTGGCCAGGCGCCCGAGCAACACAAACAATAACTCGTCATTGCGTAACGCCGGACGCCCGCCCAAGCGCTCGCGCAACTGTGCCCAACTGTGCAGTTGCAGGCGGCGATCCAGCGCCTGCCCCAACAGCGCACCCAACAAGGCCCCCGGAATACTGGCAATGGCAAAGCCAGCCCCGGCGCCGATCAGCGTCCCTGGCCACAACATGCTACTGCCCCGCTGTCAGCAGGGTTTCGACGTGCGCCAGGCGCTCCAGCGTGCCGACATCAATCCAGCGTCCCGCCATGTGTTCCCCCGTTACCAAACCTTTCGCCATGGCCGCACGCAGCAGCGGCGCCAGCTTGAAGGCACCGGCGTTGCAACCCTCGAACAGCCGGGGGTCGAGCACTGAAATGCCACTGAAGGTCAGGTTATCGGCACCGGGCGCCGCATCATGAAGCAAGCCCTGATCAAGGTAGAAATCACCGCCCGAGGGGTGATGTGCCGGGTTGTCGACCATCACCAGATGAGCCAGGCCCTTAAGCGGCTGCTTGAGTCGGGTGAAGTCGTAGTCGGTCCAGATATCGCCGTTGACCACCAGGAATGGCTCATCCCCCAGCAACGGCAGCGCCTGGAAAATCCCGCCGCCGGTTTCCAGCGGTTCGCCCTCCGGGGAGTAGCGGATACGCAAGCCGAACTGCGCGCCATCCCCCAGGTAGCGCTCGATCTGCTGGCCGAGCCAGGCATGGTTGATCACCACATCGGTAAAGCCGGCCTTGGCCAGCGCCTCCAGGTGGTACTCGATCAGGCGCTTGCCGCCGGCCTGCACCAGCGGCTTGGGGGTGTGCAAGGTGAGCGGACGCATCCGCTCGCCTTTGCCGGCGGCCAGGATCATGGCCTTCATACGCCGGCCTCTGCGGGCTGGCGCAGGCTGGTCAGTAACTCAGCCAGTTCGCTCAACTCCGGGCGATCGGCCAGCACCGCCTCTATATAAGCAAAGAAGCGCGGTACGTCGGCCAGGTAGCGTGGCTTGCCGTCGCGATGGCAGATGCGCGCAAAGATACCGATAACCTTGAGGTGGCGCTGCACGCCCATCAGGTCGCTGGCGCGCAGGAAGTCTTCGAAATCCGGTTGTACCGGAATGCCGGCCTGGCCCGCACGCTCCCAGTAGTCGCGCTGCCATTCCCGCACACGGGCCTGGGGCCAGCTGAGAAAGGCGTCCTTGAACAGGCAGGTAATGTCGTAGGTGACCGGACCATACACCGCGTCCTGGAAATCCAGCACGCCAGGGTTAGGCTCGCTGATCATCAGGTTGCGTGGCATATAGTCGCGGTGCACCAGCACTTTGGGTTGCGCCAGGGCGCTGTCGATCAAGTGATCGCTGACACGCTGCCAAAGTGCATGCTGCCGGGTATCCAGCTCGAGACCCAAGTGTCGGCGCACGTACCATTCGGGAAACAATTCGAGTTCACGGCGCAGCAAGGCGACGTCATAGCTGGGCAGTGGTGCGTCCATCGGCAACTGCTGATAAGCCAGCAAGGCGTCAATGGCATCGGCAAACAATTGATCGGCGTTTTCGTCGTTTATCACGTCCAGGTAGGTTTTTCTGCCCAGGTCATTGAGCAAAAGAAAGCCTCGCGGCAAGTCTTGTGCATAAATTTTTGGAACATTTATTCCCGACGTCGACAACAAATAAGCGATATCGACGAAAGGCTTGCAGTTTTCCTGAGGGGGCGGCGCGTCCATTACCACGAAAGTCCGACCGCCGCCTTCCCAACGGAAATAGCGCCTGAAACTCGCGTCGCTGCTGGCCGCGGTCAATGTGGCCGGGGGTACGGCACCCCAGCCTTGAGCGTTGAAAAGGATCGGCAACTGCTCATCCAGCCAGACTTCCAGCTGCTGTAAACGTAGATCTTGCTCGGGCATTACAAGGGTCTCCGACGGCGCTAGCCGTCAAGCGGGTCATGCTTTATTATCACGCATCTTTTTCAGACCATCGAGAGGCGTGCGGCCCAAACCGCGGGCAGATGGCACGCAGGAAGCCCGGACTAATAAGATGGCATTGAAATCCCCCGCGTTTCGTAGAAAATTTCCGTTGCTGGTAACCGGCAGTCTGCTGGTCATGCAACCCTTCGCCACCTCATTCGTGGTCGCCGCGGAACAGTATGACTGCTCAGTCTCTGCTTCGGGTGCCTGGGACTGCGCGCCGAAGACCGCCGCAGCCCCATTGCCACCGCGCCCGGTGCATGACGGCGCAGCCGTCAGCTCGGCCAACAGCACGGCGCAGGCCGACGCTGGCGGCAGTGCCGAAGCCGAGCCGAAGACCGCACTGGTCACCGAGTCCAAGGGCCGTGGCCTGCGTTCGCGCAGCGCCGACTACAGCCACTTGGACTGGGTGCCTCGCGAAAAGTTGACCGCAGCCCAGCTGGCGGAAACCGGTCCTTACTGCGGCGGCGCGTACATCGAGCCAACTCGTCCTGGCATGAACGACAAGACGAACAAGAGCGATGCGCCCACCTTCATCGGTGCCAAGGCCTCTCGTTACGAGCAGGAACAACAAGTCGCAACCCTGGCCGGTGACGTCGTCATGCGCCAGGGCAGCATGCAGCTGGAGTCGGAAGAAGCCAGCCTGTACCAGGCCGAGAACCGTGGCGAGCTGAACGGTAACGTGCGACTGCGCGACAACGGTGCATTGATCGTCGGCGACCACGCCCAGGTTCAACTGGATACCGGCGCTGCGCAGATCGACAACGCCGAATACGTGCTGCACAAGTCGCGTATCCGCGGTAACGCGCTGTATGCCAAGCGCGCCGAAAACGCGATCATCCGCCTCAAGGACGGTACGTACACCACCTGCGAGCCGGACAGCAATGCCTGGCAGCTCAGGGGCAACAACATCACGTTGAACCCGGCCACCGGTTTCGGTACGGCCACCAACGCGACGCTGCGGATCAAGAACATTCCGATCCTGTACACCCCTTACATCTACTTCCCGATCGACGACCGTCGTCAGTCCGGCTTCCTGCCTCCGAGCTTCAGCACCGGCGGCGAAACCGGCTTTACCCTGGTCACACCGTACTATTTCAACCTGGCGCCAAACTACGACGCCACGTTGTACCCGCAATACATGACCAAGCGCGGCATGATGATGGAAGGCGAATTCCGCTACCTCACCAAGTCCAGCGAAGGCCAGTTCGGCGGCGCGTACCTGAACGACGACAACGACGAACGCAAGAAGCAGACCGACTACGAAAAAACCCGCTACATGCTCAATTGGCAGCACAAGGGCGGGCTGGATTCGCGTGTACTGACCCAGGTCGACTACACCACGATCAGTGACCCTTACTACTTCCAGGACCTCAAGTCCTACCAGGAAGGTGTCGAGAGCCGCGACTACGTCAACCAGCAGGGCTCCGTGGCTTATCGCGGTGACACCTTCCAGGCACGCCTGAACCTGCAGGCTTACCAGTTGGCAACGATCTCCCAGGTCACGCCGTATAACCGCCTGCCGCAGATCACCTTCAACGGTACCCTGCCTTATCATCCGGGTGGCTTGAACTTCAGTTATGAGACCGAAGCCGTACGCTTTGATCGCGACCTGGAAAACGGCAATTTCAGCAATGAGAACGGGGACATCGAGCGCCGCCTCGACACTTATGTCCGCGGTCTTACCCGTGCCAATGGCACGCGCCTGAACGTAGCGCCGGCTGTCGAGTACCCGATGAACTGGACCTACGGCTTTGTAACGCCGAAGCTCAAGTACGTGTACACCAAGTACGACCTGGACCTGGATAACATCGGCAAGAACCAGATCCTTGTTGATCAGGCTGCAGCAGTGGCAGCCGGTACCCAGTACGCGGGCGGCACCTTCAAGAGCTCCCAGGACCGTGCGGTTCCGGTGGCCAGCGTCGACAGCGGCCTGTATTTCGATCGCAACACCAACTGGTTTGGCAAGGATTATCGCCAGACCCTCGAGCCGCGCGCGTTCTACCTGTACGTGCCGAACAAGGACCAGGCCGATATCCCGGTCTTCGACACCAGCGAATACTCGTTCAGCTACGCGTCCCTGTTCCGCGACAACCGCTTCAGCGGCTCCGACCGTATCGGCGACGAGAACAAGCTGTCCCTGGGCTTGACCAGCCGGTGGATCGAAGAAAACGGTTTCGAGCGTCAACGCGTATCCGTGGGACAGGCTTTGTACTTCAAGGATCGTGAAGTACAACTGCCTGGTATCCTGGCGGCCGACCGTGCCGATGCACAGTCCGACGTATCGCCCGTTGCCCTGGACTACG
The DNA here is from genome assembly GCF_052112325.1 of Pseudomonas sp. Yb2C2. Classification (NCBI taxonomy): domain Bacteria; kingdom Pseudomonadati; phylum Pseudomonadota; class Gammaproteobacteria; order Pseudomonadales; family Pseudomonadaceae; genus Pseudomonas; species Pseudomonas sp. Yb2C2. The sequence continues at coordinate 324,744 of NZ_JAVAJK010000006.1, read as the reverse complement.
AGTTCCGCTTCAACCGCGACTGGCGCGCCACTGCCGACTACAACTGGGACACCGAGGAGCACAGCCCTCGTTCCGGTAGCGCGATGCTTCACTACCAGCCGGAAGACAACCCGAACAAGATCATCAACGTCGGTTATCGCTATCGTAACGACCAGGTCGTCTACAACCAGTTGACCGGCAAATGGCAGTTCGGTGGCGACTACGGTCAACCAGGCGATCCGAACTACGTGAAGGATTACTACAAAATCCAACAACACGACTTCTCGATGATGTGGCCGATCATTCCCCAGTGGAACCTGATCACCCGCTGGCAGTATGACTACGCTCGCAACCGTACCCTGGAAGCCTTCGGTGGTTTCGAGTACGACAACTGCTGCTGGAAACTGCGCGTCATCAACCGTTACTGGGTTTCCAACGACGAATACAGCCAGATCGCCCCGCTTAACGAAAAGGGTGACCACGGGCTCTTCCTGCAGATCGTCCTCAAAGGACTCGGCGGCCTGACCGGCGCCAAGGTAGAGAGCTTCCTCGACAAAGGCATTGAAGGTTATCGTGAACGTGAAGACCAAGCTTTCTGATTGTCTGCGCCCGCTAGTGCTGGGCGCGCTGTTCCTGGGCACCGTATCGGCTCACGCTGCGGTTCAGCAACTGGATAAAGTAGTGGCCATCGTCGATAACGACGTGATCATGCAAAGCCAACTGGACCAGCGCGTCAAGGAAGTGCAGCAAACCATCGCCAAGCGTGGCGGTGGCGTGCCACCGACCAGCGTGCTGGACCAGCAGGTACTGGAACGCCTGATCGTCGAAAACCTGCAACTGCAGATCGGCGAGCGTTCCGGCATCCGCATTTCGGACGAAGAACTGAACCAGGCGGTCGGCACCATCGCTCAGCGCAACAACATGAGCATTGATCAATTCCGCGCGGCCCTGGCCCACGATGGTCTTTCGTATGAAGACGCCCGTGACCAGATCCGCCGCGAAATGATCATCAGCCGTGTGCGCCAGCGTCGCGTTGCCGAGCGGGTCCAGGTATCCGAGCAGGAAGTGAAGAACTTCCTGGCCTCGGACCTGGGCAAGATGCAGCTTTCCGAAGAACTGCACCTGGCCAATATCCTGATTCCGACGCCGGACAGTGCCAACTCCGAGCAACTGAATGCGGCGGCGGCGAAAACCCAGGCTATCTATGATCGCCTGAAAGCCGGCGCTGACTTTGCCCAGATGGCCATTGCCCAGTCCGGCAGCGACAACGCCCTTGAAGGTGGTGATATGGGCTGGCGTAAAGCTGCTCAACTGCCACCTCCGTTCGACCGTGAACTGAGTGCCATGGAAGTGGGTGGCATCACCCAGCCAGCCCGCACCCCAGGCGGCTTCATCATCCTGAAGTTGCTGGAACGTCGCGGTGGCGAGACCTCGCTGAAAGACGAAGTGCATGTTCGTCATATCCTGGTCAAACCAAGCGAAATCCGCACCGAGGCCCAAACCAAGGAACTGGCCCAGAAGATCTATGACCGCATCGAAAGCGGTGAAGACTTCGCCACCCTGGCCAAGAGCTTCTCGGAAGACCCAGGTTCCGCCCTCAACGGCGGCGACCTGAACTGGATCGACCCGAAAGCCCTGGTGCCTGAGTTCCAGCAGGTAATGGCCGATACTCCGCAAGGCGTACTGTCCAAGCCGTTCAAGACCCAATATGGCTGGCATGTACTGGAAGTCCTTGGTCGTCGTGCCACCGACAACACCAGCCAGGCCCGCGAGCAGCAGGCGCTGAACGTACTGCGTAACCGCAAATACGACGAAGAGCTGCAAACCTGGCTGCGTCAGATCCGTGACGAAGCCTACGTGGAAAACAAGCTGCCAGGCGCCGAGCAAACAGGCACCGACCAGGCAGCTCCGTGAAACCCCAGCGTTTCGCCGTGACACCCGGCGAGCCGGCCGGCATTGGTCCAGACCTGTGCCTGCTGCTCGCCTCGCACCCCCAGCCGCACCCCCTGATTGCCATTACCAGCCGCGACCTGCTCCTTGAGCGGGCCGCGCAGCTGGGTGTGGTCGTCAGTCTGCTGGACGTGGCACCGGGCAACTGGCCCGACCTGCCGGCGCCCGCCGGCAGCTTGTATGTGTGGAACACCCCGCTGCAAGCCAAGGTCGTTGCCGGTCAACTCGACAAGGCCAATGCGGCGTTCGTCCTGGAAACCCTGACCCGCGCGGGGCAAGGCTGCATCGACGGCGACTTCGCCGGCATGATCACCGCGCCGGTCCACAAGGGCGTGATCAACGAATCGGGCATTGCGTTTTCCGGCCACACCGAGTTCCTGGCCGAGCTGACCAACACCGCTCAAGTCGTCATGATGCTGGCCACACGCGGCCTGCGGGTCGCCCTGGTGACCACGCACCTGCCATTGCGCGACATTGCCGACGCCATCACCGCCGAGCGTGTGGAGCGCGTTACGCGCATCCTGCATGCCGACCTGCAACAAAAATTCGGCATCGCCCAACCGCGCATCCTGGTCTGCGGGCTCAACCCCCACGCCGGCGAAGGCGGACACTTGGGCCATGAAGAAATCGACATCATTGAACCAACCCTGGAGCGCCTGCGCCAAGAAGGCATGGACCTGCGTGGCCCACTGCCAGCAGACACTCTGTTTACCCCCAAATATCTGGAGCACTGCGACGCAGTGCTGGCGATGTACCATGACCAGGGGCTGCCCGTGCTGAAGTACAAAGGCTTCGGCGCCGCAGTCAACGTGACACTGGGCCTGCCGATCATCCGCACCTCCGTCGACCATGGCACCGCCCTGGACCTGGCAGGCAGCGGCAAGATCGATACCGGCAGCCTGCACGTGGCCCTGGAAACCGCCTATCAGATGGCCGAGACCCGTATATGACCGAGCATTACCAACACCGGGCGCGCAAGCGCTTTGGGCAAAACTTCCTGCACGACGCAGGCGTGATCGACCGTATCCTGCGCTCCATCCATGCCAAGCCAGAAGACCGCCTGCTGGAAATCGGCCCGGGCCAGGGCGCGCTGACCCAAGGCTTGCTCGCCAGTGGCGGCCAACTGGACGTGGTGGAACTGGACAAGGACCTGATCCCGATCCTCAACCAGCAGTTCGCCGGCAAGCCCAACTTCAACCTGCATCAGGGCGATGCACTGAAGTTCGACTTCAATACCCTCAACGCCGCGCCTAATAGCCTGCGTGTGGTGGGTAACCTGCCGTACAACATCTCCACACCGCTGATTTTCCACCTGCTGAACAACGCCGGGATCATCCGCGACATGCACTTCATGCTGCAAAAAGAAGTGGTGGAACGCCTGGCTGCCGGCCCTGGTGGTGGTGATTGGGGCCGATTGTCGATCATGGTTCAGTACCACTGCCGCGTCGAACACCTGTTCAATGTCGGCCCGGGCGCATTCAACCCGCCGCCGAAGGTCGATTCGGCCATCGTGCGCCTGGTGCCTCACGCCGTGCTGCCACACCCGGCCAAGGATCACAAATTGCTGGAACGCGTGGTGCGTGAGGCGTTCAACCAGCGCCGCAAGACCCTGCGCAACACACTCAAGGCCCTGCTGAGCAACGCCGAGATCGAAGCAGCCGGCGTCGACGGCAGCCTGCGTCCCGAGCAACTGGACCTCGCCGCGTTCGTGCGCCTGGCCGACCAACTTGCCATCCAGCCTGCGCCAGTCGCCGACTGAAACCCCCAGGCATGGCCAGACACATGTCTGGCCTAGTGCCCACCTCTTGGCCTAGACTGATCCGCATCTGCTGTCCTCCGCTTTTGCTTTTAAGGCCTCTTGCATGTCCGATCCTCGCTACCAGATCGACGTCAGCGTCGTCACCCGCTTCCTCGCGGACCAATCGCAACCTGAACAGAACCGCTTCGCCTTTGCCTACACCATCACGGTGAAAAACAACGGGCAGGTGCCGGCCAAGCTGCTGTCACGCCACTGGGTGATCACCGACGGTGACGGTCAGGTCGAGGAAGTTCGCGGCGCAGGCGTTGTCGGCCAGCAACCGTTGATCGACATTGGCGCCAGCCACACTTACAGCAGCGGCACGGTAATGACCTCCAAGGTCGGCACCATGCAAGGCTCGTATCAGATGAAAGCCACTGATGGCAAACTGTTCGACGCCATCATCAAGCCTTTCCGCCTCGCCGTACCAGGCGCCCTGCACTGATGGCAACGTACGCGGTCGGCGACCTGCAAGGCTGTCTGGAGCCTCTCAAGTGCCTGCTTGAACGGGTGGCCTTCGACCCGGCCAACGATCGCCTGTGGCTGGTCGGCGACCTGGTCAATCGCGGCCCCGAGTCCCTGGAAACGCTACGTTACCTGTATAGCCTGCGGGATTCCCTGGTGTGCGTACTGGGCAACCATGACCTGCACCTGCTGGCGGCCGGCAATAACATCGAGCGCCTGAAAAAGGGCGATACCCTGCGCGAAATCCTCGAAGCGCCAGATCGCGCACAACTGCTTGACTGGCTGCGTCGGCAAAAAATCATGCATTACGACGAAAGCCGCAATATGGCCTTGGTCCATGCCGGTATCCCGCCGCAGTGGACGCTGAAAAAAGCCCTCAAGTGCGCCGCCGAAGTCGAAAACGCCCTGGCCGATGACAGCCTGTACACCGCCTACCTCGACGGCATGTATGGCAACGAGCCAGTGAAGTGGGACAACGACCTTACCGGCGTCGCCCGCCTGCGGGTGATTACCAACTATTTCACACGCATGCGCTTCTGCACCGCCGAGGGCAAGCTGGACCTCAAGAGCAAGGAAGGCGCCGACACGGCACTGCCTGGCTACAAACCATGGTTTGCCCATAAGGAACGCAAGACCCGCGACACCAGGATCATCTTTGGTCACTGGGCCGCCCTTGAAGGCAAGTGCGACGAACCTGGCGTGTTTGCCCTCGACACCGGCTGCGTGTGGGGCGGCGCCATGACCCTGATGAACATCGACACCGGCGAGCGCCACGGCTGCCAGTGCCAACCCACTCTTCCCGTTACCCTGCCGGCTGCAGCCAAGCCATAGGAGCCCGCCATGAGCGAATTCAAACGTATCCCTCCCGAACAAGCCCAGGCCCTGCGCGAGCAAGGTGCAGTGGTGGTCGATATCCGCGACCAGCCTACTTACGCCGCCGCCCATATCGCTGGCGCCCAGCATCTGGACAACGTCAACATCGCTGATTTCATCCGTGCCGCCGACCTTGATGCACCGCTGATCGTGGCCTGCTACCACGGCAATTCCAGCCAGAGCGCAGCCGCCTATCTGGTCAGCCAGGGCTTCTCCGACGTCTACAGCCTGGACGGCGGCTTTGAGCTGTGGCGTACGACGTATCCTGCAGAAATTGCCTCCGGCGATTCGCAATAATTTTTTTCACACCCCGCTACCCCGCGTGACGCTTGGGCTCGCGCCGTTTCTGACGAACGGCGCAGCCAAACTAATTGCTCATCATCCCTTGCCCTCTCCGATTCCGACTATCCTTAAGCGCAGGCCATCCGAATCAGGGGAGAGCCGGTACACCGGCGTACGGGTCATCGGTAGCGTTTCAGGGTGTTCTGGGGGGAAAACAGCCATTGGCGTTCGCCAATGACTGCCAGCATCGACTGATAGATCCGGCGTCGGCTCCACGTATCGAGCGAGGTGACGACGTCATGAGTATTTTCAGCCACTTCCAACAACGCTTCGCGTCCACACAGCAGGAAGAACTCACGCTGCAAGAGTATCTCGAGCTGTGCAAGCAGGACCGCAGCACCTACGCATCTGCCGCCGAACGCCTGTTATTGGCGATTGGCGAGCCGGAGCTGGTGGAAACCGCCAATAATTCGCGCCTGTCGCGAATATTTTCCAACAAGGTGATCCGCCGCTATCCGGCCTTTGAAGACTTCCATGGGATGGAAGAATGCATCGACCAGATCGTCTCCTACTTCCGCCACGCCGCCCAAGGCCTGGAAGAGAAGAAACAGATCCTCTACCTGCTCGGCCCCGTTGGCGGTGGTAAATCGTCCCTGGCCGAAAAACTCAAGCAACTGATCGAGAAGGTGCCCTTCTACGCCATCAAGGGCTCGCCGGTCTTCGAATCGCCCCTGGGCCTGTTCAACGCCACGGAAGATGGCGCGATCCTCGAAGAAGACTTCGGTATCCCACGACGCTACCTCAACACCATCATGTCGCCCTGGGCCACCAAGCGCCTGGCCGAGTTCGGCGGCGACATCAGCCAGTTCCGCGTGGTGAAACTCTACCCGTCGATCCTCAACCAGATCGGCGTGGCCAAGACCGAACCGGGCGATGAGAACAACCAGGACATCTCGGCGCTGGTGGGCAAGGTCGATATCCGCAAGCTGGAGGAATTCCCGCAGAACGACGCCGACGCCTACAGCTACTCGGGCGCGTTGTGCCGGGCCAACCAGGGCCTGATGGAATTCGTGGAAATGTTCAAGGCGCCGATCAAGGTGCTGCACCCACTGCTCACCGCCACCCAGGAAGGCAACTACAACAGTACCGAAGGCCTGGGCGCGATTCCGTTCACCGGGATCCTGCTGGCCCACTCCAACGAATCGGAATGGCACACCTTCCGCAACAACAAGAACAATGAAGCCTTCATCGACCGGATCTACATCGTCAAGGTGCCGTACTGCCTGCGGGTCAGCGATGAAATCAAGATCTACGACAAGCTGCTGTTCAACAGCTCCCTGGCCAAGGCCCACTGCGCACCCGACACACTGAAGATGCTCGCCCAGTTCACCGTGCTGTCGCGTCTCAAGGAGCCGGAAAACTCGAATATCTATTCGAAGATGCGCGTGTACGACGGCGAGAACCTCAAGGACACCGATCCCAAGGCCAAGTCGATCCAGGAATATCGCGACACAGCGGGCGTGGATGAAGGCATGAACGGCCTGTCGACGCGCTTTGCGTTCAAGATCCTGTCCAAGGTCTTCAATTTCGACCCCCATGAGATCGCCGCCAACCCGGTGCACCTGCTGTATGTGCTGGAGCAGCAGATCGAACAGGAACAATTCCAGGCCGAAACCCGCGAACGCTACCTGCGCTTCCTCAAGGAATACCTCGCGCCGCGCTACATCGAGTTTATCGGCAAGGAAATTCAGACCGCGTACCTGGAGTCCTACAGCGAGTACGGCCAGAACATCTTCGACCGCTACGTGCTGTATGCGGACTTCTGGATCCAGGACCAGGAATACCGCGACCCGGAAACCGGCGAAATCCTCAACCGCGTAGCCCTCAACGAAGAATTGGAGAAGATCGAGAAACCCGCCGGCATCAGCAATCCGAAGGATTTCCGCAACGAAATCGTCAACTTCGTACTGCGTGCCCGCGCCAACAACAACGGCAAGAACCCTACCTGGCTCAGCTACGAGAAGCTGCGGGTGGTCATCGAGAAGAAAATGTTCTCCAACACCGAGGATCTGCTGCCGGTCATCAGCTTCAATGCCAAGGCCAGCAAGGAGGACCAGCAAAAACACAACGACTTCGTCACACGAATGGTCGAGCGCGGCTACACCGATAAACAGGTACGACTGCTCTCCGAGTGGTACCTGCGGGTACGCAAATCGCAGTAAGGCAGCGATGGGCGTCAACTGCCAGGTCATGGGCCTGGCAGTTGACCGCTTGTCTCTAAGCTTCCAGCTCGCCGCTTGAAGCTTGTAACGTGAAGCTGCCCGGAGGGCTCCTCATGAGCTATGTGATCGACCGACGCCTTAATGGCAAGAACAAGAGCACGGTAAACCGCCAGCGTTTCCTGCGGCGTTACCGTGACCACATCAAAAAGGCCGTTGAAGAGGCCGTCAGCCGCCGCTCCATTACAGACATGGAGCATGGCGAACAAATCAGCATTCCCGGACGCGACATCGACGAACCGGTGCTGCACCACGGCCGGGGCGGCAAGCAGACCGTCGTACACCCCGGCAATAAAGAGTTCACCACCGGCGAGCATATCCAGCGCCCGCAGGGCGGTGGCGGTGGCAAAGGCCCGGGCAAGGCCGGTAACTCCGGCGAAGGCATGGACGAGTTCGTGTTCCAGATCACCCAGGAAGAATTCCTCGAGTTCATGTTCGAAGACCTGGAACTGCCCAACCTGGTGAAGCGTAACCTGACCGGCACCGATACCTTCAAGACCGTACGCGCCGGGATCAGCAACGAAGGCAACCCCTCTCGAATCAACATCATCCGCACGCTGCGCTCGGCCCATGCACGGCGTATCGCCCTGTCGGGCAGCAGCCGCGCAAAATTGAGGACGGCAAAGGAAGAGTTGGCGCGTTTAAAGCGCGAAGAGCCAGACAACTTCGGCGATATCCAGGAAATCGAGGCGGAAATAGAGAAACTCAGCGCGCGTATCCACCGCGTGCCGTTCCTCGATACCTTTGACCTCAAGTACAACCTGCTGGTCAAGCAGCCCAACCCCAGCTCAAAAGCCGTGATGTTCTGCCTGATGGACGTGTCAGGCTCAATGACCCAGGCGACCAAGGACATCGCCAAGCGTTTCTTTATCCTGCTGTACCTGTTCCTGAAGCGGAACTACGACAAGATCGACGTGGTGTTCATCCGCCATCACACCAGCGCACGGGAAGTGGATGAGGAGGAGTTCTTCTACTCGAGGGAAACCGGCGGCACCATCGTGTCCAGCGCCTTGAAGCTGATGCAGGAGATCATGGTCGAGCGCTACCCGGCCAACGAGTGGAATATCTACGCGGCCCAGGCCTCCGACGGCGACAACTGGAACGACGATTCGCCGATCTGCCGCGACATCCTGATCAACCACATCATGCCGTTTGTGCAGTACTACACTTACGTCGAAATCACCCCCCGTGAGCACCAGGCCCTGTGGTTTGAATACGAGCGCATCGGCGAAGCCTTTGCCGACACGTTCGCCCAGCAGCAACTGGTCTCGGCCGGCGATATCTATCCGGTCTTCCGTGAACTCTTCCAGCGCAGGTTAGTGACATGACCGCCAAAAAAGAGACTAAGCGCCAACCCATTTCCACCGGCTCCGAGTGGACCTTTGAACTGATCCAGGCCTATGACCGGGAAATCAGCCGCATCGCGGCGGGTTATGCCCTGGACACCTACCCCAACCAGATCGAAGTGATCACGGCCGAACAGATGATGGATGCCTATGCTTCCGTCGGCATGCCCCTGGGTTACCACCACTGGTCGTACGGCAAACACTTCCTCAGTACCGAAAAGTCGTACACCCGGGGGCAGATGGGGCTGGCCTACGAGATCGTGATCAACTCCGACCCGTGCATCGCCTACCTGATGGAAGAAAACACCATCTGCATGCAGGCGCTGGTGGTGGCCCATGCCTGCTATGGGCACAACAGCTTCTTCAAGGGCAACTACCTGTTCCGCACCTGGACCGACGCCAGCTCGATCATCGATTACCTGGTGTTTGCCAAGCAGTACATCATGCAGTGCGAGGAGCGCCACGGTATCGACGCCGTGGAGGACTTGCTCGACTCCTGCCATGCCCTGATGAACTATGGCGTCGACCGCTACAAGCGCCCGTACCCTATTTCTGCCGAGGAAGAGCGCCTGCGCCAGAAGGAGCGCGAAGAGCACCTGCAGAAGCAGATCAACGACCTGTGGCGCACCATTCCCAAACGCGCCGGCAAGAACAGCGACAAGGACAACGCGCGATTCCCCTCCGAACCACAGGAAAACATCCTGTACTTCCTGGAAAAGCACGCACCGCTGCTGGAGCCGTGGCAACGGGAAATCGTGCGTATCGTACGCAAGATCGCCCAGTACTTTTACCCACAGCGCCAGACCCAGGTGATGAACGAAGGTTGGGCGACGTTCTGGCACTACACGCTGATGAACGACCTGTACGACGAAGGCCTGGTCACCGACGGCTTCATGATGGAGTTCCTGACGTCCCACACCAGCGTGGTGTTCCAACCCGGCTTCGACAGCCCGTATTACAGCGGGATCAACCCTTACGCGCTGGGTTTTGCCATGTACCGCGATATTCGGCGCATGTGCGAACACCCCACCGATGAGGACCGCCGCTGGTTCCCGGAAATCGCCGGCAGTGACTGGCTGTCGACGATCAAGTTCGCCATGAGCAGCTTCAAGGATGAGAGCTTTATCCTGCAGTACCTCTCACCCCAGGTGATCCGCGACCTCAAACTGTTCAGCATCCTGGATGATGACCTCAAGGATGACCTGGTGGTGCCGGCCATCCACGATGAACCCGGCTACCGCACCATCCGTGAAACCCTGGCGGCGCAATACAACCTGGGCAACCGTGAGCCCAACGTGCAGATCTACAGCATCGATGTGCGCGGCGACCGCTCGCTGACCCTGCGCCACCAGCAGCACGACCGCAAACCCCTGGGCGAATCCACCGAAGAAGTGCTCAAGCACCTGCATCGGCTCTGGGGCTTCGACATCCACCTGGAAACCCTGCAGGGCGACCAAGTGATGAAGACCCACCATGTACCACCGCGCAACGATCACAACGACAACGACTACGGCCGCCTGGACCTGGCCGTCGTTCATCTCTGAAACAGCAAAGCCTCCATTGGCCAGGCACAGGCGGTATCCTGTGCCGCTAATGGAGGCTTTTTCATGAAAATCTACAAAGTCGGCGGCGCCGTGCGTGACCGCCTGCTGGGCATCAAGGTCACCGATGTCGACCGCGTGGTCGTCGGCGCGAGCACCGAAGAGATGCTCGCCAAGGGCTTCAAGCCAGTGGGTTCGGACTTCCCGGTGTTCCTCGATCCAAAAAACGGCGACGAGTACGCCCTCGCCCGTACCGAACGCAAGAGTGGTCGGGGTTACGGTGGTTTTGTGTTTCACGCCAGCCCCGAGGTGACGCTGGAAGAAGACCTGATCCGTCGCGACCTGACCATCAACGCCATCGCCGAAGACGACGACGGTAACCTGACTGATCCGTATCACGGCCAGCGCGACCTTGAGTCCCGCATACTTCGTCACGTTTCCCCCGCATTCGCCGAAGATCCACTCAGAGTTCTCCGTGTCGCCCGTTTTGCCGCGCGCTACGCACACCTGGGTTTTACGGTAGCACCGGAGACACTGGAGCTGATGCGTCAACTCAGCGAGTCCGGTGAATTGGAAGCCCTGACCCCGGAGCGCAGTTGGAAAGAAATCTCCAGGGCGTTGATGGAAGATCAGCCCCAGGTGTTTATCCAGGTACTTCGGGACTGTAATGCGCTGAAGATCTTGATGCCGGAAGTGGACGCACTCTTTGGCGTGCCACAACCCGAGGCCCATCACCCCGAGATCGACACGGGTGTGCACACCTTGAGCGTGCTGGAACAAGCTGCCGAGCACAAACAGCCCCTGACCGTACGCTGGGCCTGCCTGCTGCATGACCTGGGCAAGGGCCTGACGCCTGTGGGTAAGTTACCGCAGCACATCGCTCATGAGCATCGAGGCTTGAAGCTGATCAAGGCCGTCAATGAGCGCTTCAAAGTGCCAAGGGATTGCCAGGAATTGGCGCTGTTGGTGGGCCAGTATCACACCCACGGTCATCGCGCGCTGGAGCTGAAAGCCTCGACGTTGCTGGAGTTGCTGCAAAGTTTTGACGTATACCGCAGGCCACAGCGCTTTGAGGAGTTTGTGGTCGCCTGCGAAATGGATGCCCGGGGCCGCAAGGGGCTGGAGCGAAGAAGTTATCCACAGGCGGATTACTTACGCGGCGCGGCGAAAGCAGCGCGCGAGGTTGCAGTTGCGCCACTGCTTGAGCGGGGATTCAAGGGGCCGGAGTTGGGCGAGGCGCTCAAGCGTGAACGACTCAGGGCACTCAAAGCCTACAAGGAACTACACAAACCCTTGTAGGAGCGAGTCCGGGGTGAGTTGCTGGCCCTGCCATTCAAACCCGACAGGCGCCAGCACCTGATCAATCTGAGCATCACGCCACAACGCAGCCATCGTCTTGCCCGCTTCAGGGTGCACCCGGTCCGGCGCCATCATCGACAGCGGCCACAGCACAAAGGCATTTTTCAGGATCTCCGCCCGCGGCAGGATCAAACCATCGAAGTCACCCACCAACTCGCCGTACAGCAGCACGTCGATATCCAGCGGCAGGCCTTTGCGATCCGGCGCATAGCGGCCATTGTCAGCCTCGATGGATTTCAACCGACGATCCAACTCCATCAATGACAGGTCGGTATAGGCCGACACCACCAGATTGAAGAATGGCCCGCTTTTGATGCCCACCGGCTGGCTCTCGAACACCGCCGAGCAGCACATATCCGTAAGGAAACTCGCCAACGCGTCGAGACCGGCGCGCAGGTGGGGCTCGCGCTCGATATTACTACCGAGGCCAAGGTAAACCTGAGTCAGCGACATCCGCGCTCAATCTCCACGCCTACACCCTTGGCAGCCGGCACTGCGCCGGGCTTGGTCAGCTTGAGGTGCAGCCAGGGAATCTGGAACTCGCTCATCAGCACTTCGGCCAGGCGTTCGGCAAAGGTCTCGACCAGCTGGTACTGGGACTGCTCGGCAAAGGCCTGGATCCGCGCGGACACACTGGCGTAATCCAGTGCCAGGGCCAGGTCGTCGCCAGCCGCAGCCGGGCGGTTATCCCAAGCGAAGCTCAGGTCCAGGCGCAGGCATTGGCGGATCCCGCGCTCCCAGTCGTAGGCCCCGATCACGGTGTCGACTTCCAGGCCTTCGATAAACACTCTGTCCAAGCTCTTCTCCGCAGCACGACAAGGGCGCGATGCCCCGTTAGAATCAGGGCATCCTCGCCCGGAATAGTTAGCATGTTTTGGTCACTGGCGATTCTCGCCTACCTGCTCGGCTCGCTGTCCTTCGCCATTTTGCTCAGCCGCCTGACGGGAAATCCCGACCCGCGAATGAGTGGTTCAGGCAATGCCGGCGCCACCAATATGTTGCGCCTGGCCGGCAAGAAGCTCGCCGTACTGACGCTGCTGGGCGACGTATGCAAGGGCCTGTTGCCCGTACTGATCGCCAGCCTCGCCGGCCTGACCCTACAGCAGCAGGCCTGGGTGGGCGTGTGCGCCGTCCTCGGCCATCTGTTTCCCCTGTACTTCCGTTTTCGCGGTGGTAAAGGTGTCGCCACGGCAGCCGGCATGCTGCTGGGGATCTACCCGCCGGCGGCGTTGCTGGCCGTGCTCGCCTGGCTGCTGACGTTCTACCTGACCCGCACCAGCTCGCTGGCAGCTCTGATCGCCACACCGCTCACCCTGCCGTTGCTGGCCTGGCAGGAACCGGCGGCGCTGCTGCCGATGAGCGTGCTGACACTGCTGATCGTCTGGCGACACCGGGGCAATCTACGCGACCTGTTTGCCGGGCGCGAACGGCATTTTTAAATACCGCCAATGAGCCCGACTCACGTTGCACTCTTACAAGGGCGGCAGCTGCTCCATCGGCCAGCGCGCCTGCACGCTGATCGCCAGGCTTTCGTGCTGCCCCGCCTGCAGGCGCTGACAACCGGCATAGGCGATCATCGCGCCGTTGTCGGTGCAGAACTCAGGGCGGGCGTAGAACACATCACCCTTCATATCACCAAGCATCTTTTCCAATGAACTGCGCAACGCCTTGTTGGCGCTGACGCCACCGGCGATCACCAGGCGCTTCATGCCGGCCTGTTTCAGGGCACGCTTGCACTTGATGGTCAAAGTCTCCACCACGGCCTGCTGGAACGCCAGCGCGATGTCGCAACGGGCTTGCTCACTGTCGTCCCCGGCGCTGACACTGTGCTGCCAGGTATTCAACGCGGAGGTTTTCAAGCCGCTGAAGCTGAACATCAGACCAGGGCGATCGCACATCGGGCGCGGGAAGGTGTAGCGACCGACAACGCCTTTTTCGGCCAGGCGGGCGATTTCCGGCCCACCCGGGTAATTGAGGCCCATCATCTTCGCGGTCTTGTCGAAAGCTTCGCCGGCGGCGTCGTCCAAGGACTCGCCCAACAGCGTGTATTGACCGATTCCGTCGACCTGGACCAGCTGCGTATGCCCGCCCGAAACCAACAAAGCGACGAACGGGAACTGCGGCGGGTTTTCTTCCAGCATCGGCGCCAGTAAATGGCCTTCCATATGGTGCACGCCGAGGGCCGGAATGCCCCAGGCAAAAGCCAGCGCCTGGGCACAAGAGGCGCCAACCAGAAGGGCTCCGACCAATCCAGGGCCCGCCGTATAGGCAATCGCATCGATCTCGGTCGGCACGCAACCGGCCTCGTCCAACACCTGGCGAATCAACGGCAGCATACGTTTGACGTGATCACGACTGGCCAGCTCCGGCACAACGCCGCCATAGGCCCGATGCAAGTCGATCTGACTGAACAGTGCATCGGCCAAGAGCCCGCGTTCACTGTCGTAAAGTGCGACACCGGTTTCGTCGCAGGAGGTTTCAAGTCCCAGTACTAGCATGGGTTTGCGCCTTGTAGAGGCTGAATTCGAAGGCGCGCATAATAGTCGCCACTCCCCCTCCCGACTAGCGGTTTTCGATCAGAGGCTTTGCATTCCTGCCAATGAGGGGTTAACATCCGCAACCCTTAAAAACCGACGACCTCAGCCGCGAATTTTTTGCGACGAGAACGTTGATTCCCGGTAATGAAAGAAGGTAGCTCTGGATGCCAGCCGTCAAAGTAAAAGAGAACGAACCCTTCGACGTAGCTCTGCGTCGTTTCAAGCGCTCCTGCGAAAAAGCCGGTGTTCTGGCTGAAGTTCGTAGCCGCGAATTTTATGAGAAGCCAACTTCTGAGCGTAAGCGTAAAGCAGCAGCCGCTGTTAAGCGTCACGCCAAGAAAGTTCAGCGCGAACAGCGCCGCGCCGTTCGTCTGTACTAATACACAGACGTTCGTAGCAAGCTTCTGCCAAGCCCGGCCTCAGCCGGGCTGTTGGCATTTGCGGATATCGCTTGATGCTTCATCGTTGACGCCGCACACGCGACTGATACACCTGCTTCAAACGTCAGGACTGGCTCTTTTGCCAGCGGTGCACGTCTCTTCTGACGAGCCTAACAAGGCTACTGACGAGCACACTCATTTTATAAGCAGGCGATCAACTGTATCGGCTGTGCCCAGCGACGAGCATCCGAGGCCACGATTGGCCGGCGCCGGACTCGAGGGCAACATTTCCAGGCCGACACACTGATTGAAACTAACGTCAGTGAATGTTCGGCAGATACACTTCCTGACAGCCCAAGCAGACGATTGATGGTCAAGCCATTCGATACGTGCGCTTGAGCACTTCACGGGCACTCATTTACACGCAGTGATGACGAGAACGCCATGGCCGGGCTGATTCCCCAGAGCTTTATTGACGACCTTCTGAACCGCACCGACATTGTCGATGTTGTCAGCTCGCGCCTGCAATTGAAGAAGGCCGGCAAAAACTACACAGCCTGCTGCCCGTTCCACAAGGAAAAAACCCCGTCATTCAGCGTCAGCCCCGACAAGCAGTTCTACTACTGCTTCGGCTGCGGCGCAGGCGGCAACGCCCTCGGCTTCCTGATGGACCACGACAACCTGGACTTCCCCCAGGCGATCGAGGACCTGGCGAAAGCCGCCGGCATGGAAGTCCCCCGCGAAGAAAGTGGCCGCCCGCATAAACCACGGCAACCCACCGACTCGCCTCTGTACCCGCTGCTGACTGCCGCTGCCGACTTCTACCGTCAGGCCCTTAAAAGCCATCCACAGCGCAAGGCCGCCGTCGACTACCTGAAGGGGCGCGGCCTGACCGGCGAAATCGCCCGCGACTTCGGCCTCGGCTTTGCTCCACCTGGCTGGGACAACCTGTACAAACACCTGAGCAGCGATACCCTGCAGCAAAAAGCCATGATCGACGCCGGCCTCCTGGTTGAGAACGCCGAGACCGGCAAGCGCTACGACCGCTTCCGCGACCGCGTAATGTTCCCGATCCGCGACAGCCGTGGCCGCATCATCGCCTTCGGCGGCCGAGTGCTGGGGGATGACAAGCCCAAGTACCTGAACTCCCCGGAAACCCCGGTATTCCACAAGGGCCAGGAACTCTACGGCCTGTTCGAAGCGCGCAAGAACAATCGAAACCTCGATGAAATCATCGTGGTCGAAGGCTATATGGACGTGATCGCCCTGGCCCAGCAAGGTTTGCGCAACGCCGTGGCCACCCTCGGCACCGCCACCAGCGAAGAACACTTGAAGCGCCTGTTTCGCGTCGTGCCAAGCGTGCTGTTCTGCTTCGACGGCGACCAGGCCGGCCGCAACGCCGCCTGGCGCGCGCTCGAAGCCACCCTGTCGAGCCTGCAGGATGGGCGCCGCGCGCGCTTCCTGTTCCTGCCCGAAGGGGAAGACCCGGATACCCTGGTGCGCTCCGAAGGCACCGACGCATTCCGCGCCCGCATCAATCAACATGCGCAGCCGTTGGCGGATTATTTCTTCCAGCAACTGACCGAAGAAGCCGACCCACGCTCCCTCGAAGGCAAGGCCCATATGGCCACCCTCGCGGCACCCTTGATCGACAAGGTTCCAGGGGCGAACCTGCGCACCCTGATGCGCCAACGCCTGCTGGAAATTACAGGACTGAGTGGCGAGGCCGTCAGCCAGCTGGTGCACAGCGCGCCGCAGGACGCGCCGCCTGCCTACGACCCAGGCATGGATTATGACGCCATGCCGGACTATGCCGACTTCCATCAACCCCAGGAGGCGTATGCCCCCCAGCAGGAATGGACGCCGAAGAAGCCCGGTGCCGGCGGCAAGAAATGGGACAAGAAACCCTGGAGCAAAAACGGCAAGCGCGGTGATCGCGATGAAGCCTACGCACCTCGCACGCCGGTCGCCGTAGAAGCGCCCACATTGATTGCCCTGCGCACGCTTATCCACCACCCGCAATTAGCGAGCAAGGTTGAAAGCGCCGACCATTTTGCCAACGCGAGCAATACCTACGCTCAGGTGCTGATCGCACTGATCGAGGCCGTGCAGAAAAATCCTAAGCTAAACTCCATTCAACTGATGGCTCGCTGGCATGGCACGGAACAGGGTCGTTTGTTGAAGGCACTCGCGGAAAAGGAGTGGCTAATTGACGGCGATAACCTTGAACAACAGTTTTTAGACACCATTACTAGGTTATCCGCGGGTCAGCACACGCAGACCCTCGATGAACTGATCAAGAGAGCAAGACAGCCGGGATTATCGGCTGAAGAGCAAATTCAGATAGCAAAACAGATGCGCGACCTCTTAAAACAGAATGTTTCCGCATCAAACCCGACCTCAGCTGGCGTGTGAGGTCATAGCTCGGGTATAATCCTCGGCTTGTTTTTTGCCCGCCAAGACCTTCAGTGGATAGGGTGTTATGTCCGGAAAAGCGCAACAGCAGTCTCGTATCAAAGAGTTGATCACCCTTGGTCGTGAGCAGAAGTATCTGACTTACGCAGAGGTCAACGATCACCTGCCTGAGGATATTTCAGATCCAGAGCAGGTGGAAGACATCATCCGCATGATTAATGACATGGGGATCCCCGTACACGAGAGTGCTCCGGATGCGGACGCCCTTATGTTGGCCGACGCCGATACCGACGAGGCAGCCGCTGAAGAAGCCGCTGCCGCGTTGGCCGCGGTGGAGACCGACATCGGTCGCACGACTGACCCTGTGCGCATGTATATGCGTGAAATGGGTACCGTCGAGTTGCTGACGCGCGAAGGCGAGATCGAAATCGCCAAGCGTATCGAAGAGGGTATCCGTGAAGTGATGGGCGCAATCGCGCACTTCCCTGGCACGGTTGACCACATTCTCTCCGAGTACACTCGCGTCACCACCGAAGGTGGCCGCCTGTCCGACGTCCTGAGCGGTTATATCGACCCGGACGACGGCATCGCGCCGCCTGCTGCCGAAGTACCGCCGCCTGTCGATGCCAAAGCCGCGAAAGCGGACGATGACACCGAAGACGACGAGGCTGAAGCCAGCACCGACGACGAAGACGAAGTCGAAAGCGGCCCAGACCCGATCATTGCTGCCCAGCGTTTCGGCGCGGTTTCCGATCAAATGGAAATCACCCGCAAGGCCCTGAAAAAGCACGGTCGCTCCAACAAGCTGGCAATTGCCGAGCTGCTGGCGCTGGCTGAGCTGTTCATGCCGATCAAGCTGGTCCCGAAGCAATTCGAAGGCCTGGTTGAACGCGTTCGTAGCGCCCTTGAGCGTCTGCGTGCACAAGAGCGCGCGATCATGCAGCTCTGTGTCCGTGATGCGCGCATGCCGCGTACCGACTTCCTGCGCCAGTTCCCGGGCCACGAAGTTGACGAAAGCTGGAGCGACGCCCTGGCCAAAGGTAAGGCGAAGTACGCTGAAGCCATTGGTCGCCTGCAGCCGGACATCATCCGTTGCCAGCAGAAGCTGACCGCACTCGAGACCGAAACAGGTCTGACGATTGCCGAGATCAAGGACATCAACCGTCGCATGTCGATCGGCGAGGCCAAGGCCCGCCGCGCGAAGAAAGAGATGGTTGAAGCGAACTTGCGTCTGGTGATCTCCATCGCCAAGAAGTACACCAACCGTGGCCTGCAATTCCTCGATCTGATCCAGGAAGGCAACATCGGCTTGATGAAGGCTGTGGACAAGTTCGAATACCGTCGCGGCTACAAGTTCTCGACTTATGCCACCTGGTGGATCCGTCAGGCGATCACTCGCTCGATCGCCGACCAGGCCCGCACCATCCGTATTCCGGTGCACATGATCGAGACGATCAACAAGCTCAACCGTATTTCCCGGCAGATGTTGCAGGAAATGGGTCGCGAACCGACCCCGGAAGAGCTGGGCGAACGCATGGAAATGCCTGAGGATAAAATCCGCAAGGTATTGAAGATCGCTAAAGAGCCGATCTCCATGGAAACCCCGATCGGTGATGACGAAGACTCCCACCTGGGTGACTTCATCGAAGACTCGACCATGCAGTCGCCAATCGATGTCGCCACTGTTGAGAGCCTTAAAGAAGCGACCCGCGACGTACTGTCCGGCCTCACTGCCCGTGAAGCCAAGGTACTGCGTATGCGTTTCGGCATCGACATGAATACCGACCACACCCTTGAGGAAGTCGGTAAGCAGTTTGACGTGACCCGCGAGCGGATCCGCCAGATCGAAGCCAAGGCGTTGCGCAAGTTGCGCCACCCGACGCGGAGCGAGCATCTGCGCTCCTTCCTCGACGAGTGACACCAGAACCCCCGGCCCAGGCCGGGGGTTTTGCTTTGTACAGATAAAATCCCGCGCAAATCCCCTCCCCCGCAATGCCCGTCTACACTCGAAACATTCCCCGTGCCATAACGAGACCGTTATGCCCAGATTGCCGACTGTGTTACTGCTGTCGCTGCTGACCTGGACCGCAACGGCTGGCGCGTTGACTCTTAGCGATGATGAGCGTGGCTGGCTGGCGGACCATCAGGAGTTGCGCGTGGGGGTGGACGCCTCCTGGCCACCTTTCGAATACCGTGATGAAGAGGGCCGCTACCAAGGCCTGGCGGCGGACTACATACGCCTGATCCAGGAACGCCTGGGGGTCAGGATCAAACTGATTGAGCCGGTCAATTGGAGTGCCTTGCTGGAGCGGGCACGCCACAACCAACTCGACCTGCTGCCGGGCATCATGTCTACCCCCGAGCGCCAGGACTTCATGGCATTCACACGCCCTTACCTGGACTTTCCCATTGTCATCCTTGCCCATGAAGGCGGCGCCCGACCACGCAACCTCAATGACCTTTATGGGCTGAAGATTGCTGTGGTGGAAAATTATGCCCCCCATGAACTGCTACGCACCCACCATCCAGACCTCAACCTGGTGGCCCTGCCCAATGTCAGTTCGACGCTGCAGGCGTTGGCCACCGACGAAGTCGACGCCGTGGTGGGCGACCTCGCGTCGAGCGTCTGGAGTCTGCGCCAGCTCAAGCTCGATGGCCTGTACGTAAGTGGCGAAACGCCGTACCGCTATCAATTGGCGATGGGTGTACCACGGGACAACAAAATACTGGTGGGTATCCTGGACAAGGTTCTCGCTGACCTGAGCCCGGCCGAAACCGAAGCCATCCAGCAACACTGGGTGGGCAGCCTCACCAACCATCGTACGTTCTGGACCGACCTGCTGATGTACGGCCTGCCCGCCGTGCTGTTGTTGAGCACCGTATTGGCCATCGTCATTCGGATCAATCGCCGACTGAGCTCGGAAATTTCCCGCCGCGTCGCCCTCGAACAGGAACTGCGCAGCAGCGAATACCACTATCGCGGCCTGGTGGAGAGCCTGTCTGCCATCGCCTGGGAAGCCAGCGTTAGCGATTTCACCTACAGCTATGTGTCACCCCACGCCGAGGATCTGCTCGGTTACCCGCGCGCCCATTGGCTGATTCCGGGCTTCTGGCGCAATATCATTCACCCCGCCGACCTCATCCGCGCCGAAGCCTATTGCTACCGGGAAACCCGCGCCAACCGCGACCACAGCATCGACTATCGGGTGATCACGGCGGACGGCCGCTGCCTTTGGGTGCGTGACATTGTGAGCCTGATCGAACACGGCCATGAGCCAGTGTTGCGGGGCTTGATGATCGACATCAGCGAAGCCAAACGCACTGAAGAGGCGCTGCAGCTTTCCGAGCAAAAGTTTGCTTCCGTGTTTCAGCAATGCCCGGACATCCTGGTGATCGCGCGACTGTCCGATGGCTGCCTGCTTGAGGTCAACAAAGCATTTGAGGACCAAGTGGGCCTGAAAGCCGCGCAGGTGATCGGAAAAACCGCGACCGCCCTGAATATCTGGGGCATCCCCGGTATCGGCCCCGATCTGTTGAAACGCGTGCAAACCACCAGCATTCGCAACCTGGAAATGCCCTTTCTGCGCAGCAATGGCCAGGCCTTTATCGGGCTGATTTCCGCCGAGCCGTTTCAACTCGACACCACTGAAGCCATTGTGGTGGTGGTCCGCGACATCACCCAGCTCAAGGAAACCCAGCAACAACTGCAAATCTCCGAAGAGAAATTCGCCAAGGCCTTCCACGCCTCTCCCGATGGCTTGCTGCTGAGCCGCCAGCGGGATGGCCTGCTGATTGAAGTGAACGATGGTTTCAGTCGCATCACCGGCTTCAACAGCACGACATCCCTCGACCAATCGACCCTTGACCTGGGCATCTGGGTCGATCTTAACGAACGCAAGCACATGCTGGAGTTGATGCATCAAGATGGATACGTGCGTGACTTCATCTGCCATATACGCCGCAGCGACGGGCAGATCCGGCTGTGCGAAGTCTCCAGCCGACCACTGCCAATTGCCGGTGAAGACTGCATGCTCACCATCGCCCGGGACATCACCGAGCGCCAGCTGATGCAGGAAAAACTGCAACAGGCCGCCACGGTATTCGAGAGTACCGCCGAGGGCGTATTGATCACCGACACGCGCCAGAACATCAGCGCCGTCAACCGCGCCTTCAGCGAGATCACCGGCTACAGCGAAGCCGAAGCCCTTGGCCAGACACCGCGCCTGCTCGCCTCCGGCCTGCATGACAGTGCCTTCTACGCCGCCATGTGGCACCAGTTGACGGCCCAAGGTCATTGGCAGGGCGAAATCTCCAACCGCCGCAAGAACGGCGAGTTGTACCCCAGCTGGCTGACCATCAGCGCCGTGCGCAACCGCGACCAGTTGATCACGCATTTTGTCGCGGTGTTTGCCGACATCTCCAGCCTCAAGCTGGCCCAGGCGCGCCTCGACTATCAGGCGCACCACGACCCGCTGACCGGCCTGCCGAACCGCACACTGTTTGAAAGTCGGCTGCAGGCGGCCCTCAACGGCCATCAGGAAACCGGCAAACAAGGCGCGGTGCTGTTTCTCGACCTGGATCGTTTCAAACACATCAATGACAGCCTCGGCCACCCGATCGGCGACCTGCTGCTCAAAGACATCGCCGTACGCCTCAAGGAGCAACTGCGTGACATCGACACCGTCGCGCGCCTGGGCGGCGATGAATTCATCATCCTGCTGCCCGGCCTGCAACACGCCAGCGACGCCGAGCAACTGGCCAATAAGCTGCTGGCCTGCTTCACCCCACCGTTCCAGGCCGGCGAACACGAGTTCTTCATCAGCGCCAGCATCGGCACCAGCCTGTACCCCCAGGACGGCACCGACGTGGCCACCCTGGTCAAGAACGCCGACGCCGCGATGTACCGCTCCAAGGCCAAGGGGCGTAACCGGGTCGAAAGTTACACCCGCGACCTGACAGCTCAGGCCAACGAGCGCGTGGCACTGGAGCACGAACTGCGGCGAGCCATCGAACGTGATGAGTTGGTCCTGTATTACCAGCCAAAACTGAGCCTGCTGACACAAGAATTGATCGGCGCCGAAGCCTTGATCCGCTGGCACCACCCCACCTTTGGCGACGTCTCGCCCGAACACTTCATTGCCCTGGCCGAAGAGAACGGCATGATCCTGCAGATTGGCGACTGGGTGCTGGAGCACGCCTGCCTGCAAATGCACACCTGGCAAAGCACTTTCGATGGTTTTGGCCCGCTATCGGTCAACCTCGCCGGCGCGCAACTGCGCCACCCTGGTTTACTGGCTCGTATCGAACAGCTACTGCGCGACTACAGCCTCGAACCGGGCTGCCTGCAACTGGAGATCACTGAAAACTTCATCATGAGCCAGGCCGAAGAAGCGCTGGCAGTCCTGCACCAACTCAAGCGCCTGGGCGTACAGCTGGCGATCGACGATTTCGGCACCGGCTATTCGTCCCTCAGCTATCTCAAGCGCCTGCCCCTGGATTTCCTGAAGATCGACCAGTCCTTCGTCCGCGGCCTACCTGACGACCCCCACGACGTCGCCATCGTGCGCGCCATCATCGCCCTGGGCCACAGCATGCAATTCACCATCATCGCAGAAGGCGTGGAGAACCCCGCACAGCAAGCCTTCCTGGCCGCTGAAGGCTGCGAACAGATGCAGGGCTACATCGTCAGCCTGCCGCTACCGCCCGAGCTTTTTGCGGCTACCTTCCTTCGCAGGAGCATTGAGGATTTTTCGGATAGCACAGTGGAGAAACCATCGTTATAATCCGCGACCTACTGAGGGCCTATAGCTCAGTTGGTCAGAGCAGAGGACTCATAATCCTTTGGTCCACGGTTCAAGTCCGTGTGGGCCCACCAATTCGAAAGCCGCGCATTGCGCGGCTTTTGTGTGTCTGGCACAGGCGTTTTGCGTGGGGGGCTGCCTACAACCTCACTTCGCAAACAACTGCCCAATATCCCTGAATGCCTTGAACTCCAACGCATTGCCGCACGGGTCGAACAGGAACAAGGTCGCCTGCTCACCCACCTGTCCCTTGAACCGAATATGCGGTTCCAACACAAACGTCGTCTGCCGCGCCTGTAAACGGTCTGCCAGGGCGTGCCAATCTTCCCAGCCCAGCACCACGCCAAAATGCGGCACGGGCACGTCGTGGCCGTCGACGGCGTTGGTGTGGGCGGCTTCCTGGGAGGCGGTTTTCGGGTGTTCGTGGATCACCAGTTGATGGCCGAAGAAGTTGAAGTCGACCCAGTGTTCGCTGGAGCGGCCCTCCTCCAACCCAAAGACGTCGCCGTAGAAGTGCCGTGCAGCGGCGAGATCGAATACCGGAATTGCCAGGTGAAAGGGCGCGAGTGTCATCAGTTCAAACCTCTATGGGCGTTAGTAACCCGAGTTTAGCCTTGCTCCCAACGATGAAAAGACGATAGTTTTTGCGTCGAGCTCAAAAATTTTTGATGAATCGAGACATCGATGCTGCGTGAATTGAAGACCTTTATTGCGGTAACGCGCCACGGGACGTTTGCGTCAGCGGGCATGCATATCGGGCTGACGCAGTCAGCGGTGAGTGCCCAGATTCGTCAGTTGGAGCAAGCGCTGGGCGTGCAGCTGTTCGACCGCACCGGCCGCCAGGCCACCCTGAATGCCGCCGGTTTGCGCGCATTACCCTTGGCCAAGGAGATTCTGGAGACCTTCAACCGCATGGCGGTGCCGGTGAATACCAATGAATACCGGGGTGAGTTGAAAGTCGGTGCTATCACTACGGCTCAAACCGGTTTGCTGCCCCAGGCGCTGGTGCGCTTGCGCCAGGCCGCGCCAACGGTTGAGTGCAAGTTGGTGCCTGGTGTCTCCCTGGAGCTGTTGAACCAGGTCGACGCTGGAGAGTTGGATTCGGCAATCATCATTCGACCGCCCTTCGACCTGCCCAAGGAGTTGTATGTGCAGGTGCTGCGCAAGGAGCCGTTCGTGTTGGTCGTGCCGAACACATTGGTGGGCGACGACCCTTTGCACCTACTCAACACCCAGCCCCATGTGCGCTATGACCGTGCTTCGTTTGGCGGCCGACTCGTAAGCCGGTTTCTGCGCGAGCAGAAGCTTGAGGTGCAAGTGGCGCTGGAGCTGGATGAACTCGAAGCCATCGTCAGGATGGTGGAGTGTGGCCTGGGCGTATCGTTGATTCCAAAGGCAGGCTTGTGGCTGGAGCGCTCGCCCCAAGTAAGAATAATCCCGCTGGGCAAGCTGACTTTTTTCCGCGAGATCATCCTGCTGGGCCGCTACAGCCAACGTCACCTGCCGGTACCACAACTGTTTGCCCGCTGCCTGCTGGCCGATCCAAGCCTGTAACATGCGTTCCCATTGCCGCCCGTCACGGAGCCCCACGTGCCTGTTCTAGATGAAATCGATCGCCAGTTGATCGCCGCCTTGCAGATCAACGCCCGCGAAAGCGTGGCCATGCTTGCCCGGCAGTTGGGCATTGCGCGCACCACTGTGACGTCGCGCCTTGCGCGCCTGGAGAAAACCCAGGTGATCACCGGTTATGGTGTGCGCCTGGGTCAACGCGTGGCAGATGGCGGCTTGCAGGCCTATGTGGGGATCACCGTGCAACCGCGCTCGGGCAAAGAAGTGCTGCGCAGGCTGAGCGCCATGGCCCAGGTTCAACAATTGTGCGCGGTCAGCGGCGAGTTCGATTACGTGGCTTGGTTGCGCACCGATTCGCCGGAACAGCTCGATCAATTACTGGACCAGATCGGCAGTGTCGATGGCGTGGAGAAAACCACCACATCGATCATCCTCAGTAACAAATTGGATCGCGGCCAACCAATCTGACCACCTAATTCGTCACTATGACTAAAAACAATTCATTCCGACGACACTTTGCGTCTTATTAACGAACGCAACGCTCCCTAAACTGGCTGCCATCTTTTCCTATACTCAGCGGGTCACTTCCCGCCGAGTCGTCAGCAAGGGCCCGCCATGAGCATTCCGTCCAGCACTATCAGCAAGACCCATCGCCACCCTGCCGACGGTAAAAAACCCATCACCATCTTTGGCCCGGATTTCCCGTTCGCCTTCGATGACTGGATCGAACACCCCGCCGGACTCGGCAGTATCCCCGCCGCCAATCATGGCGCCGAAGTGGCCATCGTCGGCGCCGGTATCGCCGGGCTGGTCGCCGCCTACGAGCTGATGAAGCTGGGCCTCAAGCCCGTGGTGTATGAGGCCTCGAAGATGGGCGGCCGTTTGCGTTCCCAGGCCTTCGAAGGCGCCGAAGGTATCATCGCCGAGTTGGGCGGCATGCGTTTTCCGGTGTCCTCTACCGCGTTCTATCACTACGTCGACAAGCTGGGTCTGGAAACCAAACCCTTCCCCAACCCGCTGACGCCGGCTTCCGGCAGTACGGTGATCGATCTCGAAGGCCAGACCCACTACGCACAAAAGCTGTCCGATCTGCCTGCGTTGTTCCAGGAAGTGGCTGACGCCTGGGCCGACGCCCTGGAAGCCGGCTCGCAGTTCGGCGATATCCAGCAAGCCATCCGCGACCGTGATGTGCCGCGCCTCAAAGCGCTGTGGAACAAGTTGGTGCCCTTGTGGGACGACCGCACCTTCTACGACTTCGTAGCCACCTCCAAGGCCTTCGCCAAGTTGTCGTTCCACCACCGCGAGGTGTTTGGCCAGGTAGGTTTCGGCACCGGTGGCTGGGACTCGGATTTCCCCAACTCCATGCTGGAAATATTCCGCGTGGTCATGACCAACTGTGACGATCACCAGCACCTGGTGGTCGGCGGCGTAGCCCAGGTGCCGATGGGCATCTGGCGCCATGTGCCGGAGCGTTGCGCCCATTGGCCCGCCGGTACCAGCCTGAGCTCGCTGCACCGCGGTGCACCACGGGCCGGGGTAAAACGCATCGCCCATGCTGCCGATGGCCGTTTCGCGGTGACCGACAACTACGGCGATACCCGCGAATACGCGGCCGTGCTCACCACCTGCCAAAGCTGGCTGCTGACCACCCAGATCGAGTGCGATGAAACACTGTTCTCGCAAAAGATGTGGATGGCCCTCGACCGCACGCGCTACATGCAATCGTCAAAGACCTTCGTGATGGTCGACCGCCCGTTCTGGAAAGACAAAGACCCGGAGACCGGCCGCGACCTGATGAGCATGACCCTCACCGATCGCCTCACGCGCGGCACTTACCTTTTCGACAACGGCGACGACAAGCCAGGGGTGATCTGCCTGTCGTACTCGTGGATGAGCGACGCGCTGAAAATGCTCCCGCAGCCCATCGACAAACGGGTGAAACTGGCGCTGGACGCCTTGAACAAGATCTACCCGAAAGTCGACATCAAGGCGCGCATCATCGGCGACCCGATCACCGTGTCCTGGGAAGCCGACCCGCATTTCCTCGGGGCCTTCAAAGGCGCGCTGCCGGGTCACTACCGCTACAACCAACGTATGTATGCGCACTTCATGCAGAAGGACATGCCCGCTGAACAGCGTGGGATTTTTATCGCCGGTGACGACGTGTCCTGGACTCCAGCATGGGTGGAGGGCGCGGTACAAACCTCATTGAACGCGGTGTGGGGCATCATGACCCACTTTGGTGGCAGCACTCACCCCGAGAACCCGGGGCCGGGTGATGTGTTCGATGAGATCGGGCCGATTGCCCTGGCTGACTAAGGAGTTGAACATGCGCGTCGCCCTGTACCAATGCCCACCGCTGCCGCTGGATGTCGCAGGCAACCTCAAGCGTCTGCACCAACTGGCGCATGAAGCGTCCGGTGCCGATGTGCTGGTGCTGCCGGAGATGTTCCTCACCGGTTACAACATCGGTGCCGAAGCCGTGGGTGCCTTGGCCGAAGCCCAGGACGGGGAGTCTGCCCAAGCCGTTGCCGAAATCGCGCAGAGCGCCGGGCTGGCGATTCTGTACGGCTACCCGGAGCGGGTCGAAGACGGGCAGATCTACAACGCCGTGCAGTTGATCGACGCCCACGGCCAGCGCCTGTGCAACTACCGCAAGACCCATCTGTTCGGCGATCTGGATCACTCGATGTTCAGTGCCGGCGACGATGATTTCCCGCTGGCGGAACTCAACGGATGGAAGTTGGGGTTCCTGATCTGCTATGACCTGGAGTTCCCGGAAAACACCCGACGCCTGGCCCTGGCCGGTGCCGAGCTGATCCTGGTGCCCACCGCCAATATGGTGCCGTTCGACTTCGTCGCCGATGTCACCGTGCGGGCGCGGGCCTTCGAGAACCAGTGCTACGTGGCCTACGCCAATTACTGCGGGCACGAAGGCGATATCCAGTACTGCGGGCAAAGCAGCATTGCCGCACCAGATGGCCAGCGAATCGCCCAGGCCGGCCTGGATGAAGCCTTGATTGTCGGGACAGTGGACCGGCAATCGATCCTCGACGCCCGCGCCGCCAACCATTACCTGCAAGACCGGCGTCCCGAGCTTTACGGCCCGCTGTACAAGCCCTGACTGAATGGGTTTGTTAGCATAGGCACTTGCCCGTTCTGGAAGTGCCCATGCCCGCCCCGGCCCACCTTTATCCCGTTCACCTGACCCTGGCCAATGGCCTGCGGGTTTCCCTGCGCCATGCACCGCGCTTAAAACGTTGCGCGGCGGCGCTGCGGGTGGCTGCCGGTAGCCACGACGTGCCGTTGGCCTGGCCGGGGCTGGCGCATTTTCTTGAGCATTTGTTGTTTCTGGGAACCGAGCGATTTCCTGCAGGCGAAGGGCTGATGGCCTACGTGCAGCGCCACGGCGGCCAAGTGAATGCAAGCACCCGTGAACGCACCACGGACTTCTTCTTTGAACTACCGGTTTCAGTCTATGCGCACGGGCTGGAGCGACTGGCGGACATGCTGACCCATCCGCGCCTGACCCTGGAAGATCAACGGCGCGAGCGCGAAGTGCTGCACGCCGAGTACGTCGCCTGGTCCCAGGATGCCAAGGCACAGCAGCAGGTGGCGCTGCTAGAAGGCTTGGCAGCGGATCATCCACTGCGCGGCTTTCACGCGGGCAACCGCGACAGCCTGCCGGTGGAGCGCGAGGCGTTTCAGCAAGCACTGCGGGAATTCCACACGCATTTCTATCAGAGCGGGCAGATGACATTGAGCCTCGCCGGCCCGCAACCGCTGCAAGAACTGGAAGCCCTGGCGCAGCGTTTCAGCGCGCAACTGATCGCTGGCCCCTTGCATCCGCAGGCCTCACCACCGGCCTTGATGCAAGGCCAGGCTCGGCGCTATCAATACATCGACAACAACCACTTGCACCACGTCATCACCTGTGACGCGCCCCGTGAAGCCCTGGATTTCCTCTGCACCTGGCTCAATGCCTCTGCGCCGGGCGGGCTGCTCGCCGAGTTGAAAACCCGACACTTGGCCAGCGCCCTGCAGGCATCGGTGCTGTACCACTTCGCCGGTCAAGCCGTGCTGGACATCGACTTTACACTCGACAGCAAGGACGAACCGCCCACACACATTGAGACGCTGCTGCACGACTGGCTGAGCTTTTTCGCTCACAGCGATTGGACGCCACTGCGCGAAGAGTTCGCCCTGCTGAACGCTCGCCAACAACAGGTCCAGGGCGCCCTGGCATTGGCTCGAAACGACAGCGAAGACCTCAGTGAACAGGGCGTCGCCGCGCTCAAGGCCCTGCTTGATTCACTGCATTTGCCGCCCGCCGAACACCGTTGGCAACTGCCCCCGAACAACCCGTTCCTGCGCCCACCGGTCAAAGAAGAACGCGCCGGCCTGATCCGTGGCCAAACCAGCGCTCACCGAGGCTTGCGCACGTTTGCCCAGGATCGTTCACGGGGGCGAAGGGACGTATCGGCGCTGACCTTCAGCCAGGCCTTGGCGGATGACGGCGATGAAGGCGCGCTGTACGTGCAGTGGCGCTTCGACGCGCCAGCGCCTGCCGGGCTGGAAAACACCTTGCAGCCATTGCGTGAGCATGCGCGCCAGGCGGGCGTCGAATTATCGTTCGAAGCCACCGGCAATGAGTGGCGGATGAAAATGATAGGACTGCACGAGCCGATGCCGGCCGTGCTGGAGGCGTTGGCGCAACACCTCAACCTGCCGCAGGAAACTGCCCCGGCACCTGCGCCCATGATCGCTATCCGGGAACTGCTCCAGGCCCTGCCCACGTGCTGCGCCACCGGTCATGCCGACGCCAGCGAACAGCCTGGATCCTGGGCCACTGCCCGCTGGCACGGCCTGGGGCTGAGTCTGCCCGCCGCATGTGAAACGTTGATAAAGGCCGCCGCCGCCCGTCTGCCTGGGCAACCTGCACACTTCGAACCGTCTCTTCAACACCTCGGTGGTCAACGTGTGTGGCATACGGTTAAAACCCACTCAACCGAAGCCGCCGTGCTGCTGTTTTGCCCGGCACCCAGCCAATCCCTGGCCGATGAAGCCTCATGGCTGCTGCTTGGGCACCTGCTCCAAGGGCCGTTCTACCAACGCCTGAGGGTCGAGTTGCAATTGGGCTACGCCGTATTCAGCGGTGTCCGACAGATCAACGGGCAAACCGGCCTGCTGTTGGGTGTGCAATCACCCAGCGTTTCACTGGCAGGTATCGTCGATCACCTGCAAACCTTCCTGAAACACCTACCGGTGTTGATCGACGGCAGCGTTGACGTGGGCAATCACGCCTTGGCACAGCAGTTCTGCGCCGCGACGTTACCGATCACCCAAAGCGCCGAACTGCTTTGGCACGCGCGCCTGGCGGGCCATCCGTCGGATTATCTGTACCGGCTTCAACAGCTGATCCAGGCCCGCACACGGGAGGACCTGCAACACGCGGCCCAACAGCTGCAGGACGCGACCGGCGGCTGGCGCTGCATCGCCAACGGCCCACCTGTCGACGAGAGCTGGCAACCGGCGAGCTGATCATTGCCAACCCTGCAACAGGCTTTTTCCACCAAGACAGCGCTAACTTGAGAAGAATTGCGTAACATTCCCACGCACACATCTGAACATCTCCGACTGGAGGTGGACTATATGTATTACTTGGTAGTAAACGTCCCATCCCTTCGTAGGAGTAAGAATATGACCTGGTCCAAACCTGCTTACACTGATCTGCGTATCGGCTTCGAAGTCACCATGTACTTCGCCAGCCGCTAAGCCGCTGGGTAATACAACGCCTCGGTTCGCCCGGGGCGTTTTTGTTTTGAGCTTTGCTTGATGGAGCGGCCATGTTTGTCCAGATTCTAGGTTCCGCCGCTGGCGGCGGCTTCCCGCAGTGGAACTGCAACTGCGTGAACTGCGCAGGTTTTCGTGACGGCAGCCTGCGGGCGCAGGCGCGGACCCAGTCGTCCATCGCCATTTCCGACGATGGCGTGAACTGGGTACTGTGCAATGCCTCACCGGATATCCGCGCGCAACTCCAGGGTTTTGCGCCGATGCAGCCCGGCCGCGCACTGCGCGACACCGGCATCAGTGCCATCATCCTGATGGACAGCCAGATCGACCACACCACCGGCCTGTTGAGCCTGCGCGAAGGTTGCCCGCACCAGGTGTGGTGCACCGACATGGTCCATGAAGACCTGAGCACCGGCTTCCCGCTGTTCACCATGCTCACCCACTGGAACGGCGGCCTGGCCTGGAACCGCATCGAGCTGGATGCCAGCTTCACCATCCCGGCCTGCCCCAACCTGCGCTTCACCCCGTTGCCCCTGCGTAGCGCCGCCCCACCGTACTCGCCGCACCGCTTCGACCCGCACCCAGGCGATAACATCGGCCTGATCGTCGAAGACCTGCGCACCGGCGGCAAACTGTTCTACGCCCCGGGCCTGGGCAAGGTCGACGCGCCGTTGCTGGAGATCATGGCCGGCAGCGATTGCCTGCTGGTGGACGGTACGATGTGGGACGACGATGAAATGCAGCGCCGTGGCGTCGGCACCCGCACCGGCCGCGAGATGGGCCACCTGGCGCAAAATGGCCCCGGCGGCATGCTCGAAGTGCTGGAGCAGTTGCCCAAGCCGCGCAAGGTGCTTATCCACATCAACAACACCAACCCGATCCTCGATGAAGATTCTCCAGAGCGCGCGGAACTGGTGCGGCGCAATGTCGAAGTCGCTTACGACGGCATGAGCATCGAACTGTAGGAGCGGGCTTGCCCGCGAAAAACCCAAGGGCACCGTGCTCATTCAGAACGCCCACGTCATCGTTAACGACCTTCGCGAGCAAGCTCGCTCCTACAGGAGACCTCTTATGACTGATAGACCGATGAACACCGCCGAATTCGAAGCCGCCTTGCGGGCCAAAGGCGCCTTCTACCATATCCATCACCCGTACCACGTGGCGATGTATGAAGGCCGTGCCACCCGCGAGCAGATCCAGGGCTGGGTCGCCAACCGTTTCTATTACCAGGTGAACATCCCGCTGAAAGACGCGGCGATCCTGGCCAACTGCCCGGACCGCGAGATCCGTCGCGAGTGGATTCAGCGCCTGCTCGACCACGATGGCGCACCGGGGGAGGACGGCGGTATCGAAGCCTGGCTGCGTTTGGGCCAAGCGGTCGGCCTCGACCCCGACCAGTTGCGCTCCCAGGAACTGGTATTGCCCGGCGTACGCTTTGCGGTAGACGCCTACGTCAACTTTGCGCGCCGCGCCAGCTGGCAGGAAGCCGCCAGCAGCTCGCTCACCGAGCTGTTCGCGCCGCAGATCCACCAGTCGCGCCTCGACAGCTGGCCGCAGCACTACCCGTGGATCGACCCCACCGGCTACGAATATTTCCGCACCCGCCTGGGCCAGGCGCGGCGCGACGTGGAGCATGGGCTGGCAATCACCTTGCAGCACTACACCACCCGAGAAGGCCAGGAGCGCATGCTGGAAATCCTCCAGTTCAAACTCGACATCCTGTGGAGCATGCTGGATGCCATGAGCATGGCCTACGAACTGAAACGCCCGCCGTATCACAGCGTGACCGAGCAGCGGGTGTGGCATAAAGGGATCACCCTATGAGCTTTGATCGCAGCAGAAAACCGACCTGGCGCCAGGGCTACCGTTACCAGTACGAACCCGCGCAAAAAGGCCATGTGTTGCTCTACCCCGAAGGCATGATCAAGCTCAACGACAGCGCCGCGCTGATTGGTGGCCTGATTGACGGTGAGCGCGACGTGGCGGCGATCATTACCGCCCTCGAAGAACAGTTCCCCGGCGTACCTGAGCTGGGTGACGACATCGAGCAATTCATGGAGGTCGCCCGTGCTGAGCACTGGATCACCCTTGCCTGAAAAACCCGCCATCGGCCTGCCGCTGTGGTTGCTCGCCGAGCTGACCTATCGCTGCCCGCTGCAATGCCCGTATTGCTCCAACCCGCTGGACTTTGCCGAGCAGGGCAAGGAGCTGAGCACCGAGCAGTGGATCAAGGTATTTCGTGAGGCCCGTGAGATGGGCGCGGCGCAGTTGGGGTTTTCCGGCGGTGAGCCGCTGGTGCGCCAGGACCTCGCCGAGTTGATCGCCGAGGCGCGCAAGCTGGGGTTCTACACCAACCTGATCACCTCGGGCATCGGCCTGACCGAGCAGAAGATCAGCGACTTCAAGAAAGCCGGCCTGGACCATATCCAGATCAGCTTCCAGGCCAGCGACGAACAGGTGAACAACCTGCTGGCCGGTTCGAAAAAAGCCTTTGCGCAAAAACTGGAAATGGCCCGCGCCGTGAAGGCGCATGGCTACCCGATGGTGCTGAACTTCGTCACCCATCGGCACAATATCGACAAGATCGACCGCATCATCGAGCTGTGTATTGCGCTGGAGGCGGATTTTGTCGAGCTTGCCACCTGCCAGTTCTATGGCTGGGCACAACTCAATCGCGTGGGTTTATTGCCGACGAAGGAACAACTGGTGCGCGCCGAACGCATCACCAACGAATACCGTGCCAAGCTCGAAGCCGAAGGCCATCCGTGCAAGCTGATCTTCGTGACACCGGACTACTACGAGGAGCGCCCGAAGGCCTGTATGAACGGCTGGGGCAGTATCTTTCTGACCGTGACGCCAGACGGCACTGCCCTGCCCTGCCACGGCGCCCGACAAATGCCGGTGCAGTTTCCCAATGTGCGCGACCACAGCATGCAGCACATCTGGTACGACTCTTTCGGGTTCAACCGCTTTCGCGGCTACGACTGGATGCCCGAGCCGTGTCGTTCGTGCGATGAAAAGGAAAAGGATTTCGGTGGCTGCCGTTGCCAGGCCTTCATGCTCACGGGGGATGCGAGCAATGCCGACCCGGTGTGCAGCAAGTCCGAGCAGCACGGCATCATCCTCAAGGCGCGGGAAGAAGCCGAGCACGCTACCCAGACCATCGAGCAACTGGCCTTTCGCAATGAGCGCAATTCACGGCTCATCGCAAAAGGCTGACGGGCTCAGCGCTTGGCGATGATGTATACGGCGTGAATGATGCCTGGGAAGTAACCGCACAAGGTCAGCAGAATATTCAGCCAGAACGCGCCAGCGAAACCCACTTGCAGGAACACACCCAGTGGCGGCAGCAGAATGGCGATGATGATACGAATGATGTCCATGGGTCAGCTCCAGAAAATCGGCTCGTGTGAGCCGTGTAGCTAATCGACCTTGGGCGTTCGTGAGGGTTCAGTGGGATCTGGCACCGGGCCATCCTTCAGGCCAGAATTTCTAACCCATGCTTTTGCACGATGCTAAGAAGTTTGAGCGCCATGCCGCTGGGTTGCTTCTCGCCAGATTCCCATTTCTTCACCGTGGAGGCGCTGGTATTCAGGTAACGAGCAAACACCGGTTGGCTGACATGGCTACTTTCACGTAGCTGCTTGATCTGTTCGGCAGGGATTTGCGCCGGGATCTTTGCAAGGCATGCCTCGTCGAACTCACGAAGAGTAGTTTTGTTGATGGCGCCAATTGCATAAAGCGCTTTGGCAGATTGGTGAACAGACTCAAGAATTTCGCTTTCATATTTTTTGGTCATGGTGCATCTCCACAAATTCCCCACTATCCAGAAGGTGTTGAACCTGTACCTCGTTTAACCCTTCATAAACCTTAGCCAGTGCTCGCAACGCGCTGAGTTCCTTATGGCTGATATTGCTTCGCCTCTGCTTGTCAAAAAGAGAGTTATAAACCCAGTAATGCCTGCCCTTGGCCAAGACAATAGATCGATGTCGGTTCTCTTTGAGGCGTTTCTTCCAGACACCACCTCCCAAATTGTCAGCTTGCCCCCTGAGCAATTGGCCGAACGCCTCCCTCAACTCCGAATCACAGATCCACGCCTTTCTGGCCGCCTCAGCAAAATTCCTGGTTTTAAACAACCTAAGCCTCATGGATATCCCTTCCCATAAACATACCACCCAGTGGCA
The DNA here is from genome assembly GCF_052112325.1 of Pseudomonas sp. Yb2C2. Classification (NCBI taxonomy): domain Bacteria; kingdom Pseudomonadati; phylum Pseudomonadota; class Gammaproteobacteria; order Pseudomonadales; family Pseudomonadaceae; genus Pseudomonas; species Pseudomonas sp. Yb2C2. The sequence continues at coordinate 290,193 of NZ_JAVAJK010000006.1, read as the reverse complement.
TAGATTAGAAGTGGAGCAACCAATGCTCCGTCGACAGTCCTTATCGACGCACGCTAAAAAGCCATTGTTTTCACAGGCGATCAATCAACGCTTTCAATCCAAAAATTTCACACGCAAAAAAACGCCCCCAGCCGAAAAAATCAGGCTGGAGGCGCCGCGTATACCGCGAGACGGTTCAGGAATGTGGGTTAAACGGCGATGCCCTTGCGGCATTGCAACTGGGCGGTGCGCACCCGGGAAAAAGCGCGGGCCAGGCGCAGGAGCATTTCGTCGATGTTGCTTTTGCTCACCGTAAGCGCCGGGGTGAAGCGCAGGCAGTCAGGTTGCGGGGCGTTGAGGATCAGGCCTTCGTGCAGGGCGGCTTTTACCACTGCATCTGCAGAATCATCCGCCAACGTCAGGCCCCACATCAGGCCGTGGCCGCGCAATTGGCCCTGGTCGTAGCGGTAGGCCAGTCGGGCAAGGCCTTCGCCCAGGTAAAGGCCGGATTCACGTACGTGTTCCAGGAAGCCGTGCTCCAGCACCGTATCGAGTACCGCCTGCCCGGCCGATGCCATCAATGCGTTGCCATGATGGGTACCTTCCAGCTCACCCACGCCGAAGCAACAGGCGTTGCCGCGCGCCAGCAGCGCAGCCAATGGCACGCCGCCGCCCAGGCCTTTGCCGAGGGTGATGATGTCGGCTCGCACGCCGTATTGCTGTTCGGCAAGCAAGGTGCCGCAACGGCCAAGGCCGGTTTGTACTTCGTCGAGGATCAGCAGGATCCCCAGTTCGCGGCACAGCCGTTCAACCCCCTTGAGGTAATGCTCCGTCGCGGGGATCACACCGGCCTCGCTCTGGACCGGCTCCAGCAGGATGGCGACTGTCTGTGCATCGACCGCTGCATGCAGGGCCGGCAGATCGTTGAACGGCACATGGCTGAAGCCGGGCAATTGCGGTTCAAAGCGGTTTTCCAGCGCTCCCCCCGACGCCGCCAGTGCCGCGAAACTGCGACCATGGCAACCATTGCTCGCACTGATAATGCGATAGGCCCCGCCGCGATGCAGTTGGCCCCACTTGCGCGCCAGCTTGATCGCCGCTTCGCAGGCCTCGGCGCCACTGTTGAGCAGGTAGGCCTGGTCGCTGCCGGTACGATGGCACAGGCGGTCGACAAGATTGAGTTGAGCGCGGTTATGCAGACCCAGGCCTGGATTGATCAGGGCCTGGGTCTGGTCGGCAAGGGCTTTGATCAAGACCTGCGGGCTGTGGCCGAGGCTGTTGGCAGCGTTGCCCTGGCTGAAATCCAGGTAGGCACGCTCGTCGCTGTCCCACAGCCACGAGCCCTGGCCACGTACGAATACCTGACGCGGCCTCGCCACGGTGGGCATCAGCGCCTCACTGGACAGCGTATCGGGTGAAGCCTCCAGCAGCAGGTCGTCCAGGCTGGGCACGGGGCGACGCATATTGAAGAGATTCACAGCTTGCCCCCAGTGGCAACCGGGCCTTGGTCGGTTTTCCCTGCAATCACTGTCTGCGGGTGTGTTGCCTTGCCTATGTAAACGCCATCAACATAAACGCTGTTCATTGCCCGATCCGGCCCTGTAAGCCCTGCGAATAGGCGCTAGACTAGGCGCCTCGGGGGCCACCGGCCATTTCGTTTTTCCAGCTTTTTCGATAAGCAAACCTTATGGATTTTAAGCAACTGCGTTATTTCGTCGCGGTGTATGAAGAAGGCCATGTGGGCCGTGCCGCTGAACGCCTGTCGATCTCCCAGCCAGCGCTCTCACAACAGATCCGCCAGTTGGAGAGCAACCTCGATGTGAGCCTGTTCGAACGCAGCAGCAAACGCCTGCTGCCCACCCTGGCCGCCCATACGCTGTACAACCATGCCTTGCCGCTGATCGATGGCATGCAGCAAGCCGTCGAAGCCTTGCGTAACTTCAAGGGCCAGGCCATGCGCACCCTGGCCATCGGCGTGCTGCAAACCGTGCACACCAGCCTGGTCCCGCAAATGCTCGAGCGCGTGCGCAAGGCCCAGCCGCACCTGGTGGTGCAGATCTACGAATTGACCGGGATCGAGATTGAACGGCGGTTACTTAACGGCTCGCTGGACATCGGCATCAGCTATCTGCCGCCACGCCAGCCGGGGCTGCACGGTGTGTTGTTGTACGAAGATGAATTGAAGATAGTCATCCCCGAGGACCATCCCCTGCGCGAATTCAAGAAAGTCTCGCTGAAACAGGCCGCCGAACTGCCGATGTTGTTGCTGGGGGAAGAGTTCCAGGTTCGACAGATCTGGCAGGGTCAGTTATCCAACCTCGGACGCCGGCCGCAGGTACAGGCGGAGTTGAATACCATGGTGGGGATTCTCGACAGCTTGCCTAACACCAAATTGGCCACGGTGCTGCCGGGACGCTCCCAGGACGAACACAACAGCCAGTCGCTGCTCTGGAAACCCTTGAGTGAACCCAGGGTGCCGTTAAAGGTAGGTTTGGTGTGTCGCGATGTACAGCGCCAGCAGGCAACCATGGCGCTGCTGCGCACCTTGCTGGAAGACGTGATGAATGCGCCGCAGGCCCTGCCCTGAAATTCGGCGCCTGACTTTTTCGCAGGCAAAAGAAAACCCCGCCGAAGCGGGGCTTTGCAGACTGTTTCCCTGACATCCATTTCACTCCGCCATCCTGGCAGAATCCTACGTGTCCGTGTTGTTGCTTTGCGCTTCCTGCGCGACGTCCATGTGAAGTAGATTATCCGTGGATCCAATTTGGCGATAGAGGACGATTAGCAGTACGTCATGTAAGAGAATGCTTACACGCCCTCCAAGCCGTTAGAACAGTGCCTCATCCAGCAAAAACAGTGATTCGCTACCGGCTTTTACCGACGCACTCAGCGAGTGAATACGTGGCAACAGACGCGCAAAGTAGAAGCGCGCGGTGCCCAGCTTGCTGGCGTAGAAGTCTTCCTCAGTCTCTTTGCCCAACGCGGCCTTGGCCATGCGCGCCCACATATAGGCGTAGGCCATGTAACCAAATGCATGCAAATACTCCACCGAGGCTGCGCCGATCTCGTTCGGATTGGTCCTGGCACGATCCAGCACCCAGGCGGTCAATTCGTCCAGGTTATCCACCGCTGCGCCCAGTGGCTGGGTGAACTCCGCCAATTCGGGCCCCGCCGAGGCGATGAACTGGCGAATCTCGTCGGCGAACAAGGTGTAGAACGCACCGCCGCTGCCGACGATCTTGCGTCCCATCAAATCCAGTGCCTGGATGCCGTTGGTGCCTTCGTAGATCTGGGTGATGCGTACATCACGCACCAGTTGCTCCTGGCCCCACTCACGAATGTAACCGTGGCCACCAAACACTTGCTGGCCGAGCACGGTGGTTTCCAGGCCCAAGTCGCTGAGGAACGCCTTGGCGACCGGCGTCAACAAGGCCACCAGGTTATCGGCCCGCTCGCGGGCAGCGGCATCTTCACTGAACTTGGCGATGTCCAGCTGCGTCGCCACATAGGTGGAAAACGCGCGTCCGCCTTCGTTGGAGGCTTTCATGGTCAACAGCATACGGCGCACGTCGGGGTGGACGATGATCGGGTCGGCCACTTTGTCTTTGGCCTGGGCACCGGTCGGCGCACGGCTTTGCAGGCGGTCCCGCGCATATTCAATCGCGTTCTGGTAGGAGCGCTCGCCGGACGCCAGGCCCTGGATACCCACGCCAAGGCGCTCATAGTTCATCATGGTGAACATCGCCGCCAACCCACGGTTGGGTTCGCCCACCAGGTAGCCAACGGCTTCGTCGAAGTTCATCACGCAGGTGGCGGATGCCTGGATACCCATCTTGTGTTCGATGGAGCCGCAGCTCACCGGGTTGCGCGCGCCCAGGCTGCCGTCGGCGTTGACCATGAACTTCGGCACCAGGAACAGCGAAATCCCCTTGGGACCGGCCGGTGCGTCCGGCAGTTTGGCCAGCACCAGGTGAATGATGTTCTCGGTGAGGTCGTGTTCACCGCCAGTGATAAAGATCTTGGTTCCGCTGATCCTGTAGGAACCGTCTGCCTGCGGCTCGGCCTTGGTGCGGATAATCCCCAGGTCGGTACCCGCGTGTGCTTCCGTCAGGCACATGGAGCCTGCCCACTCGCCGGAATACATCTTCGGCAGGTAGATGGCCTTGAGTTCCTCGCTGGCATGGGTGTTGATCGACACGCAGGCGCCGGAGGTCAGCATCGGGTACAGGCCGAACGCCAGGCTTGACGAGTTGATCATCTCCTCGACCTGGGCCGATACCGCCTTGGGCATGCCCATGCCGCCAAACACGGGGTCGCCGCCTACGCCGACCCAGCCACCTTCAGCGTAGGTCTTGTAGGCCTGTGGATAACCATCCGGAGTAAACACCGCCGTGTTATCCCAGCGGCAGCCCTGTTCATCGCCGCCACGGCTGAGCGGGGCGATGGATTTGGCGGTGACCTTGCCGGCTTCTTCGAGGATGGCCTCTACGGTTTCGGCGTCAACGCTGTCTGCCAATGCCGGCAATTGGGCCCAAGTGGTGGCGACCTCAAAGACTTCGTTGAGGACGAAGCGCATATCACGCAGCGGCGCTTTGTAATCAGCCATGGCAAACCTCGTGAGAACGTGAAAAGTGATTCGATAGGATCGGTTTTACAGGCTCCGAGTGTACCCGAACAACTTTTCAGACACATAGGGTCCACTTGTGACTGACTGGTATTTTTAAGTCATCACAGCGCAAACGACTCCGCAGGCAGACTCATCAGGCATTCGCTGCCCGCTTCCACGGCGGCGCGGTGGGTTGCGGTACGTGGCAACAGGCGCTTGAAGTAAAAGTCGCAGGTCGCCAGCTTGGCTTTGGCGAAGTCAGTGTCATCGTGCGCCAGCGCTGCAATGGCCATCCGAAGCCACAGGTAGGCGAGGATGATGTAACCGCTGTACATCAAGTAATCCACCGCCGCTGCGCCCACCTCATCCGGGTTTTTCATCGCGGCCATACCGACCTGGGTAGTCAGCTCGCCCCATTCCTGATTCAGTTGATTAAGCTGCACCACATAGCCCTTGAGCTGCGCATGTTCGGCATTCGCCGCGCAAAACTTATGCACGATTTTGGTAAAGCCGCGCAGCAGCTTGCCCTGGCTGCCCAACACCTTGCGCCCCAGCAGGTCGAGGGCCTGGATGCCGTTGGTGCCTTCGTAGATCGGCGCAATCCGCGCATCGCGCGCCAGTTGTTCCATGCCCCACTCACGAATGTAGCCATGGCCGCCGAATATCTGCATGCCGTGGTTGGTCACCTCCAGCCCGGTGTCGGTCATAAAGGCTTTGCAGATGGGAGTGAGGAACGCCAACAGGTCTTCGGCCTCCTGGCGCTGGCCGGCGTCGCTGCAAAGGTGCGCGGTGTCGAGCAACTGCGCGGTGAAATAGGTCAGTGCGCGGTTGCCTTCGTTGAAGGCTTTCATGGTCAGCAGCATACGGCGCACATCGGGATGCACGATGATCGGGTCGGCGGCTTTCTCCGGGGCCTTGGCGCCGGTCAGCGCGCGCATTTGCAGGCGGTCGTTGGCGTACTTGATCGCGCCCTGGAAGCTCGCCTCGCCATTGCATAGGCCCTGCATGCCGGTGCCCAGGCGGGCGTGGTTCATCATGGTGAACATGCAGTTGAGGCCCTTGTTCGCCTCGCCAATCAAAAAGCCCTTGGCGCCGTCGAAGTTGAGCACGCACGTGGCCGAGGCCTTGATGCCCATCTTGTGCTCGATAGAGCCGCAGTGCACCGCATTGCGCTCAGCCGAATCCACATGGAACTTGGGCACGATAAACAACGAGATACCCTTGGTGCCCGCCGGCGCATCCGGCAGCTTGGCCAGCACCAGATGGATGATATTGGCGCTCATGTCGTGCTCACCGGCCGAGATGAAGATCTTGCTCCCGGTGATCGCGTAGCTGCCATCCGCCTGGGGCACGGCACGGGTCTTGATCAGGCCCAGGTCGGTGCCGCAATGGGCTTCGGTCAGGCACATGGTGCCGGTCCATTCGCCTGCGGTGAGTTTGCTCAGGAACGTGGCCTTCTGCTCTTCGGTGCCGTGGGCGTGGATCGCCGACATCGCGCCGTGGGTCAGGCCCGGATACATGCCCCACGAGGTGTTGCTGGAGCCGATCATCTCGCTGAGCACCAGGCCCAACGATTGCGGCAGGCCCTGGCCGCCGTAGGCCGGGTCTGCCGCCACACCGTGCCAGCCGCCCTCGACGTACTGGGCGAAGGCTTCCTTGAAGCCCTTGGGCGTCGTCACCACGCCGTTGTCGAAATGGCAGCCCTCCTCATCACCACTGCGGTTGAGTGGCGAAAGCACGTTCTCGCAGAATTTGGCACCTTCTTCCAGGATTGCACTGACCATGTCCGGACTGGCGTCCGTGGCGCCCAGGGCAGCGTAGTGGCCGTGGAAATCAAACACGTTGTCGATCAGAAAGCGCATGTCGCGCAGGGGAGCTTTGTACTCAGGCATGTCGATGTCTCCGGCAGCAGATCCTTTCAACCTACTGCCGGCCAGCGCCTCGGACAATCATTGTAGAACCGCTGAATACAGCGCCATCACTCAACCGGCAGCGCTCTGCATGCGCACCGCGCCACGGCGGGTCTGCCCGGCCGCAACCACACAGTTACGCCCCGCGCCCTTGGCGGCGTACAGCGCCTGGTCGGCGGACTTGAGCACTTCTTCCGCCGTGCGCTGGTCGATCTGGCGTTCGGCCACGCCGATGCTGACCGTCACAGACACACTCGACGCGCCGCTGCCCGCCCGGCGTTGACGGCCTTGTTGATCATCCTGGGGCCGGTCCGAATTACGCAGCTTGATGTCATAGTTGGCGACGATCTCGCGGATTTCCTCCAGGTGCGGCATGCACTCATCCAGGGTCTTGCCGGCGAACACCACGGCGAACTCTTCACCGCCGTAGCGGTAGGCACGCCCACCCCCATTGACCTTGGACAGCTTGCTCGCGACCAGGCGCAGCACCTGGTCGCCCACATCGTGACCATGGGTGTCATTGAAGCGCTTGAAGTGATCGACGTCGGTCATCGCCAGCACATAGTTGCGCCCCAGCCGCTGCATGCGTTCGTTCAGGGCACGGCGCCCCGGCAGGCCGGTCAGTTCGTCGCGGAACGCCATTTGATAAGCCTCGTGGGCCACGCCGGCGGCGATCATCAGCATGACCTGGCTGCACATGATATTCAGCGTGAACGGCAGGATGAAGGTCTGCGGCAACATCCAGAACATCCCCAGCAAGCCCACCAGTTGCGCTGCATGCAGCGGGCGCGGCTGGTACCAGTATTGCGCTGCCAGGGCGAGGAAGCCGACCAGGAACATCGGGTAAGACAACTGGATCAGGCTCATCCAGGTCCCATGCAGAGCGGGCCAGCGGATCTCCGCCAGCCAGTTCAGCAGTGCCTGGGGATAACTTTGCTCCAGGGCCAGCGCCACGCTGCCGATTGCCAGCAGCACCGCACAACGGGCAACGAAGTCGCGAAACAGGTGGGTCTTCTCCTGCCACAGCGCGTAGATGCTGAACAGCAACGGCAATAACAGGCAACACAGGTGAAACACCACGGCCGCGTCTTCGCGCACGCGGCCATTGTCGCGATAGAAATCGGTCTGGGTATCGAGCAGGAAGTAGGCGATGTACACCGTGATCATCAGGAACAATTCACGCTGACGGCGATAAACCGCGCAGTACGAACCGCCCAGCAACAGCACCAGGGTCGGCAACACATTGAACAGCGAGGTGAAGAAGACGCTGAGGTCCTTGACGTACGCAGCCGAGAGCCCGGCCAGCAACAGCAGCAACGAAGGAAGAAAGTGACTGAAACGTAAAGCAGACACGCGTGACAAGGGTAAAACTCCGACCCGCAAAAAGTAGTGGCACTGTGCCTTGATGCGAACAGTTAAGCACACCTTGCCCGTCATGTATCACATTGCCATCACTGTAACGGCAGCCGGAGAAAATCCCTGAGCGCTGCACTGTGTTTTTTATCCCCCAATGAAAAAACCGCCGCTCCCAAGGGAAGCGACGGTTTCAAATGAACCCGGTAAGGCTTAGTAAGCCAGGCCGAAGTCTTCTTCTTTCATGTCCATCAGGTTACTGGCGCCCGACAGCATGGTGGCCACGTGGGTACGGGTCCGCGGCAGGATGCGCTGGAAGTAGAAGCGCGCGGTTTGCAGCTTGGCGGTGTAGAACGCTTCTTCGCTGGTACCGGCGGCGAGTTTTTCGGCAGCCAGGCGCGCCATGTCGGCCCAGAAGTAAGCCAGGCACGCGTAACCGGAGTACATCAGGTAATCCACCGAAGCGGCCCCCACCTCTTCGCGGTCTTTCATCGCGGCCATGCCGACCTTCATGGTCAACTCGCCCCACTCTTTGTTCAGCGCAGCCAGCGGTGCCACGAATTCCTTGACCGCGTCGTTGCCTTCGTTGGCCTGGCAGAACTTGTGCACGATCTTGGTGAAGCCCTTGAGCGCTTCGCCCTGGGTCATCAGCACTTTACGGCCGAGCAGGTCCAGTGCCTGGATGCCAGTGGTGCCTTCGTACAGCATGGAGATACGGCTGTCGCGAACGTTCTGCTCCATGCCCCACTCGGCGATAAAGCCGTGGCCGCCATAGATCTGCACGCCGTGGTTGGCGGATTCAAAACCGACTTCGGTCATGAACGCCTTGGCAATCGGGGTCATGAATGCCAGCAGGCCGTCGGCCTGTTTCTTGGCCTCGTCGTCGGTGCCGTACTTGACGATGTCCACTTGCTTGGCGGTGAAGTACACCATCGCACGGTTACCTTCGGCGAAGGCTTTCATGGTCAGCAGCATGCGGCGCACGTCAGGGTGCACGATGATCGGGTCAGCGGCCTTTTCCGGCGCTTTCGGGCCAGTCAGGGAACGCATCTGCAAGCGATCGCGGGCGTATTTCAGGCCGCCCTGGAAGCCGATCTCGGCGTGGGCCAGGCCTTGCAGCGCGGTGCCCAGGCGAGCGGTGTTCATAAAGGTGAACATGCAGTTCAGGCCTTTGTTCGCCGGGCCGATCAGGAAACCGGTGGCCGCGTCGAAGTTCATCACACAGGTGGCGTTACCGTGGATACCCATCTTGTGTTCCAGGGAACCACAGCTCACGGCGTTGCGCGCACCGATCGAGCCGTCGGCGTTGGGCAGGAACTTGGGCACGATGAACAGCGAGATGCCTTTGGTACCCGCCGGTGCGTCCGGCAGGCGGGCCAGCACGATGTGGACGATGTTGTCGGCCATGTCGTGTTCACCGGCCGAGATGAAGATCTTGGTACCGGAGACTTTGTAGGAACCATCGGCCTGAGGCTCGGCCTTGGTGCGCAGCATGCCCAGGTCGGTACCGCAGTGTGGCTCGGTCAGGCACATGGTGCCGGTCCACTCGCCCGACACCAGCTTGGTCAGGTAAGCCTCTTGCTGCTCGGGGGTGCCATGCTCGGAAATGGTGTTCATCGCACCATGGGACAGGCCCGGGTACATGCCCCACGACCAGTTGGCTTCGCCGACCATTTCGCTCACGGCCAGGCCCAGGGATTCCGGCAGGCCTTGGCCACCGTGCTCCACGTCGTGGGCCAGGCTTGGCCAGCCGCCTTCGACAAATTGCTTGTAGGCTTCTTTGAAACCAGCAGGGGTTTTTACGCCAGACTCACTCCAGGTGCACCCTTCGATGTCACCCACGCGGTTCAACGGTGCCAGCACTTGCTCACAAAACTTGGCGCCTTCTTCGAGAATGGCGTCAACCATGTCCGGGGTAGCGTCCTGGCAAGCCGGCAGGCTTTGATAGTGCGCTTCATAGCCGAGCAGTTCGTCACGAACGAAGCGAATATCACGCAAGGGGGCCTTGTAGTCAGGCATAGCGATAAACCTCTGCTGATGTATCTGGAATGAACAACCGCGTGGATTTGTTATGGCGGTCAAACAGGTGTTTGAAACATACGTTTACGACCTGGGGATGTCAAGCGTCGTCCAGACACCGTTTGTCATGACGCGGGTCAATGGCAGGCATTGCGAGGCCTGCGGCGGGATGCCACAAGGTGTTCAGAAGAAAATGGAGGATTGCGCAAAGGCGACCAGCCCCAGGAAGAAGCCGGTCGTACGAAAGAGGGGTTAAGCGAAGGTGTCGATCAGGGTACCGAGCATTTCGTCTGAAGCCTTGGCGACCTTGGCGCCCAACTCCACTTGAAACTTGCCTTGGGCCATTTCAACCATATTGCTCGCCGAGTTCGTCGGCTGGGCGCGGTCATTGGCTTGCAACCGGTCGCGCTGTGCGTCCGACGGCTGGGTGGTCGCGGCGCTGGCAATCCTGCCGGCGGCCTGGTCGACACGGCTCTGCCCGGCCTGAATGGTGCTCAGCCCCGAGTAAAACGCGCTGCTGCCAGAGATGTCCATGGCTTCAACCTGCCTTTAGAGAATCGTGAAGTTGAATTGAAGCAGACATACTGGCAAAAAGCCCGTTAAAAACACTAATGGCATAATGCCTTGCCGATAGCCAGAATCAGTCAAGCAGGTCCAGTTGCAGGTACTCAGCTACCGCCTCGGCGCCGGCGTGCTTGAGCTTGGGCACTCGTCCAAGGCATGGCGCGGGCAAACGCTCGGCCAGGGTGGCGAGGTTTTCTTCCAGACGAGAGGTCTTGGGGTCGATGATATTCGCCACCCAACCGGCCAAGGGCAAACCGTCCCGGGCGATGGCTTCGGCGGTGAGCAAGGCATGGCTGATGCATCCCAGGCGCACGCCCACCACCAGGATCACCGGCAGTTGCAGCGCCATGGCCAGGTCCGACAGGTTGTCCTGGTCAGCCAACGGCACACGCCAACCGCCTGCGCCTTCGATGAGGGTGAAATCCGCCTGACGCGCCAGAATCTGCTGCATGGGTTTCAACAACGACTGCACCGTCAGCGCGACGCCGGCCTCCCGCGCGGCCAGATGGGGCGCGATGGCGGGTTCGAACGCCACCGGGTTGACCTCGGCATAACTCAACGGCAATGAACATTCGGCCAGCAGCGCCAGGGCATCGGCGTTGCGCAAGCCCTTGGCCGTGACCTGGCAGCCGGAAGCCACGGGTTTTCCCGCCGCAGTACTTTTGCCTGCTAGCCGAGCGGCGTGCAACAGGCCGGCGGCGATAGTGGTCTTGCCGACATCCGTATCGGTGCCGGTGATGAAATAGGCGGCGCTCATAGGGGCTTCTCCAGGACGGCATACACCACTTGATAAGTGGCCGGCAGTCCCTCGGCCTGACGGAACTGCTCGTAGGCGTCTACCAGTGCAACAATCCGCGCACGGCCCGTCAACCCTCCCGGGCGGCCCGGATTGAGATTGTGCGCACCGAGCGCCTTGAGCTCATGGGTCAGGCTGCGCACATCCGGATAATGCAGCACATGGGCACGTCGCTCCAGGCTGACCACGCGCAAACCGCTGGCCGCGCACAGCTGCTGGTACGCCTCGAAAGTGCGGAAGCGATTGACGTGCACCAGGCCATCCGCCGCCCGCCAGCTTTCGCGCAACTCATCCAGCGTCCCGACGCACAAACTGGCGAACGCCAGCACGCCACCCGGCTGCAGCACGCGATAGGCCTCGCTGAGCACCGCCTCGAAGTTCGCACACCACTGCACCGCCAGGCTGGAGAAGAGCAGCTCGAAGCTCTCGGCTTTCAGCGGCAAGCGTTCTGCATCACCCGCGACAAAATGATGTGCGCCACCCAAAGGCCGGGCATGGTTAAGCATGCCCTCGGCAATATCCAGCGCCACACCTTGGCTGGCGGGCAACAACTCGCCCAGCACACGGCTGAAATAACCCGTGCCGCAGCCCATATCCAGCCAGTGCCGTGGCGCACACGCTGATGGCAGGCGGGCCAGCAGCCCATGCCCTACGGCGCGCTGCAACTCGGCGACGCTGTCGTAACTGGCCGCCGCACGGGAAAACGACGCCGCCACCTGACGTTTGTCCGGCAAGGCGCCCGGCAGGGAGGGATGGGATAAATCAGTCATCGACGCACTCATGCAAAAAAGCCTGGATGGCCCCCGCCACACCGTGGGGGTCTTCCAGAAGAAAAGCGTGACCAGCCTGTTCAATCAGGCCGATTTCCACATCCGGCAGCAGCCTCAGCAGGTCGCTGGCGGCTTCGGCGGGCACCAATCCGTCCATGCCGGCGAACAGGTGCAACTGTGGGCCGCGATAAGCCAGCAAGGCTTCGCGGGTATCCAGTTGGGCCAGCAGTTCCAGACCGGGCATCAACACGCTGGACGCTGAATGCGGCGCGCCACTGACCAGCAGGCGCGACAGCCCCCGCGGGTCCTCGGCGCCCTTGGCGCACAACAGGCCGAAGCGCTTGAGGGTGACTTGGGAGTCGGCATGGCAGCCGGCCAGGAACGCATCGAAGGTCGCGGCGGGCATCCCATGGGGCCAGCCGTCGTGTGCGACGAAGCACGGGTTGCTCGCCAGGGTCAGCAAGCCGCAGCAACGCTCGCCGCGCCGCGCCGCCAGTTCGGCAGCGAGCATGCCGCCCAAGGACCAGCCGCCCAGCCAGGCGTTGTCGGGCAGGGTAGCGTCGAGTTCGTCGAGCCATTCATCGAGGTCGCTGGAAGCAAGCGCCGGCAATGGCTCGACCTGCACCTGCAGGTGTGCGTCCAGGCCACGCAAGGCGGCGGCCAAAGGCTCCAGCGGCGATACGCCGAGACCCCAGCCGGGCAGCAGGATCAGTCGATCACGCATGGTCGGGCTCCGTGGCACCAGACAAGCGGAAACACTCTTCCAATGCGTTTAACAATAGCTGTACCTGCGCCTCGCTGTGGGCTGCGGTCAAGGTCACGCGCAAACGCGCGCTGCCGGCGGGTACGGTGGGCGGGCGGATCGCCGTGACCGTCAGGCCCCGCTCACGCAGCATCTGCGACAGTCGCACGGCCTTGGCACTGTCGCCGATCAGGATCGGCTGGATCGGTGTAAAGCTGTCCATCAAGTCCAGGCCAAGCTGCTCGGCGCCCTGGCGAAACTGACGAATCAGGCGGTCGAGGTGCTCGCGCCGCCAATGTTCGGTGCGTAGCAGCTCCAGGCTTTTCAGGGTGGCGCAGGCCAGCGCCGGCGGTTGGCTGGTGGTGTAGATATACGGCCGGGCAAACTGGATCAGGCTTTCGATCAGGTCCTCACTGCCCGCGACAAACGCGCCCGCCGTGCCGAACGCTTTGCCCAGGGTGCCGACCAATACCGGCACGTCGTCCTGGCTCAAGCCGAAATGCTCGACGATCCCGCCGCCATTAGCGCCGAGCGGACCAAAGCCATGGGCATCATCCACCATCAACCAGGCGCCTTTGGCCCTGGCTGCACGGGCCAGTGCCGGCAGGTCGGCCAGGTCGCCGTCCATGCTGAACACACCATCGGTGACCACCAGCGTATTACCGGTGGCTTTCTCCAGGCGCTTGGCCAGGCTGATCGCGTCGTTGTGCAGGTAGCGATTGAAGCGCGCACCGGACAGCAAGCCGGCATCCAGCAGCGAGGCATGGTTGAGACGGTCTTCCAGCACCGTATCGCCCTGCCCCACCAACGCCGTGACCGCACCGAGGTTGGCCATGTAGCCGGTGGTAAACAGCAGCGCACGCGGGCGGCCAGTGAGATCGGCCAGCGCCTCCTCCAGTTCATGGTGCGGCGTGGAATGGCCCACCACCAAGTGCGAGGCACCGCCGCCCACGCCCCAATGGGACGCCCCGGCGCGCCAGGCCTCGATCACTTGCGGGTGATTGGCCAGGCCCAGGTAATCGTTATTGCAGAATGCCAGGAGGGGTTGACCGTCAACCACCACCGCCGGGCCTTGGGGGCTCTGGAGCAGCGGGCGTTGACGGTAAAGGTGTTCGGCACGGCGGGCAGCGAGGCGCGCGGAGAGATCAAAAGACATGCAGGCCTCGGGGTGGCAGGTGCAACTCGGTCAAAACAGGTGGGAATCAAACAACGGCGTTATAGAACTGCTCGCTGCTCTTCTGCTCCACCAACGCCTGTTCGATGGCCGCCTGGTGCACTTCATCCGCATGCTCTTCACGGGCTTCCGGCAGGATGCCCAGGCGCGAGAACAGCTGCATGTCCTTGTCGGCCTGAGGGTTGGCGGTGGTCAGCAGTTTGTCGCCGTAGAAGATCGAGTTGGCACCGGCAAAGAACGCCAGGGCCTGCATCTGCTCGTTCATCGCTTCGCGCCCCGCCGACAGGCGCACATGGGATTGCGGCATCAGGATGCGCGCCACGGCCAGCATGCGGATGAAATCGAACGGGTCGATGTCCTCGGCATTTTCCAACGGTGTGCCGGCGACTTTCACCAGCATGTTGATCGGCACCGACTCCGGATGCTCCGGCAGGTTGGCCAACTGGATCAGCAGGTTGGCGCGGTCATCAAGGGACTCGCCCATGCCAAGGATGCCGCCGGAGCAGATCTTCATCCCCGACTCACGCACATAGGCCAGGGTTTGCAGGCGCTCGCTGTAGGTACGGGTGGTGATGATACTGCCGTAGAACTCCGGCGACGTATCCAGGTTGTGGTTGTAGTAATCCAGGCCGGCCTGGGCCAGGGCCGTAGTCTGGTCCTGGTCGAGACGGCCGAGGGTCATGCAGGTTTCCAGGCCCATGGCCTTCACGCCTTTGACCATCTGCAGCACATAAGGCATGTCTTTGGCCGACGGGTGTTTCCAGGCGGCGCCCATGCAGAAACGGGTCGAACCGATGGCCTTGGCGCGAGCGGCCTCTTCGAGGACCTTCTGCACCTCCATCAGCTTTTCTTTTTCCAGGCCCGTGTTGTAGTGGCCCGACTGCGGACAATATTTGCAATCTTCCGGGCAGGCACCGGTCTTGATCGACAGCAGGGTCGACACCTGTACACGGTTGGCATCGAAATGCGCGCGGTGCACGGTCTGCGCCTGGAACAACAGGTCATTGAACGGCTGCACGAACAACGCTTTGACTTCGGCTAAGGACCAATCGTGACGCAAGGTGGCGGTGGTGCTGGCGCTCATGGGCGATTCCTTGATTATGCTTTGGCAAGCGCTGCGGGAAGGGGCAATACCCACAGACACGACACGGATGCTCGGCATATTTAAGGAAGATTCATGCACTGTCAACCAAGCTACAAACACGAAGTTTACATCTGGTCAAAAAACATACAGACATGTTTAATCTGCGACGAGACGACTGAAACCGCCGACTGTGTCTGCAACGTCTGCGAAACCGAGCTGCCCTGGCTGATGGAGCATTGCGAAATCTGCGCCCTGCCTTTGGCGATGGACGGCCTGGTCTGCGGCCAGTGCCTGAGACAACCGCCCGCCTTTAAACACGTGATCGCCCCCTGGACCTACAGCTTTCCGGTGGACACCCTGATCAGTCGCTTCAAGCACCAGGCACGCTGGCCCCTCGGGCATATGCTGGGGCGCTTGCTGGGGCACTACTTGCAACATCGCTTCGACAACCACTCACTCACCCGCCCGGACATGCTGCTGCCAGTGCCCATGGCCCGCAGGCGCCTGCGTGAACGGGGCTATAACCAGGCGCTGATGCTGACGCGCTGGCTCAGCGTCGACCTCGACCTTCCCCACGATGAACATCTATTGCTACGCCCTTATGAAACCGTCGCGCAGCAAGCCCTCGACGCCAAGACGCGCAAGCGCAACCTGCTCAACGCCTTCGCCCTGGCCCCGGGTGCCGAGGTGCGCGGCCGCCACCTGGCACTGGTGGACGACGTGCTCACCACCGGCGCCACCGCCCACAGCCTGGCGCGGTTATTGATCAACGCCGGCGCGCGACAGGTAGACGTGTACTGCCTGGCCCGCACGTCAAAGCCTGGCACTTGACTCTCATGCCTCGCGGCCGCAACGTCCGCTCATCCCACCACAGCGAATGCCCATGTCCCTACCGACGCTGCTCAGCCAACATATTGTCCGCCGCCCCCAGCGTATCGCCCTGCTGGGGCATATCGCCGAGCAGGGCTCCATCACCCGCGCCGCCAAAAGTGCGGGCTTGAGCTACAAGGCCGCCTGGGACGCCATCGACGAGCTGAACAACCTGGCGCAAAAACCCTTGGTCGAACGCAGTGTCGGCGGCAAGGGCGGCGGCGGCGCCAAACTCACGGCCGAGGGTGAACGGGTGTTGCGCCTCTACCAGCGCCTGCAAGTGTTGCAGGCCGAAGTGCTCGGCTCGGACGAGGCCGCCAGCGACTTCAACCTGCTCGGCCGCTTGATGCTGCGCACCAGCGCCCGTAACCAGTTGCATGGTCAGGTCATTGCGATTGAACAGCGTGGCCGCAACGACCTGATTCACTTGCAGCTCGCCGGAGGGCTGACCCTGGCGGCGCAAATCACCCATGACAGTACGCAACGGCTGGAGCTGGAAGTCGGCGTGGAAGTCGTTGCGCTGATCAAGGCCGGCTGGCTGGAATTGCTGGCGCCCGACAAACCTGCAACACCTGGACACAATTGCATGAGCGGGACCGTAGACGCGATTCTCGCCGCCGAGGACGGCCCCAGCGAAGTGCGCATCGCCCTGCCCAATGGCCAGGTTTTATGCGCCTTGGCGCAGCCCGCCGCGCTCGAGGCCCTGGGCGCCGCCGCTGGCGGGACGCTCCAAGTGCAGTTTGCCGCCAGCAATGTGCTGCTCGGCACGCCGGTCTGAGCCGAGTAGCTCTTCAAACTGCAACAATTTCGTCACGCCCGCTCCTTATGGTGTCTGCAAAAACCGCAGGGAGCCTGACATGAACCTATTAGAAGAAAACCAAGCCACCGACCTCGAACAGATG
This sequence comes from Pseudomonas sp. Yb2C2, assembly GCF_052112325.1. Lineage (NCBI taxonomy): Bacteria > Pseudomonadati > Pseudomonadota > Gammaproteobacteria > Pseudomonadales > Pseudomonadaceae > Pseudomonas > Pseudomonas sp. Yb2C2. The sequence continues at coordinate 273,424 of NZ_JAVAJK010000006.1, read as the reverse complement.
GTCGGCCTTACCCGCCGCCGCTTCATCGGTGCCGGCGCCCTGTGCGGTGCGGCGATGTTCCTCGGTGGCAACCTGCTGAGCCGCAGCGCCCTGGCCGTCAACGCCGCCTCCGCCAGCCCGCTGCTGGGCTTTACCAGCATCGCTGCGGCCACCAGCGACACCATCACCCTGCCGCCGGGCTACAGCGCTTCGGTGCTGATCAGCTGGGGCCAGCCGCTGCACAAGAGCGCGCCGGCCTTCGACCCGTCCGGCAACGGCACCGCCAAAGCCCAGGAACAACAGTTCGGCGACAACAACGACGGCATGAGCCTGTTCGCCTTCCCCGGCGACGACAACCGCGCGCTGATGGCAATCAACAACGAATACACCAACTACCGCTACCTCTTCGCCCACGGCGGCGCGCCGCAATCGGCCGAAGACGTGCACAAGGCCCAGGCCAGTGAAGGTGTGTCGGTGATCGAAGTACGGCGCAAGGGCGATACCTGGCAGTTCGTCCAGGACTCGCGCTACAACCGGCGCATCCACGGCAACTCGCCGATCCGCCTGAGCGGCCCCGCCGCCGGCCACGAATGGTTGAAAACCAGCGCCGACAAGTCCGGCAAAAAAGCCCTCGGCACCTTCCAGAACTGCGCCAACGGCCAGACCCCATGGGGCACTTACCTGACCTGCGAAGAGAACTTCACCGACTGCTTTGGCAGCAGCAACCCCCAGCAAGCGTTCGATGCCGGGCAGAAACGCTACGGCGTGGTGGCCGCCAGCAAAGAGATCAACTGGCACCTGCACGACCCGCGCTTCGACCTGGCCAAGAACCCCAATGAACTCAACCGCCACGGCTGGGTCGTGGAAATCGACCCGTTCGACCCGCAATCCACCCCGGCAAAACGCACCGCCCTGGGCCGCTTCAAGCACGAGAACGCCGCCCTGGCGCAAACCCGTGACGGCCGCGCCGTGGTGTACATGGGCGACGACGAGCGCGGCGAGTTCATCTACAAATTCGTCAGCCGCGACAAGATCAACCACAAGAGCCCCAAGGCCAACAAAGACCTGCTCGACCACGGCACCTTGTACGTGGCTATCTTCGATGCGGGCGATGGCAACGCCGATCATCCGAAGGGCAAAGGGCAATGGGTCGAGCTGACCCATGGCAAAAACGGCATCGACGCCAGCACCGGCTTCGCCAGCCAGGCCGAAGTGCTGATCCACGCGCGCCTGGCCGCCAGTGTGGTCAAAGCCACGCGCATGGACCGCCCGGAATGGATCGTGGTCAGCCCCACCGACGGCCAGGTCTACTGCACCCTGACCAACAACGCCAAGCGCGGCGAAGACGGCCAACCGGTGGGCGGGCCCAACCCGCGTGAGAAAAACGTCTACGGCCAGATCCTGCGCTGGAAGGCCAACGCCGATGACCATGGCGCCGCGGACTTCAGCTGGGACCTGTTTGTGGTGGCCGGCAACCCTGGCGTGCACGCCGGCAAGCCCAAGGGCGGATCGTCCAACATCAACCCGCAGAACATGTTCAACAGCCCCGATGGCCTGGGTTTCGACAAGGCCGGGCGCCTGTGGATCCTCACCGACGGCGACTACAGCAACGCGGGCGACTTCGCCGGCATGGGCAACAACCAGATGCTCTGCGCCGACCCGGCGACCGGCGAAATCCGCCGCTTCATGGTTGGGCCGGTGGCCTGTGAAGTGACGGGGATCAGCTTTTCGCCGGATCAGAAAACCCTGTTTGTGGGGATCCAGCACCCGGGTGAAACCGGGGGTTCGACCTGGCCGGAGCATCTGCCGAATGGCAAGCCGCGCTCCTCGGTGATGGCGATTCGGCGGGATGATGGCGGGATTGTCGGTGCCTGATAGACCGCCCCACTGTAGGAGCGGGCTTGCCCGCGAAGATCGTCAGCGATAACGCAGCGGAACCTGACACTCCACTGCGCGCTCAGGTTTTTCGCGAGCAAGCTCGCTCCTACAGCGGTACCATACTCGGCCGGAAGCGGCGCCCTGCTGCCCGCAGGAGTTCCCATGGCCCATCCGTTTGAAACCCTCACCCCTGATCTGGTGCTCGATGCCGTCGAAAGCATCGGTTTCCTCAGCGATGCTCGCGTCCTGGCGCTCAACAGCTACGAAAACCGCGTGTATCAGGTGGGCATCGAAGACTCCGAGCCGCTGATCGCCAAGTTCTATCGCCCCCAGCGCTGGACCAACGACGCGATCCTTGAAGAACACCGCTTCACCTTCGAACTGGCCGAATGCGAAGTGCCGGTCGTCGCGCCGATGATTCATAACGGCAAAAGCCTGTTCGAACACGCCGGTTTCCGCTTCACCCTGTTCCCCCGCCGTGGCGGCCGCGCACCGGAGCCGGGCAACCTTGACCAGCTTTATCGCCTTGGGCAACTGCTCGGCCGTTTGCACGCCGTGGGGTCTACCCGCCCGTTCGAACACCGCGAAGCCTTGGGTGTGAAGAACTTCGGCCACGACTCCCTCACCACCCTGCTCGAAGGCAATTTCATTCCCAAGAGCCTGCTGCCAGCCTACGAGTCCGTGGCCCGCGACCTGCTCAAGCGCGTGGAAGAGGTGTACAAAGCCACGTCGCACAAGAACATCCGCATGCACGGCGATTGCCACCCCGGCAACATGATGTGCCGCGATGAGATGTTCCACATCGTCGACCTCGACGACTGCCGCATGGGCCCGGCGGTGCAGGACTTATGGATGATGCTCGCCGGTGATCGCCAGGAATGCCTGGGCCAGCTGTCGGAACTGATGGACGGCTACCAGGAATTCCACGACTTCGACCCGCGTGAACTGGCGCTGATCGAGCCGCTGCGCGCGTTGCGCCTGATGCACTACAGCGCGTGGCTGGCACGGCGCTGGGATGACCCGGCGTTCCCCCACAGCTTCCCGTGGTTCGGCAGCGAGCGGTATTGGGGCGACCAGGTGCTGGCGCTGCGCGAGCAACTCTCAGCGCTCAACGAAGAACCCCTCAAACTCTTCTGAAATCGCCGCTCGCTCCTGTAGGAGCGAGCTTGCTCGCTAAAACCCTGAGGGCGCCGCGTGCAGTCAGGATGCCCGCGTTATCGTTAACGATCTTCGCGAGCAAGCTCGCTCCTACAGAAGGGTAATCCCATTGGTTGACAAATATCCTTACAATCGCGCTTTGTTAGCTGCCTAAGCAAGGATTACGCATGCAAGCCGCCAACCCCCGCAAGGGGTACATCCTGGGCCTGAGCGCCTATGTCATCTGGGGTCTGTTCCCGCTCTACTTCAAAGCCATCGCCAGTGTGCCCGCCGCCGAAATCATCGTGCACCGGGTGCTGTGGTCGGCGCTGTTCGGTGGTTTGCTGCTGATGGTGTGGAAGCACCCCGGCTGGTTTCGCGAACTGCGCGACAACCCCCAGCGCCTGGCAATCCTGGCCCTCAGCGGTTCGTTGATCGCCGGTAACTGGCTGACCTATGTGTGGTCGGTGAACAGCGGGCGAATGCTTGAAGCCAGCCTGGGTTACTACATCAACCCACTGGTGAATGTGCTGCTGGGCATGCTGTTGCTCGGCGAACGCCTGCGTCGCCTGCAATGGGTGGCCGTGGGGCTGGCCGCAGTGGGTGTGGCGCAACAGGTCTGGCAGGTGGGCAGCTTGCCGTGGGTATCGTTGGTACTGGCGCTGACCTTCGGTTTCTACGGCCTGATCCGCAAGCAGGCGCCGGTCAAGGCGCTGCCGGGGCTGGTGGTGGAGACCTGGATGCTGGTGCCGATTGCGGTGGCCTGGTTGTTGTTCAACCCGTCGGCCCACAGTGCGCAACTGGCGTTCTGGAGCACATCCGAAGCCTGGTGGCTGGTGGCGGCCGGTCCGGTGACGTTGATCCCGTTGGTGTGCTTCAACGCCGCCGCACGGCATTTGCCTTACACCGCCTTGGGCTTTTTACAGTATGTGGCACCGACCCTGGTGTTGCTGGAAGCGGTGCTGCTGTTCGGTGAGCACCTGGCATCGAGCACGCTGATCGCCTTTGCCTTTATCTGGGCCGGGCTGGTGGTCTACAGCGTCGATGCCTGGTTGAGCGTGCGCAAACGCTGATCAAATAACGTACAAACCTCTGCAAGCCCCAGCCGGCCTGGCTTGCAGAGATCCACCCCAAGGTTACCCACAACCTGGTCCCCGTCATTTGTGCACAAGCCCTTGAAACTGCTCGTTTTTTGCTCAGCTGGCGGAGAAGCCCGGTGGACGTGGCCTGGCGCCGGGTCTCTACAGGTTATCCACAGGTCCATGCAAGATTTCCATGCATAACCTTGAGGGTGGTTATTCCTCGCTGTGCAGTTCCACCATCAGATCATCCGCCAGGGTTTCCAGGGATTCCTGCAACGCCTCCAAGGACAAGCTCGATGGCACCTGCAACAACGCCTCGGCGCTGAACAGCGGATCACCGCTCATCGGTGCCGGGCGTACATCGGTGCTCAAGCGCTCCAGGTTGACACCCTGTTTGCTCAACAGCGCCGTGATCTCGCGCACGATGCCCGAACGGTCGTTGCCCAGCAGCGTCATCACAATCGACTTGGACGCCGATGCCTGGCCACTGCTGCCCTCGCCCACCAGCACGCGAATACCGTGTGTGGATAAATCCTCCAAAGCCCCCACCAAGGCCTGACGACTCTCGGCAGGCACGCTGACCCGCAGGATCCCGGCGAACTGCCCGGCCATATGCGCCATTCGGCTTTCCAGCCAATTGCCGCCGTGGGCCGCAATGTTCTGCGCGATGCGTTCCACCAGGCCGGGTTTGTCGGCGGCGATAATAGTGAGTACAAGATGGTCCATGGCGAAGCCCTCTGAATTCAATCTACAAGGTGGACCCGGGGGCCCGCGAAAACAAATCGTGTACCATTTTTATATTTATCTGGAACAATCCAATAGTTTTTTGAGAACATCCGGTTCTCCGCTGTGACCGTACGACCAAAGTGGGTCGCTAAACGACGTATTTAGTCTAATTTTCACAACCGCAAGTCATCATGTAGTATGCCCTCCCGTGCACTACATAATGAAAATCCGAAACAGCGCATTAGCTCCGCAGAGTGAGGCAAGCAATGACTGAACACGTTCAAGTCGGTGGCCTGCAGGTCGCCAAAGTCCTGTTCGACTTCGTGAACAACGAAGCCATTCCCGGTACCGGCATCACTGCCGACCAGTTCTGGGCCGGTGCCGACAAGGTCATCCACGACCTGGCACCGAAGAACAAAGCCCTGCTCGCCAAACGCGACGATTTCCAGGCGCGGATCGATACCTGGCACCAGACTCACGCCGGCCAGGCCCACGACCCGGTGGCCTACAAAGCCTTCCTGCAAGACATCGGATACCTGCTGCCAGAAGCCGCAGACTTCCAGGCCTCGACCCAAAACGTCGATGACGAGATCGCCCGCATGGCCGGCCCGCAGCTGGTGGTGCCGGTGATGAACGCCCGCTTCGCCCTCAACGCGTCCAATGCCCGTTGGGGCTCGCTGTACGACGCCCTGTATGGCACCGACGCCATCAGCGAAGCCGACGGCGCCGAAAAGGGCAAGGGCTACAACAAAGTGCGTGGCGACAAGGTGATTGCCTTCGCCCGCGCCTTCCTCGACGAAGCCGCGCCGCTGAGCGCCGGCAGCCACGTCGATTCCACCGGCTACAAGATCGTCGACGGCAAGCTGATCGTCAGCCTCAAGGGCGGCAGCAACAGCGGCCTGCGTGACGACGCCCAGTTGATTGGTTTCCAGGGCCCTGCGGCCGAGCCGATCGCGATCCTGCTGAAACACAACGGCCTGCACTTCGAAATCCAGATCGACGCCAGCACCCCGGTTGGCCAGACCGATGCCGCCGGTGTCAAAGACGTGCTGATGGAAGCCGCACTCACCACCATCATGGACTGCGAAGACTCCGTCGCCGCCGTCGATGCCGATGACAAGGTGGTGATCTACCGCAACTGGCTCGGCCTGATGAAGGGCGACCTGGCCGAAGAAGTGGCCAAGGGCGGCAAGACCTTCACCCGCACCATGAATGCCGACCGCGTCTACACCGGCGTCGACGGCCAGGACGTGACGCTGCACGGCCGTTCGCTGCTGTTCGTGCGCAACGTTGGCCACCTGATGACCATCGACGCGATCCTCGACAAACACGGCAACGAAGTACCGGAAGGCATCCTCGACGGCCTGCTCACCAGCCTGGCCGCGATCCACAGCCTCAACGGCAACAACACACGCAAGAACAGCCGCACCGGCTCGGTCTACATCGTGAAGCCGAAGATGCACGGCCCTGAAGAAGCCGCGTTCACCAACGAGCTGTTCGGCCGCATCGAAGACGTGCTGAACCTGCCGCGCAACACCCTCAAGGTCGGGATCATGGACGAGGAGCGCCGCACCACGGTCAACCTCAAGGCCTGCATCAAGGCCGCCAGCGAGCGCGTGGTGTTTATCAACACCGGCTTCCTCGACCGCACCGGCGACGAGATCCACACCTCCATGGAAGCCGGTGCGATGGTGCGTAAGGCGGCGATGAAGGCGGAAAAATGGATCGGCGCCTACGAGAACTGGAACGTCGATATCGGCTTGAGCACCGGCCTGCAAGGCCGTGCGCAGATCGGTAAAGGCATGTGGGCGATGCCCGACCTGATGGCGGCGATGCTCGAACAGAAAATCGCCCACCCACTGGCCGGCGCCAACACCGCCTGGGTGCCATCGCCGACGGCCGCCGCACTGCACGCGCTGCACTACCACAAGGTCGACGTGTTCGCACGCCAGGCCGAACTGGCCAAGCGCGAACGCGCGTCGGTGGACGACATCCTCACCATTCCCCTGGCCAGCAATACCGATTGGTCCGACGAAGAAATCCGCAACGAACTGGACAACAACGCCCAGGGCATCCTCGGCTATGTGGTCCGCTGGATCGACCAGGGCGTGGGCTGCTCGAAAGTGCCGGACATCAACGACGTCGGCCTGATGGAAGACCGCGCCACCCTGCGCATCTCCAGCCAGCACATTGCCAACTGGCTGCGCCACGGCATCGTCAACGAAGCCCAGGTGATGGAAAGCCTCAAGCGCATGGCGCCGGTGGTGGACCGCCAGAATGCCGGGGATGCGCTGTACCGTCCGCTGGCGCCGGATTTCGACAGCAATATCGCGTTCCAGGCAGCGGTGGAGTTGGTGATTGAAGGGACCAAACAGCCCAATGGCTATACCGAGCCGGTGTTGCACCGCAGGCGTCGGGAGTTCAAGGCTAAAAACGGCCTGTAAATGAAAAAGCCCTGATCGTGAGATCAGGGCTTTTTCTTTGGGGCTGTGGTGGGGATGTACCCGGTCAACTGTGGGAGGGGGCTTGCTCCCGATGAGGCCCGTACAGACACTGCAAAAATCAGGAAGCCATCCCCAACTCCCGCTTGACCAACTTCGCCAACTTCACGCTGTCGATCGGCTTGAGCAAAAAATCCACCACGCTCAAATGCATCGCATCAATCACATCCGGCGCTTCGGCATCCCCCGACATGATGATGATCGGCAACGCCGCGCGGGTGGATTCGCGCACTTGCTTGATCAACTCCAGACCATTGCTGGGTTTCATGCGCAGATCGGTGATCAGCAAGCCGATGGAACTGCTGGACTTCAATAAATCCCACGCGGCCTCGCCACTGTCGGCCGTCATGCAGCGAATACCGTCCAAGCCCAGGATCTCCGCCAACAGTTCACGCGCGTCCTTGTCGTCATCAACAATCAACACGCGTTGTGGCGGTAAATCAGGCTCCAGCATCACGGCGCTCAGCGCCTCGCGCTCGGCATCACTCAAAATATCGTGGTCGGACATACGTTTCTCAGCGGTTTTCGACAATCTTCCAGCACACTCGTCAGACATCTGCGGAAGGGCGTTCAATGTGCACTTCGTCGGAAAGTTTGCCTAGTGGGTGTTCTACGGGGTTTGGACGATAGTCGTGTAAGGTTTTTCCCTAGTTCTGCGGCGTTTTCATCGACCTAGACTTACGTCCAATGGGCACCCGCCGCTCAGGAGTCGACCATGCAGGACGATAACGACAAAAAAATTGCGGTCATGGTTATGAGTAAAGCTGATGCCTTCGCCCAGGCGGGAAAAACTGCTGTATTGCAGAACATCCACGGCACCCTGCAGTTCCTGCAACGCTTCCCACCGTTCAACCAGATGGAAAACGCGCACCTGGCGTTTCTGGTGGAACAGTGCCAACTGCGCTTCTTCGGCCCCGGCGAGAGCATCCTCAAGCCGTCGGGCGGGCCGGTGGAACACTTCTACATCGTCAAGCAGGGCCGCGTCGTGGGTGAACGGCCGGACGCCACGCAAGCCACCTTCGAAATCACCACCGGCGAGTGTTTCCCCCTCGCGGCGCTGTTAGGTGAGCGCGCCACCCGCACCGAACACAAGGCCGCTGAAGACACCTTCTGCCTGCAACTGAACAAACCGGCCTTTATCAAGCTGTTCGCGCTGTCGAGCCCGTTCCGCGACTTCGCCCTGCGCGGTGTCAGCAGCCTGCTCGACCAGGTCAACCAGCAAGTGCAGCAAAAAGCCGTGGAAACCCTCGGTACCCAATATTCCCTGAATACCCGCCTGGGCGAATTGGCCATGCGCCATCCGGTCACCTGCAGCCCGCAGACACCGTTGCGCGAAGCGGTAACGCTGATGCATGAGCAGCAGGTGGGCAGCATTGTGATTGTCGATGAACACAAGGCGCCCCTGGGCATTTTCACCCTGCGCGACCTGCGCCAGGTGGTGGCCGACGGTACCGGCGACTTCAGCCAGGACATTGAAGGCCATATGACCCAGGCGCCGTTCTTTTTAACGCCGGACCACAGCGCCTTCGACGCGGCCATCGCCATGACCGAGCGGCATATCGCCCACGTCTGCCTGGTCAAGGACCAGCGTCTGTGCGGGGTGGTGTCCGAGCGCGACCTGTTTTCCCTGCAACGGGTCGACCTGGTGCACCTGGCCCGCACCATCCGCAATGCGCCACGGGTGGAGAACCTGGTAGCGCTGCGCGGCGAGATCGGCCAACTGGTGGAGCGCATGCTCGCCCATGGGGCGTCGTCTACCCAGATCACCCACATCATTACCCTGCTCAACGATCACACCGTGTGCCGGGTGATCGAGTTGACCCTGGCCGAAAAAGGCGATCCCGGCGTACCGTTCAGTTGGCTGTGTTTCGGCAGCGAAGGCCGGCGCGAGCAGACGCTGTACACCGACCAGGACAACGGCATCCTGTTCGAGGCCAGGGACGCGGTGGAAGCCGCCGAGATTCGCGAGCGGTTGCTGCCCCTGGCGCAACAGATCAACCAGAGCCTGGCGCTGTGCGGGTTCAGCCTGTGCAAGGGCAACATCATGGCCGGTAATCCCGAGCTGTGCCTCTCGCGGGCGGAATGGGCGCGGCGGTTTGCGGCGTTTATTCGCGAGGCGACGCCGGAAAACCTGCTGGGCTCGAGTATCTATTTTGACCTGCGCGTGGTGTGGGGCGATGAACGTGGCTGCGAGCAACTGCGCCAGGGCATTCTCGACCAGGTCGGGGATAACCGGCTGTTCCAGCGCATGCTGGCCGAGAACGCCTTGCGCCAGCGCCCGCCCGTAGGACGCTTTCGCGATTTTGTGCTGACGCGTAAAGGCGGGGAAAAGGCCACCCTCGACCTCAAGGTGCAGGGGCTTACCCCCTTTGTCGACGGCGCACGCCTGTTGGCCCTGGCCAACGGCATCCATGCCAATAACACCCTGGAGCGCCTGCGCCAGCTGGTGGTCAAGGAAGTGATCGAGCCCCTGGACGGCGCCGCCTATGAAGAGGCTTATCACTTTATCCAGCAAACCCGCATGCAACAGCATCAGTTGCAGACCCGCGAGAACCAGCCTTACTCCAACCGCGTCGACCCCGACAGCCTCAACCACCTGGACCGCCGCATCCTGCGCGAATCCCTGCGCCAGGCCCAGCGCCTGCAAAGCAGCCTGACCTTGCGGTATCAGCTGTGAGCTTGTTTGACTGGCTGCGCACAGCCAAGCCCAGACTGGATACCGCGCAACAACAGCGCCTGGAACAACTCTCCAAGCCCGCGGTGTTGGGCGACAGCACGTTGCGCAGCCAACGCTGGGTAGTGGTGGACCTGGAGACCAGCGGCCTGAATCTCAACCGTGACCAGGTGCTGTCCATCGGCGCGGTGGTGATCGAGGACGGCGCGGTGGATTTTTCCCAACTGTTCGAGCGCACCCTGCACCGCGCCGACACCAAACTCAGCCCCAGTGTGCTGATCCACGGCCTCGGCCCCAGCGCCATCGCGGCGGGCAGCGACCCGGCCGAGGCCCTGCTGGACTTCATGGAGTTCGTCGGCGACAGCCCGCTGCTCGCCTTCCACGCCCCATTCGATCAACACATGCTGGGCCGCGCGCTCAAGGACAGCCTGGGGTATCGACTGGCCCACACTTTCCTCGATGTGGCCGACATCGCCCCGCTGTTGTGCCCCGAGGCGCATATCCGCGAAGCCGGGTTGGACGACTGGGTCAACCACTTCAACCTGCACGTGGGCGAACGCCATCACGCCAGCGCCGATGCCCTGGCCACGGCGGAGCTGATGCTGATCCTGTTCAGCCGCGCGCGTCAGCAGCAGATCGATACGCCTCAGGCGCTGCAAGAGCGCTTGAGCCAATGGAAACGGCGTAAACACGCGCCATCGTTTTAATGTGATCTCCCGACAGACGCCAATTGCGCCCGCCCCACGCCTCTGACACAATCGCGAATAATTCTCGTTAGTTTAAACCTCTTGTTTATTCGGTGATGCCTTGTCGTCGGTCCAGAACCCACACAGTGAGCTTGTTGGCGCGTTGTACCGCGACCATCGTGGCTGGCTGCTGGCCTGGCTGCGGCGCAATGTGGCCTGCCCGAGCCGTGCCGAAGACCTGAGCCAGGACACCTTCATGCGCCTGCTCGGCCGTGACGAGTTGCGCGAGCCCCGCGAGCCACGGGCGTTTCTGGTGGCTATCGCCAAGGGCTTGCTGTTCGACTACTTCCGCCGCGCGGCCCTCGAACAGGCCTACCTCAGCGAACTGATGCTGATCCCGGAAAGCGAACACCCGTCGCCGGAAGAACAGCAACTGATCCTCGAAGACCTCAAGGCCATCGACCGCCTGCTCGGCAAGCTGTCGAGCAAGGCCCGCGCCGCCTTCCTCTATAACCGCCTCGACGGCCTGGGCCACGCCGAAATCGCCCAGCGCCTGGGCGTGTCGGTGCCGCGTGTGCGCCAGTACCTGGCCCAGGGCATTCGCCAGTGCTACATCGCCCTGTATGGCGAGCCGCTGTGAACGTGATCAGCTCCAAGCCCGTGTCGGCCCGTGTCCTGGATGCGGCGATTGCCTGGCAGTTGTCCCTCGATTCGGGTGATGGCAGCGCGGTGGAGCGCGAAGAATTCAACAAATGGCTGGCCAGCGATGAAGAGCACGCCCGTGCCTGGCGCCAACTGGGCATGCTCGACCAGCGTTTCAGCGTGGCCTCGGGCCCGGCGCGGGCGGCGTTGTTACAGTCGCGCGAGGGCATTCGCCAGCGCGTGCGCAAGCTCGGCAGCGGCCTGGCGAGCATTGCGCTGGTGTGCGGCCTGGCGTTGTTTGCCGGCGAGCGCTACGTGCCGATCCACTATTGGCTGGCCGACCAGCGCACCGCCACCGGCGAGCAGCGCACGCTGAAACTGGCGGACGGTACGTTGATCAACCTCAACACCCACAGCGCCATCGACGTGCGCTTCGATGAGAAGCGCCGGCTGATCGTGTTGCAGGAAGGCGAAATCCTCGTCGAAACCGGCCACAACGATGCGCGCCCGTTTTATGTGCAAACCCGCGACGGCAGCCTGCGCGCGCTGGGCACGCGGTTTATCGTCAAGCGCGAAGACGACGCCACGCGCCTGAGCGTGCTGCAATCGGCGGTGGGCGCCCAGCCCGAAGCGCTGGCGCAGGAACAGGTGTTCAAGGCAGGCCAGCAAGTGCTGATGCGCAGCGACGGCCTCGGCCCTGCCCTGGCCGTCACGCCCGCCAGCGATGCCTGGACGCGCGGCATGCTGGTGGTCGACAACGTCCGCCTGGGCGATGTGGTGCAGGAACTCAGCCGCTACCGTACAGGCCATCTCGGGGTGGATAAAGACGTGGCCGACCTGCGCATCACCGGCAGCTTCCCGCTGCACGACACCACCCTGGCGCTCAACGCGCTGCTGCCGACCCTGCCGGTGCAGATCGAACAGCACACGCCGTGGTGGGTGACAGTGGTCGCCAAGACACCTGAGGCCAAATAAAAAATATTTTCCACCGGCCCTATCACTTTTGAAATCTCGCTCGGCACATAGGCAATTGCGAATTACTTCCATTCAGGAGCCGCCCTATGTCCCGCACGCTAGACACCTTGTTGCGCCCCAGCCTGTTAGCCGTGGCCATTGCCCTCAGCGCCCCGCTGGCCAGCACTGCGCTGATTGCCGCCGAACAAGCCTCCAGCGTGCGCGCCTACAACCTGCCGGCCGCGCCCTTGACCAGCACCCTGAACCAGATCGCCAGCCAGGCCGGCCTGGCACTGACCCTCAACCCAGCGTTGGCCTCGGGCAAGACCTCGGCCCCGGTCCAGGGCCAGTTCGATGCACCGGGTGCACTGCGTGAAGCCTTGCGTGGCACCGGGTTGCAGCTGGAGCAGAGCAGCGCGGGCACGTACACGCTGGTGGCGGTTCCGGAGGGGGTGATGGCGCTGCCGGTGACTAACATCACAGGGCAAGATGGCAACCAGGAAAGTGCCTGGGGTCCGGTCCAAGGCTACCTGGCCACACGCACCGCCGCCGGCACCAAGACCGACACCGCCCTGGTGGAGGCCCCGCGTTCGATCTCCGTGGCCACCCGCGAGCAAATGCAGGATCGCAACGTGCAGAACCTGGACGACGCGGTCAAATACATGCCCGGCATCGTGTCCGCCAGCTATGGCAGCGACACCCGCTACGACTGGATGCGCGTGCGCGGCTTCGAGCCCACCCAGTTCCTCGACGGCCTGCCATTGCCGCGCGGCGTGTACGCCAACCCCAAAGCGGAAACCTGGAACCTCGACCGCCTCGCCCTGCTGCGTGGCCCGGCCTCGTCGGTGTACGGCCAGACCCCACCGGGCGGCCTGCTGGACATGGTCAGCCGACGCCCCAGCGCAGAGTCGAGCAACGCCATCCAGGTGCAATACGGCAGCGACAACTACCGCCAGATCAACTTCGCCAGCACCGGCAAGATCGATGATGAAGGCCAATTCCTCTATGGCCTCAGCGGCGTGGTACGCGATGCCGGCACCCAGGTCGATCACATCGACAACAAGCGCTACAACATTGCGCCGAGCCTGACCTGGAACATCGATACCGACACCAAGCTGACCCTGCTCTCGCAGTTCACCCGTGACGATACCGGGACCACCAGCCAGTTCATGCCGATCCAGGGCACCAAGATCAAATCGCCGCTGGGCGAGGTCTCCCACCACAAGAATCTGGGCGACCCGGACTACGAGTTCTATGATCGCACCTACTACGCGCTGGGCTATGCCTTCGAGCATCGTTTCAACGACACCTGGCAGTTCAAGCAAAACCTGCGCTACACCAAGTCGGATCTGTCGTTCCAGCAACTGACCGTGGGTTCCTACGCGTTCTCCCCCGCGGATGCAGCGGGCAATATCAGCCGCTCGACCACCAACGTCGACGAGGACATCGGCCAGTTCGCAGTGGATAACAACTTCCAGGCAGACTTTGTCACTGGCGATGTCATCCACACCCTGCTGCTCGGCCTGGACCACCAGCGCACCGATACCTCCTATCGCGCGATATTCGGGACGGCCTCGGGCACCAATATTTTCAACCCGATCAATACCCAGCCAACCCTGCGCCCGACCGATGTCCGACCTTTTTACGACTACAACCAGAAAACCGTGCAGACCGGTCTCTACGTGCAGGACCAGATGGCCCTGGACAAGTGGCGCCTGACCCTGGGCGGGCGTGAAGATTGGGTGCATCAGGGCACCACCTACTTCAACGACAGCGATGCGACCAACACTGACCGCATCAAACACTTCAGCGGCAACGCGGCGCTGAGCTATGTATTCGACTCGGGCTTCGTACCCTACTTGTCCTACGCCGAGTCGTTTCAACCGGCGAGCAACGCCGATACAAACGCGCTCAAGACGTTCAAGCCCACCGAAGGCAAGCAGTGGGAAATGGGGGTCAAGTATCAGCCGCCCGGCTCCAATACGTTGCTCAGTGCAGCGGTCTACGACCTGACCCAGAAGAATGTGCAGGTGACCACCCTCGGCGCTGGGGGCCAGCAGATCAACAGCCAGACCGGCGAAGTGAAGGTCAAGGGCCTGGAGTTGGAAGCCGTGTCCGATGTGACCGAGAACCTTAAGGTCATCGCCGCCTATACCTTGGCAAAATCCGAAGTGCAGAAAGGCATCTACAAAGGCAACCGCCTGACACTGATGCCCAACCAGCAAGCCTCGCTGTGGACCGACTACACCTGGCACACCGGTGTGCTTGACGGTTTCGGCATCGGCTTTGGCGCCCGTTACACCGGCAACACCTATGGCGACCAGGCCAACACCTGGCTGGGAAAGGCCAACGCCTATACCGTGTTTGACGGTGCGGTGCATTACGACCTGGGCCGCCTGGACAACAGCCTCAAGGGTGCATCGGTCAAGTTGAACGCCACCAACCTGTTCAACAAGGACTACCTGTCGACCTGTGATGGCAACTACTGCTACTTCGGCGACCAGCGCAGCGTCGTCGCCAGCGCCACCTACCAGTGGTAATCGACCGCTTATGTGGGCGGCTTTGGCGTGTTTGAAGCATGAGTCTCTACACAACTTCAATAGGCTAATGCGTAGCAGCTGTCGAGCCTTGGCGAGGCTGCGTTTGCGGTGTGTCAGGCATAACGCAAACGCAGCCTCGCTTGCGCTCGTCAGCTGCTACAAGGCTAGAAAATGAAAAGCAAAACCATCCGCCGCTGGTCCTTCATCCACACCTGGACCAGCCTGATCTGCACGGTGTTCCTGCTGCTGCTCGCCCTCACCGGCCTGCCGCTGGTGTTTCACCATGAGATCGACCACCTGCTGGGCAACGAGCCCGATCTGGCGCAGATGCCTGCCGATACGCCACAGCTCGACCTTGAGCAGCTGGTGAGCAAGGCCCAGGCCCATCGCCCGGGCGAGGCCATGCAATACCTGGCGTGGGATGAAGATGACAAGAACGGCGTGATCGCGATCATGGCCGCCACAGCGGGCACCGAGCCCAACTCGTCCCACACCTTCATGCTCGATGCGCGCACCGGCGACGCGGTCGAGATGCCTTCGGCCAATGGCGGCTTCACCCTGTTCCTGCTGCGCCTGCATGTGGATATGTTCGCCGGCCTGCCGGGCAAGTTGCTGCTGGCGTTCATGGGCATTCTGTTTGTGCTCGCGATTGTCTCGGGCACGGTGCTGTACCTGCCATTCATGCGCCGCTTGAAGTTCGCCACGGTGCGCCAGGACAAGTCCAGGCGCCTGCGCTGGCTCGACCTGCATAACCTGATCGGCGTGGTCACCCTGACCTGGGCGCTGGTGGTGGGCGTGACCGGCGTGATCAGCGCCTGTGCCGACTTGATCATCGCCGCCTGGCGCACCGACAGCCTCAGCGCGATGATCGAACCCTACAAAAACGCCCCGCCCCTGACCCAACGCGCCCCCGCGAGCGAGCTGCTGAGCATCGCCGCCAAGGCCGCGCCCGGCATGCAGCCGGACTTTATCGCCTTCCCCGGCACACGCTTTTCCAGCGAGCACCATTACGCAGTGTTCATGAAGGGCAGCACACACCTGACCTCGCACCTGCTCACGCCGGTCCTGATCGACGCCAGCACCCTGGCCGTCACCGCCATCGCCGAACGGCCGTGGTACATGGACGCCATGGGCATGTCGCAACCACTGCACTTCGGCGACTACGGCGGCATGCCGATGAAGATCCTCTGGGCGGCGCTGGATGTGCTGACCATCATCGTGCTGGTGAGCGGGATTTACTTGTGGATCGTGCGGCGCAAGGCGGGCAAGGCATGAAGCCAAGGCAGTCGAGTTTCTGGAGGGTATTTGGCATTCCCCTGGGGATTGGCCTGCTCAGCGCCGCCGGGTTGTTTGCGGCGTTGCTGGGGGATGGGCTGTGGGATTCGTTGAGTTGGGTGGGGTTGGGCATCCCCGCGTTGATCGGCGCATGGGCCCTCCTGTAGGAGCCGGCTTGCCGGCGAAAAACCAGAGAGCACCGCGTCAAAGCAGACGCGCTGCGTTATCGTTAACGTTCTTCGCGAGCAAGCTCGCTCCTACAGAGGAAAGCCCATGTCTGCGCCCAGCATGACCTTGTTCCACAACCCCGCGTCACCGTTCGTGCGTAAAGTCCGCGTGCTGCTGGCCGAGACCGGCCAGCAGGACCGCGTCGCCCTGCATGGCTGCATGCCGACCCCGGTCAACCCCGATGCGCAGCTGGTGCAAGACAACCCCGTGGGCAAGATCCCGGCCCTGCGCCTGGCCGACGGCAGCGTGCTGCACGACAGCCGGGTGATCCTCGATTACTTCGACCACCAGCACGTCGGCAACCCGCTGATCCCCCGCGATGGCTCGGCCCGCTGGCGCCGCCTGACCCTGGCTTCGATGGCCGACGGCATCATGGATGCCGCCGTGCTGGTGCGCTACGAGACCGCCCTGCGCCCGGTGGAAAAACACTGGGCGCAGTGGCTCGACGAACAGCGCAACAAGATCCGCCGCGCCCTCGCCGAGCTGGAACAGGACGCCATTGCCGAACTGACCAGCCACTTCGATATCGCTTCGATCAGCGTGGCCTGCGCCCTGGGTTACCTCGACTTCCGTCATCCCGACATGCAATGGCGCTTGGATAACCCCAAGCTTGCCGCCTGGTACCTCGAGGTCAGCCAGCGGCCTTCGATGCAGCAGACCCAGCCGCCGGCCTAGCGGGCCTGTTGTAGTGAGCGGGCTTGCCCCGCGCTGGGTGGCGAAGCCGCCCCAAAACCTGCAATGGCGGTCCATCTGGAGAAACTCATTGCCTGGAATGGGGCCGCTTCGCGCCCCAGCGCGGGGCAAGCCCGCTCACCACAACAGCACTTCGCCACACTGGAAATAGCGCATTGATTTTGCCCACCAACAGCACCCGCGCCTGCTGATCCTCGCGCAACCCGATCATTGCACTGCCTCCAGGTCGAACTGCAGCGGCTCGGCCGCCTTGCGCTTGCCCACGCCGTACCAATCCAGCTTACGCGTCAACACCATCACCGTACCCAGCAGCCCGAACAGCAGCAGCGAGCCCATCAGCAGCGCGTAGTCCTCGGCACTCAACAGCCCGTAAAGCAAGCCATACAGCGCCGCCAGCCCCGCCGAAAACCCCAGGCCATGGGCAACGCTGCGCAGCACGTGGCACACGTAGAACCCGATCAACAGCACGCAGGCACTCGCCGAAATCAGGTAGGCCAAGGCAAAGCCCAGGTGCTCGGACAACGACAACAACAGCAGGTAGAAGAACGCCAAGGCAACGCCCACCAATGCGTACTGGACGGGGTGCACCGCCAGGCTCTTGAGCACTTCGAACAGGAAGAAACCGGCAAAGGTCAGGGCGATAAACAGCAGCGCGTATTTGATCGCGCGGTCGCTCTTGAGGTACTGGTCCACCGGATCGATGAAGTTCACGCCGAAGCTGCGGTTGTTGAAGTCGTTGCAGCCCTGGCCGTCCAGGCACGTTTGCAGGGCCTGTTCGAGGTTGGTGGAAAAGAATGAGGTCTGCCAGTTGGCCGTGAAGCCGTTGTCAGTCACTTCGCGCTGGGCCGGCAGGAAGTTGCCGATAAAACTGGGGTGCGGCCAGTTGGAGGCCAGGGACACCTGACTGGTCTTGCCCACCGGCACCACTTGCAGTTGCTCGGTGCCTTGCAGGCGCAGGTCGAAGGCGAAGTCCACTACAGCCGGTTTCTTGCTGTCCTGCTCCGGCAATGCCACATGCACGCCCTCCCCCAGCCAGTCCACTTGGGAGCCCGGCTCGAACTCCAGGCGCTGGCTGCCCAGCTCCAGCTTCAGCGCATTTTCGATGCCGCGAATATCGCTGATCCCCACCGCCAGAAACGCCGGTTCGAAGCGGTAATCGGCAAAGTCTTCGGTGATGCCCAACTGTGCCGGCAGCTCGAAACGCCCACTGATACGGTTGTCGGCATGGAACAGCCGCGCCTGGTAAATCCCCCGTGCGCGCAGTTCGGTCTGCACCTTGCCGTCGAGCTCAAAACGGTCCGGCAGGAAATACAGGCGCCCCCGCTCTTCACGGGTGACCTCGTAGCGCTTGTTGAGCTTTTCATTGAGCTTCCACTCGCGCACGGTCTTGCGATACGGCACCACCATCACCGGGCCGGTGAGGCGCTGGGCGTAGCTGGAACTTCGGGCGATGTCCATCAGGACGCCGTCGCGCAGTTGCTGGCGGTCACTGATGATGCCGTTGATCATCAGCAATGGAATCAGCAACAGCAGGATCAGCAGCGCAATCGCGCCAAGTTTGAAAAGCAGGCTGCGGTTCATGGGTCTCTCCCTGTTTTGATGGGGGAGAGTCTGGGCCGCCCGTGTGGGGGATTTATGAGGGCAATGTGGAGACTGTGTGGAGATGCAGCACCACGTGCACGCCGCCCGGCACATTGCCGATCTGCAAGGTGCCGCCGTGCAGCTTCATGACTTCCTCGACAAAGTTGAGGCCCAGGCCGGTGCTCTTGCGCCCGCTGCCGGGACGCGGCAAGGAATAGAAGCGCTCGCTGAGGCGCGGCAGGGCATAGTCGGGGATAGGCGCGGCCTGGTTGAACAGGCTCACCTGCACGTCGTTGTGCAGCGTCTGTGCGCTGAATCTCAACACGCCACCGGGCGGTGTGAAGTCCAGCGCGTTGTCCAGCAAGTTGCCCAGTGCCTGGCGCAACAGGAAGGGCTCGCCAAACACCTTCACATCCGCCGCAATCCCTTGCTCGACGTGCAGCCCGGCGCCTTCGATTCGCGCACATTGGGCGTTGAGTACGTCATCGACCAAGGCCGCCAGCGGGATACTCGCCTGCGCCTCCAACCCCTGGCGTTGCTCCACCTGCGCCAGGTTCAGCAGACGTTCGATCAACTGCTGCAGGCGCGCGCTTTCGCTGTCGATATTGCCGACGAAGCGCTGCTGCTGTTCGCGGCTCATCTCGCCCTGCAACAGCTCGGCCGCGCCGCGAATCGCTGCCAGCGGGCTTTTCAATTCATGGGTCAGGGTGTGCACGTAATGTTCGACGTAGGCCTTGCCCTCCAGTTGCGTGCGCATGTGCTCGACGGCGGTGGACAGCTGCTTCAGCTCGCCGCCGCGATAATGCGGCAGCTCTGCCCTTCGGCCTTCACTGACGGCTTCGGCGTAGGCGGTCAGGCGACGCAGTGCAACGCTCAGCCACCACGACAGCAACGCACCGAGCAACAGGCCGAGGATGACCAGGCCCGCGCCGTACCACAGCAGGCGGCGCTCAGTGCGGTCGACATACGGCTGCAACGAGCTGTTGGGCTTGGCCACGGTGACCACGCCGATGATCTGCCCGTTATCGCGGATCGGTGCGCCGACGTGCATCACCGATGAGGTGGGGTCATCCGCTGCGCTACGGGTGGAGCGCGCGCCGTATTCGCCGCGCAGGGTCAGGTAGACGTCGTTCCACTTCGAGTAGTCCTGGCCCACGGCTTCGCCCGTGGAGTCGAGCAGCACGGTGCCTTTGGCGTCGGTCACGTAGATACGGTGGTTGACCTGGTTTTTCGCCAGCCCCCAGATGGTCGCGCCGGGCTGGCGGTTGCCATAGGCCTTGAGTAATTCGGGCCAGTGGCTCTGGCCGAGGGTGCCGTGCTTCACGTCATCGCGCAGGATTTCGGCCAGCAGGTTGGCGGTGTCCACCAGGGTTTCTTCAGTGGACTGGCGCACGCCGGGGCGGATTTCCTTCATCACGGTGCTGAGCACGAAGTAACCGGTGAGGCCGATAAACAGCGCATACACCAGGAAAATCCGCAGCCCCAGGCGCATCAGCTGTTGCTCGGGCTGTAGCTGTAGCCGAGGCCGCGATGGGTCTGGATCGGCTCGGCATCGGGGGCCACGCTGCGTAACTTGCTGCGCAGGCTCTTGATGTGGCTGTCGATATTGCGCTCGTAACCGGCGTCGGCCGCCACGCCCACCGCGTCCAGCAACTGCTCGCGGCTGAACACCCGCTCGGGTTGCTCCAGCAGGCTTTGCAGCAGGCGGAATTCATGCCGGGTCAGGCTCAGGGGTTGGCCGCGATAGCTGATTTGCATGCGCTCCAGATCGACCTGGAACAGCGCCGGCGCCACACCAGGGCCGACGCGCTTGAGGATCGCCCGCACCCGCGCCGCCACTTCCCGTGGGCTGAACGGCTTGACCACATAATCGTCGGCGCCGATCTCCAGCCCCACCACGCGGTCGATCTCGCCATCCCGCGCGCTGAGGAACATCACCGGCACTTCACTGAAACGGCGCAATTGCTTGCAGGTTTCAAAACCGCTGATGTCCGGCAGGCCGATGTCGAGGATGATCAGGTCGGCCGGGGTCTGGCGCTGATGGGCCAACGCCTCCTGGCCGAGGCTCAGCCAAGTGGTGGTAAAGCCCTCGCCTTGCAAGGCGAATATCAGCGTGTCGGCTATCGCCGCTTCGTCTTCGACAATCAGGATGTGGGGCATGGGTTCAAATCAGCAGTCCGGTTTGTCGGCAGTGTAGCGACGGGCCGGGTTTACTGCTGCGCCAAATTCACGCAAGGCCTTGGCGCCGATCAGCAACGGGTAATTGAAGCTGCTGCGGTCGGTGAGGTTGACCTCGACGGTACGCTTGACGTTGCCCAGGCACATTTCCAGGTCGATCACCGGGCGCTTGGTCACAGAGGCTTCGTCTTTTTCGTCGTCTTCGTCGGCGCGGCTCTTGATCTTGCTGATGCGCGAGACCTTGTGCTCGTAGACCTTGTTGGTAGCGTCCTTGCCGCCGAGGCGGAAGCGCACCCAGTCGTCACCGTCACGGGTGAAGGTCTCGATGTCACGGGCCGACAGCGAGGCGGTCAGCGCGCCGGTGTCCATTTTGGCCTTGAAGGTTTCGCCGATCTCCGGCAACTGGATGTATTCGTAGCGACCGTAAAGGGTCGGCTCGGCGGCCATGACAGGCAGGGCAACCAGGGCGAGGGAGGCAAGAAGCAGTTTCACGAAGTGATTTCCTCGGAAAGAAGTAGGCGGATTCTAGACCGCAAAGACAGCACTTAGTTAGTCACGCCCACCATAACTGGCACATTGTGAAACATTCGTACGGCCATTTGCGATTTGGCCTCTAGACTCAGCTTGCTTATGATGGCCCGCCCACAAGATTCCAAGAGTTACTTATGCGCCGCCTGCTCACCGGCTGTTTGGTTTCACTGCTGCTGTTGCTCAACACCCTGGTCTTGATCGGGCCGCTGCTGGTGTTTGCCCTGCTCAAACTGGTGGCGCCCGGGCGCTATCGGGACTACGCCTCATGGGCGGTGATGTGGATTGCCGAGACCTGGGCCGAGATCGACAAGCTTATTTTCGCCTTGTGCATCCCCACCCAATGGGACATTCGCGGCGGCGACGAGCTGCGCGGCGACACCAGCTACCTGGTGATCAGCAACCACCAATCCTGGGTGGACATCCCGGCGCTGATCCAGGCCCTCAACCGCCGCACACCGTTCTTCAAATTCTTCCTGAAAAAAGAACTGATCTGGGTGCCCTTCCTGGGCCTGGCCTGGTGGGCACTGGATTACCCATTCATGAAACGCTACACCAAGGTGTTCCTGGCCAAACACCCGGAGCTGGCAGGGCAGGATTTAAAGATCACCAAGGAGGCGTGCGAGCTGTTCAAGCGCCAGCCGGTGACCGTGGTCAATTACCTCGAAGGCACGCGGTTCAGCGAGGCCAAGCGCAAGCAGCAGGCTTCGCCATTCACTCACTTACTCAAGCCCAAGGCGGGCGGCGTGGCGTTTGTGCTGGCGGCAATGGGCGAACAGCTGGACGCCGTGCTCGACGTGACCGTGGTCTATCCGCAGCAAAAGATTCCGGGGTTCTGGGATTTGATCAGCGGCGCGGTGCCCAAGGTGATCATCGACATCCAGACCCGTGAGCTGGACCCGGCGTTGTGGCAGGGGGATTACGAGAATGATCCGGCGTTTCGCCAGACCGTCCAGAACTGGGTCAACCAGCTCTGGACGCAGAAGGATGCGCGCATCGAACAACTGCGCGCGGAGCGTATTTAGCTACCGGTGCCCCAGGTCTGGGCCAGTTTACCCAGCAGCGAGCTGTTGGCGCCCTGCCCGCCCAGGTATTGCAGGATCACCGGAGCAAACTGGCTGACCATCCCGCTGTCCATGCCCAGTGCGCTGAACGCGGTGTTCAGGTCGCTGGTGTTCTTCACGTTACCCAGCAGGCCGTCCAGGCCGCTGGTCTTGCTGCCGCCGGCCTGGCCGAGCATCCCGCTCAAGGCCCCGAGGCTGCCCAATGCATTGTTACCCGACAGTTGGTCGAGGCCCGGCACGCTGTTGCCCAGCTGCGAATAGTCGTTGCCGCTGAGTTTGTTCTTGGCCAGGCCCAGCATCGCGCCGGTACCGCCGACGGCCTGCTCGGGGGTGATGTTCAGTTGCGAGGTCAGGGCGCTGAGCAGGCCGGCCGTCTCGGACGACGGTGCAGCAGCTGCGGCCTTGTTGTTGCCCCCTTGCATGCCGGAAATGGCATTGGCCGCGTCGCCAAGGCTGAACCCTGCGGCAAACACCGGGGTGGCGGCCAGGCTCATCAGGCAGGAAAAGGCGAAACCGCGTGAAATCTTCATCGAGACAACCTCTGGGTGTAGGGGGTGAAAGCAGGCGTTTGACTGGGTATCCGGCGCATTGTTCCGGGCGCCCCAGGAACCCAATGGCCAGGTCAGAGTCCATGAAACAACGTCAAAAACTTGCCAGGAAACAGCCCTATGAGCGCGACCCGTCCCCAAGTGATTGAGCCCAAGCCCCCCTTCTGGAGCCGCCCCCGTCTGTTTATCGGTGTGTGCGTGGCCATAGTCGCCGGCCTCGGCGGCGCGTTTTACACCCAGGACAACGTCAAGTCCGCCGCCACCCTGATCACCACCACCCAACAGCCGGCGGCGCAGATCATGGCGCACAAGGATTACCTGGAAGTGCAACCCATCGCCATCACCGCACCCGCGCCGGACCAGAGCCTGGAACTGTGGGCGATACCCGACGGCGGCAAGCCCGTGTCACTTGGACTGATACCAAAGGATGGCGAGGGCATCATCGGCTTGAACCCGAGGCAGCAGGCCTCGATCAGCAAACCGGTGGAATTGATGGTGAGTGCGGAGAGCAAAGGCGGCTCAGTGAGCAAGCAACCGACGGGACCGACCGTCTATCAGGGGGCTTTGGCCAACCGCTGATGTTCCAAACACCACAACCCACTGTGGGAGGGGGCTTGCTCCCGATGGCGTTGAGTCAGCCAGCAAATAGGTAACTGACTGAACGCTATCGGGAGCAAGCCCCCTCCCACATTTGGGTTTTCGTATGCCTGGGATTTACGCCGCACTAAACAACTTATGCGGATCAATCACAAACTTCTTCGGCACGCCCGCATCGAACTCGCCATACCCACGTGGCGCGTCATCCAGGCTGATCACCTGCACGCCGACGATCTCGGCAATGTTGATACGGTCCCACATGATCGCCTGCATCAGTTGGCGGTTGTACTTCATCACCGGCGTTTGCCCAGTGTGGAAGCTGTGGGATTTTGCCCAGCCCAGGCCGAAGCGGATGCTCAGGCTGCCCATTTTCGCGGCGGCATCCACAGCACCTGGATCTTCGGTGACGTACAAGCCAGGGATACCGATCTTGCCCGCCACGCGCACCACGCCCATC
This sequence comes from Pseudomonas sp. Yb2C2, assembly GCF_052112325.1. NCBI lineage: Bacteria > Pseudomonadati > Pseudomonadota > Gammaproteobacteria > Pseudomonadales > Pseudomonadaceae > Pseudomonas > Pseudomonas sp. Yb2C2. Next base: position 249,476 of record NZ_JAVAJK010000006.1, on the reverse strand, counting down.
AGTGAGTTGAGCACTGTGGCCGGGGCTTCGGCCTTGACGCCGTCGTGGCCGTGGCCGCGGGCTTCAAAGCCTACGCAGTCAACGGCGCTGTCCACTTCGGGCTCGCCGAGCAGCGCGGCGATTTGTTCGTGCAGGGGGGTGTCGGTGGACAGGTCGGCAATTTCAAAACCCTGGGCCTTGGCGTGGGCCAGGCGGATCGGGTTGACGTCGCCGATGATCACCACCGCAGCGCCGAGCAGGCGTGCAGACGCCGCCGCCGCCAGGCCGACAGGACCTGCACCGGCGATGTAGACGGTGCTGCCAGGGCCAACGCCGGCAGTGACGGCGCCGTGGTAGCCGGTCGGGAGAATGTCGGAGAGGCAGGTCAGGTCACGGATTTTCTCCATGGCCTTGTCACGGTCCGGCAGTTTCAGCAGGTTGAAGTCGGCGTACGGCACCAGCACGTACTCGGCCTGGCCGCCGGTCCAGTCGCCCATGTCGACGTAGCCGTAGGCACCACCGGCACGGGCCGGGTTGACGGTGAGACAGACGCCGGTGTGTTGTTCTTTGCACGAGCGGCAGCGCCCGCAGGCGACGTTGAAGGGTACGGAAACCAGGTCGCCGATCTTCAGGTTTTCAACGTCGCTGCCCTTCTCGATCACTTCACCGGTGATCTCGTGACCGAGCACCAGGCCGGTCTGGGCAGTGGTGCGGCCGCGCACCATGTGTTGGTCGGAGCCGCAGATGTTGGTGGAGACCACGCGCAGGATGACGCCGTGCTCAATCTTCCTGCCACGGGGGTCCTGCATTTTGGGATAGTCGATTTTCTGTACTTCGACCTGGCCGTTGCCGAGATACACGACACCACGATTACCAGACATGCTTTCACCTCGCTGTTGTTTTTATGGAACTGCGTTGCCCTTTTGGGTGGGCAGCGCGTTTAAGTGCTCGGGTACAGATGCTGTTGCTTGTGTTGTTTGTCAGGGCCTCATCGGGGGCAGTCAGAGCACCACAGTCCTATTGGCGTTCAAAAACACCCGTCGCTCAATGTGATACCCAACGGCCCGGGCCAAGGTCAACCCTTCGATGTCCCGCCCCTTCGCAATCAAATCCTCGGGATAGTGACTGTGATCCACCACCTCCACACCTTGGGCGATGATCGGGCCTTCGTCCAGGTCGTTGTTGATGTAATGCGCCGTGGCACCGACCAGTTTCACCCCCTTGTTGTACGCCTGGTGATACGGCTTGGCGCCCTTGAACCCCGGCAGCAACGAGTGGTGGATATTGATGGCCTTGCCGTCCAGCTTGCGGCACAGCTCCGGCGACAGCACTTGCATGTAACGCGCAAGGATCACCAGTTCGGCGCCGGTGTCTTCCACCACTTGCCACACCTGACGCTCCTGGGACGGTTTGTCGTTAGGGTCGAGGGGGAAATGGTAGTAGGGAATTTGATGCCAGTCGGCCAAAGGTTTGAGATCGGGATGGTTGGACACCACCGCGACCACGTCCATCGACAGTTGCCCGATACGCTGGCGGTACAGCAGGTCGTTGAGGCAGTGATCGGCCTTGGAGACCATGATCACCACTTTTGGCCGGTAGTTCGGCGCCGTCAGCTCGAAGATCATGCCAAAGGCTTCACCCCGCGAGGCCAGGCCATCGCGGAACGCCTGCTCATCGAAGCCATCCGGCTGACGGAATTCCACGCGAATAAAAAACCGGCCCGAGAGGCGGTCATCGAACGAATGGTGCTCGGTGACGTAACAGCCCTGCTCGAACAGGTAGCGGGTAACCGCGTCCACCGTGCCGAGCACGCTGGGGCAGTCGGCGGTCAAAATCCATGTATCGGGTGCGCGGCTCATTACAGTTAACTCCTCATACAGCGATGCTGCTTACTGTAGGAGCGAGCTTGCTCGCGAAAAACCCAAGGGCGCCGCGTTCATTCAGGATGCGCGCGTTATCGTTGACGTTTTTCGCGAGCAAGCTCGCTCCTACAGGGTCATATCAGGCTTGAACGCTCAGGCCAAATTCGGCCGAGGCGTCCTGCAACCACAACCACCAGTAATCCGAGAAGCTGCGACGAATCACCAGCTCCCAGGTGTCTTCAGCGGTATGGCGAATCACCAGCTGCGACTTGGCGAACACCGTGCCCACCGCCTTGCCCACCGGGAAGTTGTTGGGGTGCACGTCATAGCTGGTGGACTTCATCAGCACATCGCGCACGTTCGGGCCGCTGAGTTCGAGGATCTGCTGGCCGCCGCTGACGTTGACGACTTGGATATGCAGGTCACCCAGGGCGGCGCGCAGGTTTTGTTCGGCGGCGAATTCCTCACCGCCTGGCACGATCAGCAACCACTCATCCGGGCCGAGCCATTGCAGGCTGGTTTCACCTTTGACGATGACCTGCAGGGCGCCAGGCAGTTCGATGCCCAGGGCCTTGTGCACACCGGCGGCGAAGGCGGCGTCATGGCCGTCGCCACGGATCGTGAGATGACCAAGCAATTTCTTTTCGCGCACGGTCACGCCGGCGTTCTTGCGGCCCTTGCCGACCAGGCTGGCGAGGTCGGCATGGTGCAGCGACGACTCGGCCTTGGCACCGGAGGTGGGGCGTTGCTGGTAAACATTGGCTGCTGTCATGGAGCACCTTTCCTGAATTCTGTTGTGAGGCTGATGGCCTCATCGGGAGCAAGCCCCCTCCCACATTTGAAAGTATTCACACATCAAAATGTGGGAGGGGCGGTGCGACGATTCGACTTGCTCCCGATGGCCGCGCCGCGGTCTATCAGATGTTCTGCCGATCACCCTTAGGATCAAAGAACACCGAAGACACAATCTCCGCCTCGATCACGCTGCCATCCGCCTGGGGCGAGAACACCCGCTCACCGATGCGCTTCAAGCCACCCTTGACCACGCCCATGGCAAACGAATAACCCAGGGAGTTGTGCGCGTAGCTGGAGGTGACGTGACCGACCATCTTCATCGGGATCGTCTGCTTCGGATCGAACACCAGTTGCGCGCCTTCCGGCAGCCACACGTTCGGGTCGATCGGCTTCAAGCCCACCAGTTGCTTGCGCTCTTCACGCACACAGTCTTCCCGGTTCATGCCGCGCCAGCCGATCCACGAGAACGGCTTGGTGCGACCGACACACCAGCCCATGTTCAGGTCGTCCGGGGTCATCGAGCCGTCAGTGTCCTGGCCGACGATGATGAAGCCCTTCTCGGCCCGCAGTACGTGCATGGTTTCGGTGCCGTACGGGGTCAGGTTGTACTTCTTGCCGGCCGCGACGATCTGTTCCAGCACGCCCATGGCGTAGTCGGCCTGCACGTTGACTTCGTACGACAGCTCACCGGTAAACGAGATACGGAACACCCGCGCCGGTACGCCACCCACCAGGCCTTCTTTCCAGGTCATGAACGGGAAGCCGTCCTTGTCCAGGTCGATGTCGGTGACTTCCGCCAGCAGCTTGCGGCTGTTGGGGCCGGACAGGGTCATGGTCGCCCAATGGTCGGTGACCGAGGTGAAGTACACCTTGAGGTCCGGCCATTCGGTCTGTTGGTAGATTTCCAGCCACTGCAGCACACGGGCGGCGCCGCCGGTGGTGGTGGTCATCAGGAAGTGGTTGTCGGCGAGGCAGGCGGTAACGCCGTCGTCGAAGACCATGCCGTCTTCCTTGCACATCAGGCCGTAGCGCGCCTTGCCCACGTCAAGCTTGGTCCAGGCGTTGGTGTAGATGCGGTTGAGGAACTCACGGGCATCCGGGCCCTGGATATCGATCTTGCCGAGGGTGGACGCATCCAGCAGGCCGACGCTGTCGCGCACGGCCAGGCATTCGCGTTTTACCGCAGCGTGCAGGTCTTCACCGTTGCGTGGGAAGTACCATGGGCGTTTCCATTGGCCGACGTCTTCGAACTCGGCGCCGTTTTGCACGTGCCAGGCTTGCAGGGCGGTGTAGCGCACCGGCTCGAAGATGTGCCCACAGTGCCGGCCCGCCACCGCGCCGAAGGTCACCGGCGTGTAGTTGGGGCGGAACATGGTGGTGCCCATCTGCGGGATGGTCACGTTCAGCGAGCGCGCGGCAATCGCCAGGCCGTTGACGTTACCGAGCTTGCCCTGGTCGGTGCCGAAGCCCAGCGCGGTGTAGCGCTTGACGTGTTCCACCGACTCGAAACCTTCGCGGGTGGCCAGTTCGATGGCGGCGGCGGTGACGTCGTTTTGCAGGTCGACAAATTGCTTCGGCGCCCGTGCGGTCGCTTTCTCGTGAGGCACCTGGAACAGCGCCAGGGTCGGCTCTTCCAGACGACTCAAGGCTTTTGGCAGCGTACCTTCCACCGGGGCAAAACCGGCGTCGCTGGCGGCGCGCACGCCGCCTTCAAAACCGTCGGCCAGGGAATCGCCAAGGCCGTAGACGCCGTTGATGCCACCGACGCACACACGTTTCTGCGGGGCTTCGCCCGGTACAAAGCCGAGGATGTCTTCGCGCCAGGTCGGCTTGCCGCCCAGGTGCGAGGCCAGGTGGACCACCGGGCTGTAGCCGCCGGAGCTGGCCACCAGGTCGCAGTCCAGCCATTCGCCGGGGCTGGTGACTTTATGCGCCTTGACGTCGATCGCGGCGATACGCGCAGCGGTCACGCGCTTGGTGCCACGGGCCTCGATCACGGCGCTGCCGGTGAGGATCCGAATACCTTTGGCGCGGGCTTCTTCAACCAGTGCACCGCGTGGGTTGTGGCGCACATCGGCCACTGCCACCACTTGCAGGCCCGCATCCAGCCAGTCCAATGCAACGCGGTAGGCGTGGTCGTTGTTGGTCGACAGCACCAGTTTCTTGCCCGGTGCCACGCCGTAGCGGCGCACGTAAGTGGAGACCGCACCGGCCAGCATGTTGCCCGGCACATCGTTGTTGCCGTACACCAGCGGACGCTCGCACGCACCGGTGGCCAGCACCACGCGCTTGGCACGTACACGGTGGATACGCTGGCGCACCACGCCAATCGGCGCACGGTCACCGAGGTGGTCGGTAAGGCGCTCGTGGATGGTCAGGAAGTTATGGTCGTGGTAGCCGTTGACGGTGGCGCGGGGCAGCAGCACCACGTCCGGCAGGGCTTTCAGTTCGGCGATGACACTGGCGACCCACTCGGTGGCCGGCTTGCCGTCGAGGCTTTCGCGGGAGTCGAGCAGCGAACCACCGAACTCTTCCTGCTCATCGGCAATGATCACCCGCGCACCACTGCGTGCTGCAGCCAGTGCAGCGGCGAGGCCGGCAGGGCCGGCGCCGACCACCAGCACGTCGCAATGACGGTTGAAGTTGTCGTAGGTGTCCGGATCGTTCTCGGTCGGCGAGCGCCCCAGGCCGGCGGCCTTGCGGATGTACTTCTCGTAGGTCATCCAGAACGATTGCGGGTACATGAAGGTTTTGTAGTAGAAGCCCGGCGGCATCAGCTTGCCGCCGACCTTGCCGAGGATGCCCATCATGTCGTTGTTGACGCTCGGCCAGCCGTTGGTGCTGGTGGCGACCAGGCCCTGGTACAGCGCCTGTTGCGTGGCGCGCACGTTAGGGATTTGCGTGGCTTCGGTAGCGCCGATCTGCAGCACGGCGTTCGGCTCTTCGGCACCGGCGGCAAAGATGCCCCGCGGGCGCGAGTACTTGAAGCTGCGGCCGATGATATCGACGCCGTTGGCCAGCAAAGCAGCGGCCAGGGTGTCGCCCTCGAAGCCTTTGTAGCTCTGGCCATTAAAACTGAAGGTCAGGACTTTGTTACGGTCGATCCGGCCACCGTTGGACAGGCGATTGATCTGGCTCATACCTTCTCTCCAGAGGCCTTGGCGGTGAACTGAGGCTTCTCACCGATCTTGTAGGTTTCAAGAATTTCGTAGGTCACGGTGTCGCGGGTCGCGTTGAAGTACTGGCGGCAACCGGCGGCGTGAATCCACAGTTCGTGGTGCAGGCCACGGGGGTTATCGCGGAAGAACATGTAGTCGCCCCACTGCTCGTCGGTGCAGGCATTCGGGTCCAGCGGGCGCGGGATGTGCGCTTGGCCGGACGCGTGGAATTCCTCTTCGGAGCGCAGTTCGCCACAGTGAGGACAGAAGATATGCAACATAGGGAATTTCTCCTGTTAGTGGGCGACGGCCGCAGCGCCGTGTTCGTCGATCAACGCACCGTTGTGGAAACGGTCGATGGAGAAAGGCGCCGCCAATGGGTGCATTTCACCCTTCGCGAGGCTGGCGGCAAATACGTTGCCTGAGCCCGGCGTGGCCTTGAAGCCACCGGTGCCCCAACCGCAGTTGAAGAACATGTTCGGTACCGGGGTCTTGGAGATGATCGGGCACGCATCCGGCGTGGTGTCGACGATGCCGCCCCACTGACGGTTCATGCGCACCCGCGACAGCACCGGGAACATCTCGACGATGGCCTGGATGGTGTGTTCGATCACCGGGTAGGAGCCGCGCTGGCCGTAGCCGTTGTAGCCGTCGATACCGGCGCCGATCACCAGGTCGCCCTTGTCGGACTGGCTGATGTAGCCGTGCACGGCGTTGGACATGATCACGCTGTCGATAATTGGTTTGATCGGCTCCGACACCAACGCTTGCAGCGGGTGGGATTCGATCGGCAGGCGGAAGCCCGCCAGCGAGGCCATGTGCCCGGAGTTACCGGCGGTCACCACGCCGACGCGCTTGGCGCCGATAAAGCCCTTGTTGGTTTCCACACCGATGCACACGCCGTTTTCCTTGCGGAAGCCGATCACTTCGGTCTGCTGGATCAGGTCCACGCCGAGTGCGTCGGCGGCGCGGGCAAAGCCCCAGGCCACGGCATCGTGACGAGCCACGCCGCCGCGACGTTGCACGGTGGCACCGAGTACCGGGTAACGGGTGTTTTTCGAGCAATCCAGATACGGAATCTCGTCGGCCACTTGCTTGGCATTCAGCAGCTCGCCATCCACGCCATTCAGGCGGTTGGCGCTGACGCGACGCTCGGAATCACGGATGTCCTGCAGGGTGTGGCACAGGTTGTAGACGCCACGCTGGGAGAACATCACGTTGTAGTTCAGGTCCTGGGACAGGCCTTCCCACAATTTCATCGCGTGTTCGTACAGGTGCGCCGACTCGTCCCACAGGTAGTTGGAACGCACGATGGTGGTGTTGCGCGCTGTGTTACCGCCGCCCAACCAGCCTTTCTCGACCACGGCCACGTTGGTGATGCCGTGCTCTTTCGCCAGGTAGTAAGCCGTCGCCAGACCATGCCCGCCGCCGCCGACGATGACCACGTCGTAGACCTTTTTCGGGGTCGGCGTGCGCCACATCTTCTGCCAGTTTTCGTGGTGGCTGAGGGAGTGCTTGAAGAGGCCGAAGCCCGAGTAGCGTTGCATAGTCATTACTCCAAAACCGCGCTCAGCGATAAACCGGGAAATCAGCGCACAGGGCAGACACGTGCTTGGCCACGTTGGCCTCGACGTCGGCGTCGCCGAGGTTGTCGAGGATGTCGCAGATCCAGCCAGCCAGCTCGATGCACTGCGGCACCTTGAAACCGCGCGTGGTCACCGCCGGGGTGCCGATGCGCAGGCCCGAGGTCACGAACGGCGACTGCGGGTCATTCGGCACGGCGTTCTTGTTGACGGTGATGTGGGCGCGACCGAGGGCGGCATCCGCCTCTTTGCCGGTGAGGCCCTGACGGATCAGGCTGACCAGGAACAGGTGGTTATCGGTGCCGCCGGACACTACATCGTAGCCGCGTTTGATAAACACGCTGGCCATGGCCTGGGCGTTGTCGATCACTTGCTGCTGGTAGGCCTTGAAACCGGGCTCCAGCGCTTCCTTGAAGCACACGGCTTTGCCGGCGATGACGTGCATCAGCGGGCCGCCCTGGGCGCCAGGGAAGACGGCGGCGTTGAGTTTCTTTTCAATCTCTTCGTTGGCCTTGGCCAGGATCAGACCGCCACGGGGACCGCGCAGGGTCTTGTGGGTGGTGGTGGTGACCACATCGGCGTACGGCAGCGGGTTCGGGTACAGGCCGGCGGCGACCAGGCCGGCGACGTGGGCCATGTCGACAAACAGCAGCGCGCCTACTTTGTCAGCGATAGCGCGGAAGCGTGGGAAATCCAGGGTCTTGGAGTAGGCGGAGAAACCGGCCACGACCATTTTCGGCTTGTGCTCCACCGCCAGGCGCTCGACTTCGTCGTAGTCGATCAGGCCGGTGTCGGTGTTGATGCCGTACTGCACCGCGTTGTACAGCTTGCCCGAGGACGACACTTTGGCGCCGTGGGTCAAGTGACCGCCGTGGGCCAGGCTCATGCCCAGGATGGTGTCGCCCGCATTGATCAGCGCCAGGTACACGGCGCTGTTGGCGGACGAACCGGAGTGTGGCTGTACGTTGGCGTAATCGGCGCCGAACAGTTGCTTGGCGCGTTCGATGGCCAGGGCCTCGACCTTGTCCACGTGCTCGCAGCCACCGTAGTAGCGCTTGCCCGGGTAGCCTTCGGCGTATTTGTTGGTGAGGCCGCTGCCCTGGGCCTGCATCACACGCTTGCTGGTGTAGTTCTCCGACGCGATCAGCTCGATATGATCTTCCTGACGCTGCTCCTCGGCGTTCATGGCCGCCAGCAGTGCGTCGTCATATCCCTGGATCTGGTCTTGTTTGCTGAACATCGCGTCTCTCCCAGCCTTTCGTATTGTTGAGGCCCGTGCAGGGCCCTTTGATGCGATGGTAGGGCTGGCGCAGACAGGCCAAATGCCTGCGCACGCCACGCAAAGGTGCGTTTACGACATTAGAGGAGCGCCACGAAATAAATGTGGAATAGGGCTTGTGTGGGAGGGGGCTTGCTCCCGATAGCGGTGGGTCAGCTTGCCTATGCAGTGGCTGACACTCAGCATCGGGAGCAAGCCCCCTCCCACAGGGGTCAGGCGATGATCTGACGGACCAGTAGCAGCAGGAGGAAATGCACTGGATATAAGGCATACGCCCAGCGGCGCATAGGCGGTGGCGAGACATTTTTGGCATGTCGCAATAAGACCAAGCCCGCCAACGGCGCGATCAGACACGCGACCAATCCCAGGAGCGCCACTGGCGTGGCGCTATTGAGCAGGATCTGCCATTGGTTGGCGGCCACGCAGACCCATCCTGGCAACACACTGAAGTACCAAGGCCGACGAAACACCAGCAACATCGCCAGTGGCAGCAACACACCAAAGAAACCGAACATTAAGTGCGACGAAAATACCGCCGCTATCGTGACGGCGATCAACGCCAATCCTCGATCAAAAAACGCCTTCTGCTGCCATCCTCGGGCAACCAGCAGCCCCAACGCCAAGGTGGGCAGCACGTTCAACGTATCGGCGTCCTCGATAAACAGCCGATACGGCACTTCGCTGATCACGCTGAACAGCAGCAGCCAGCCCAGGTAGCGCCACTGGCCGGTCACCGGCGCATTTCGGGCCCGGTGCAGGTTCGCCGCAATCGCCAGGCAAAACCACGGAAACGCCAGGCGCCCCGGCACATACAGGCCATCGAGGCTCAGACCGACATAACGCAGGTGGTCCAGCACCATGCTCAGCAGCGCCAGCCACTTGAGCAAATCCAAAGCGCCATCACGGACGCGTCCGACAGGCATCGTTTCAGAACCGTGCATAATTCCCCAGTGACTTTGCATTTACAGTGCGTGCGCAGCGCCAACCATCTTGGTTACAGTGCGCACCAACATCGACCACAGGAATGGGCCATGACCGACAAGAGCCAACAATTCGCCAGTGACAACTATTCGGGCATTTGCCCCGAAGCCTGGGCCGCCATGGAACAAGCCAACCAGGGTCATCAACGTGCCTACGGTGATGATGAATGGACCCACCGCGCCGCCGACGGTTTCCGCAACCTGTTCGAAACCGACTGCGAAGTGTTCTTCGCCTTCAACGGTACGGCCGCCAACTCCCTGGCGCTGTCCTCCTTGTGCCAGAGCTACCATAGCGTGATTTGCTCGGAAACCGCCCACGTCGAAACCGACGAATGCGGCGCGCCGGAGTTTTTCTCAAACGGCTCCAAGCTGCTCACAGCCCGCACCGAAAACGGCAAGCTGACCCCGGAATCGATCCGCGAGATCGCCCTCAAGCGCCAGGACATCCACTACCCCAAACCCCGCGTAGTGACCCTGACCCAGGCCACCGAAGTCGGCAGCGTCTACACCCCGGAAGAAATCCGCGCCATCAGTGCTACCTGCAAGGAACTGGGGCTGAACCTGCACATGGACGGCGCACGCTTTTCCAACGCCTGTGCTTTCCTCGGCTGCTCACCCGCCGACCTGACCTGGAAAGCCGGAGTGGACGTGTTGTGCTTTGGCGGCACCAAGAACGGCATGGCCGTGGGTGAAGCCATCCTGTTCTTCAACCACAAACTGGCGGAAGACTTCGACTACCGCTGCAAACAGGCCGGCCAGCTGGCCTCGAAAATGCGCTTCCTGTCCGCCCCTTGGGTGGGACTGCTGGAAAACGACGCCTGGCTCAAACATGCGCGCCACGCCAACCACTGCGCGCAATTGCTCAGTAGCCTGGTGGCGGATATTCCCGGTGTGGAGTTGATGTTCCCGGTGCAGGCCAACGGTGTGTTCCTGCAACTGTCGGAACCGGCGATTGCCGCGCTGACGGCCAAGGGCTGGCGCTTCTATACCTTCATCGGCAAAGGCGGTGCGCGGTTCATGTGCGCGTGGGATACCGACGAAGAGCGAGTAAGAGAATTGGCCGCAGACATCCGCGAAGTCATGGGCGCCTGACAATGACTCACTGATGTGCATAAAACAAATGTGGGAGGGAGCAAGCCCCCTCCCACATTTGGATTGTGTTGTGCCTGCTCGAGCAATCAGAACTCGATGCGCACATCGCCCTTCGGTACGCTGCAGCACGACAGGATGTAGCCTTCGGCTTCGTCTTCCTCGGTAATCCCGCCGTTGTGGTCCATCTCGACCTCACCACCCAGCTTCATCACCTTGCACGTTCCGCAAATCCCCATGCCGCAGGCTTTCGGAATCAACAGACCAAGCTTGGCCGCCGCTGCGTGGACGGTCTCGCCAGGGGCGACGCGAATGCTCTTGCCCGAGGCGATGAACTCCACCTGATGCAGATCCGCCAGGTCGATTTCCGGGGCATCCGCCGCTTGCTCGGCCTGCTCCACCGCGTCGGCGCGGGCTTCCGGCGGCGTAGCGCCGAAGGATTCCTCGTGGTAGCGCGCCATGTCGAAACCGGCGACTTCCAACAGGCGTTTCACCGCATTCATGTAGGGCGTCGGGCCGCAGCAGAACACTTCGCGCTCAAGGAAGTCGGGCACCATCAGTTCGAGCATCTTGTGGTTCAAGTAACCGCGATACCCAGCCCACGGCTCGCCCAGGCCATGCTTTTCGCAGATCAGGTGCAGGCTGAAGTTGTCGATCCGCGACGCCATATGCTCCAGCTCGCGGTGGTAGATGATGTCCTTGGGCGAGCGGGCACTGTGGATAAACGTCATGTCGACGTTGGCGTTGGTGTCGTAGAACCAGCGCGCCATGGACATCACCGGCGTGATCCCCACGCCGCCACTGAGGTACAGCACTTTCGGGCTGGGGAAGTCGATGGCATTGAACAACCCGACCGGCCCGTGCACCGCCAATTCCTGGCCTTCATGCAGGGTGTCGTGCAGCCAGTTGGACACCTTGCCGCCCGGCACACGCTTGATGGTCACCGAGAAGCTGTAGGGCACCGACGGCGAACTGGAAATGGTGTACGAGCGCATGATCGGCTGACCCTCGATCTCCAGCTCCAGGGTGACGAACTGCCCCGGCTTGAAAAAGAACAGGATCGGCTGGTCGGCCATAAAGCAGAAGGTGCGCACATCCCAGGTTTCCTGGATGACTTTGACGCAACGGACGATGTGCCGACCATTGGCCCAGGTCTGGGTGGTTACCGGATTCAGGAAATTATTGGACATGTTGTTCTCCACCGCCGACGTCGGCCTTATGGTGGCGATTCTGCGTAACGCGGGAACCGCCCATTTACCTATCTGCGACATTCACATACTTATCGCGACCAGCCCCCATGCCACGGGGGTTGCGCGTCGGGAACAGAGTGGGCCATGTCGCTCATGGATAAGGTTCGGCGCATCAGCAGCCCCACACTCGCTCCCAACAACGACGTTTTCTTTACGCCTTGCTGCAAACCTGATCAGCCACTATTCGTCGGCCACACAGAATGGCCTTGAGGACACACACGATGGACGTCACCGCAACCTTAAGCTTGGGCGATCCGCTGGAACCCGCACGCAAGGCCACCGCGCAAATGCTGCAAGAGCGCGAGCGCACGTTTTCGCTGCCGCAGCCGTTCTACTCTGATGAGCGGCTGTTTGATATCGATATGCAGGAGATCTTCCAGAAAGAGTGGTTGATCGCCGGCATGACCTGCGAAATTCCCGCCAAGGGCAACTACCTGACCCTGCAAATCGGCAAGAACCCGATCATCGTGATCCGTGGTGCCGAAGGCGTGGTGCATGCGTTCCACAACGTCTGCCGCCACCGGGGTTCGCGCCTGTGCACCAGCGACAAAGGCAAAGTCGCCAAGCTCGTGTGCCACTACCACCAGTGGACCTACGAGCTGGACGGGCGCCTGCTGTTCGCGGGCACCGAGATGGGTGCCGACTTCGACATGAAGCAGTACGGCCTCAAGCCTGTGAACGTGAAGACCGCCGGTGGCTACATCTTCATCAGCCTGGCCGAAAACCCGCCGGCCATCGATGACTTCCTGTCGACGCTGAACCATTACATGGAACCGTACGACATGGAAAACACCAAGGTGGCGATCCAGACCACCTTGTTCGAGAAGGCCAACTGGAAACTGGTGCTGGAAAACAACCGCGAGTGCTACCACTGCAACGCGTCGCACCCCGAACTGTTGAAAACCCTGCTGGAATGGGACGACGTCACCGACCCACGCGCCGACCAGGCGTTCAAGGACCACGTAGCCGCCTCTGCAGCCGCCTGGGACGCCGAGAAGATCCCTTACGCCCACGCCAGCTTCGGCCTGCGTAACCGCATCGTGCGCATGCCGCTGCTCAAGGGCACCGTGTCGATGACCCTGGACGGCAAGCAGGGCTGCGCCAAGCTGATGGGCCGCATCAAGAACCCCGACCTGGGCTCGATGCGCATCCTGCACCTGCCGCACTCGTGGAACCACTGCATGGGCGACCACATCATCGTGTTCACCGTGTGGCCGATCAGTGCCCAGGAAACCATGGTCACCACCAAGTGGATCGTGCACAAGGACGCCGTTGAAGGCGTGGACTACGACGTGGAGCGCATGCGCCAGGTGTGGGACGCCACCAACGACCAGGACCGTCGCCTGGCCGAAGAGAACCAGCGCGGGATCAACTCCACCGCCTACCAGCCTGGCCCGTACTCCAAGACCTATGAGTTCGGCGTGGTGAACTTCGTGGACTGGTACAGCGAGCGCATGTTGAACAACCTCGGCGCAGCCCCGGCGCCTTACCTCAAGGGTGTGGCTGCACACGAATAACCGATACCCACAACTCAAAACTGTGGGAGGGGGCTTAAGGCTTTTTGTAGGAGCGAGCTTGCTCGCGAAAAACTCACAAGCGCCGCGTTCATTCAGGAAGCACGCGTTATCGTTGACGTTTTTCGCGAGCAAGCTCGCTCCTACAAGAAGCGATGTACGCGACCGGCATTAGGGCCCCCTCCCACATTTGAACCTCACACTGCTTAATATTTGATCAACTCTCTCGCAGACCACTGGCAGCCTGCCCTCCAGCCTTTACCCAACAACTTATCCACAAAGCCACCCACAACAATTGTGGGCAACTGCGCTATCCAACCAAAATTAATTGAAGAAAATCCGTGACTTATTCAAGTTGACGGTTCCAACGGCACATTGATCATTTATTGATCAAAACCCTACAAGCTACGTAGAACGTGACCTGTAGCGGTACGCAAACACCTTATCCACAGAACCGCCAACAGACTTTGGGGGCAACTTCGGCAGCGCTGTGGAAAACCGCGTCAAACCTTCATATACCAAGGGTTTCAGCTATATTCCTGGGGTTTAGCGACAATTTGATCAATAAACAACCAGACGACGGAAAGCCTCTATTCATAAGGCCTGTAGCGGATAGCAAACATCTTATCCACAGAAGCGCCAACAGACTTTGGGGGCAACTCAAACCGCTGCTTCCTCCTTATCCACACAAAAAAGCACCAGAAAACCGTAACTTAGCTTGGTCGTTTTTCGTACAGGAGCTTGCAGGCCTTGATTTACGGGGCGTGTGGATAACCACCAACACCTTATCCACAGCCAGGCTCACAGCGTTTGTGGGTAACCGCACAACCTGTACAAAAAACACCCAGCATCTACACTCACCCTTGCAGTCAATTCCATGGCCTGGGTTAACGCGGAAGTCCTTGGCAGCCTGATCGGGAGGAAGAACGGTGATGTGGCAGGGCAAGCCCAGCCATCACTGCGCCAAAGGTTTTACGCTGATTGAATTACTACTGACGCTGGCCCTGCTGGCCACGCTTGCGACAGTGGCTTATCCGCTGACAGCATTGATGGGTAAACGTGATCGAGAACTGGACCTGCAACGTTCGTTGCGGGAAATCCGGCGTGCGATCGATGCCTACAAAGACGCCAGTGACGATGGCCGCATTGAAAAGAGCATCACCGACAGCGGTTATCCACCTTCCCTGCAGGTATTGGTCGAAGGCGTAACGGACAACACCCATCTGCAAGGCAACAAACTCTATTTCCTGCGACGTATTCCCCGGGACCCATTCTGCGAGTGTCCCGAGCTGGCGGCTGACAAAACCTGGCAATTGCGCAGTTACAAGAGCAGCGCCGACAACCCACAAGAGGGAGAAGATGTATTCGACGTTTCATCCCGAAGCACCCGGGAGAGCTTGAATGGAACGTCATACAGCCAATGGTGATCGGGGTTTTACCCTGATTGAGTTGCTGGTGGTCATGGCGATCATCGCCACCCTCATGACCCTGGTCACCCCGCAGTACTTCCGCCAGCACACCAAGGCCCAGGAAACCGTGCTGCGCCACAACCTGTCTTCCATTCGCCAGGCCCTGGACCAATACCGCGAGGACCACAGCGCCAATCCCGAGTCCCTGCAAGCCCTGGTGGACCGTCGCTACCTGCGCGAGATCCCCATGGACCCGCTGACCGGCAGGCGTGACACCTGGCAACTGCAACCTTCGGACGAACAAGGCCTGGGCGATGTACGCAGCGGTGCCACAGGTGCCGACACGAACGGGAGCGCCTATGCAGATTGGTAGGCACAACCAGCAGGGCTCGGTGTTCATGGGCATGTTGGTGACAGTGGCCGTGGTGGCCGTGATGCTGATGGAAGTCGGCACCCTGTGGTCCAGCGTGCTGCAGCGCGAACGCGAGCTGGAACTGCTGGCGCGGGGCAATGAAATCCGCCGGGCGATCGGGCTGTATTACGCCGCGGGCAATACCTTTCCCAAGTCCCTCGACGACTTGGTGCTCGACCGCAGGCAGCCGACCGTCATGCGCTACCTGCGCCGGGTCTACACCGACCCACTGACCGGCGCCGCCGACTGGGGCGTAGTCAGCGGGCCGGGCGACACCATCATGGGCGTATTCAGCACGGCCGCCGGCACGCCCTTCAAGCAAGGCAACGTTGCCGTCATCAATCACAGTTTTACAGGGCAAGGCAGTTATCAAGGGTGGGTGTTTCTGCATGGCACTGGGCAGAGTAACCCTGCAACCCGCATCGCTCCCATGGGAGATCAGCTGACACATTGATGCAAGCGTACAACCACACACTGATCGTTCCAGCAGTTCGGAACTTGTTTATCTGAATTGAAGGTGGACTAGAGCATGAATAACTTACAGCGGTATACGACATTGTTAATCAAGTGGGTACTGATGACACTGCTATTGGGGCCCGCACTAGTGTGGGGGCATGGGATGCTGGACTATCCCAATAGCCGCCAAGGCATATGCATATCGGCGGGCAACTATTCGTGGCCACCCGATGGTTCAGGTATCACACCCGGCGCCTGTAAAACAGCAGCGCTCATTTGGTCTAACCCATCTGATCGTTTGTACCCCCTCTCGCACTGGCATGAATTTGCCAATAATGTGGCCGATCATCGAGACTTGGAAAAACTCAAAGCGCATATCGCAGACGGAACACTCTGTTCAGCGGGCGACCAGAAGAAAAAAGGGTTCGACCTAGCACTCCCGGATTGGCAAAAAACCCCAATAAATGTAGTAAATGGGAAGATGACGATACGTATCGTCGGCTCGCAACCCCATGTACCCAGCTACGTCAGGGTATTTTTGACCCGTCCAGGTTACGTCGCTACAGCCCCATTGAAATGGAGTGATCTGCAATTAATACATACGGAAGAACTCAGCAATTATCGTACTGATTGGGCCGCAAGCGTTGCGCCAAAACCTACCCTCGTGCCTGCCCCCATCGGGTTCTTCCAATTCGATGTTCCCGTGCCCAACGGGCAGACAGGCGAAGCCATCCTTTATACCTATTGGCAGCGAGAAGATAACGGTAACGAAGGGTTCGGCAATTGTGCTGACGTCACGTTTGGCGGCACCGTCATTCCATCCCCGTGGACGCCAAAGGGCCCGTTCATTGCTCCTGACATCGCACCTAAACCAGGCGAGAGCATCAGAGTGCGTGTGTTCGGGAGTACCAGAGGCTTCACCGAGATAGTGGATGAATCCATCAGCATCACGGCAGCCAATCAAGCACCCGCTCAGTGGGGAGTTGAGCTGAAGAACCTCTTGGCCAAACATGCTCAGATTGTTCAAGTCGGTGTACTGAGCGGCAGCAGTGTGATCTTTGATCCAAGTAACATGGCCGCTAACCAGTTCTATGTTGCTAATAAGGATCATACCGTACAGATGTCGGTGGTTGACGGCGGACCTGGCCCCGTGAACCCAGCCCCACCTGTGGCACGGATTACTGGCCCGACCACATTGAAATCGGAGCAAGCCTTTACATTTAGTGGCACTGGGTCGACCGGCAGTAACGGCCCCTTGCTCTATAGCTGGACTGTTATCGGGATGAATAAGCCCTACAACCAGATGACTGTAAACGGTGTGGCGGTTACCGTTCCTCAGCCAACGGAGCACGAGGTGCGATTGCTGGTACGGGACGAGCAGAATGGCAAGACCGGCCTGGCGCGGCAGACCTTTATCGTGACCCCTTCCAGTGGCGGCGGGGACTATCCGGGCTACAAAGAAGGCACTGCGTACAACGCCGGCGATATCGTGACCAACGCGGGCGCAAACTATAAGTGCAAGCCCCACCCTTACACCGCTTGGTGTGCAGGGGCCGCGTGGGCATATGCGCCGGGTACGGGCACAGCGTGGGATCAAGCCTGGGAACGGGTGCAATGATCCATCGCTGCACATACGCATATTCAGTTAATGGATAAGCATAAGAGCCAAACGTTATAGGGCGCCTCACGGCGCCTTATATCGAGCAACGCTACAGTTGAAGATGTACTTGAATTGAAAAAGTTCTAACGCAGTCCTACCGGCGGTGCCCGCTTCACAGCGGGCCGGGAGAGTTATACACAACCGCCGTACCTTGGCACTCCCAACAGGGTATTTCCATGCGTATTCGCTCATTTATCCACAGCCCCCAGCGTGCCTTCACCTTGCTGGAACTGCTGGTCGTCCTGCTGATCATCGCCCTGCTCGCCGGCTACGTCGGTCCGAAGATGTTCGACCGCCTGGAGCTGGCCAAGGTGCAGACCGCCCAGGGCCAGATGAAGTCCCTCGCGGATGCCTTGCACCAGTACCGCCTGGATAACGGCAATTATCCTGAGGAAACCCTCGGCCTGGGTGCGCTCACCGAGCGCCCGGCCAATGCAGGCAATTGGCACGGCCCCTATTTGAAAGCGTTGCCACCCGATCCTTGGGGCAACCCTTATCTGTTCAAGAACCCCGGCACAGCGCCCAACGATGCCGAGGTCATCTCCCTGGGTCGCGATGGCAAGGCGGGCGGTGTGAACACCTACGCCGACATCGTGTACGGGCTGTAAGCCGCCATGTGCACGCTGCGAGTGGCCTTGGCCTGGCTGTGCCTTGCGGGTGTGGTCCAGGCCAATTGCTGGCAGTTGGCGGCCAGCCGTTACCACGTCGACCCGCTGCTGCTGTACGCCATCGCCAAGGTGGAGTCCGGCCTCAACCCGCTCGCGCGCAACGTCAACCGTGATGGCAGCCAAGACATCGGCCTGATGCAGATCAACAGCCGCCACTTGCCCGCACTCGCACAGTGGGGCATCACCGAACATCACCTGATAAGCCAGCCCTGTACCAGCGTTATGGTCGGCGCGTGGATCCTCGCCGGGTTTATCCGCGAACAGGGTTACAGCTGGCAAGCGGTGGGTGCCTACAACGCAGGCGCCAAGGCGGACCGGCAAGGGCGGCGCTCGCGCTATGCCCTGGCGGTGTGGCGTTACTACGGCGAGTTGCTGCAACAGCGCCAGCAACGGGCGAGGCAAATGCCATGATCGACGTTGACGCTCGCATCATCCGCGACGGCCATATGCAAACCCTGCAACTGCAAGCCCTCGACCTTGCCCAGGCGCGCCAGCAATTGCAGGCCGAAGGCGTCCACGTTGTCTCGCTGAAAGCCCGTCGCTCACTCAAACTGCCCGGCCGGCGCAGTAAGTTCGCCCTGGGCCTGTTTATCCAGGAACTGGTGGTGCTGCTGGACGCCGGCCTGGTGCTGGTGGAAGCGGTGGAAACCCTGCGCGACAAGGCGCCCGCCGGCATCAACCGGCAGGTCATGAGCGATCTGCTCGCCTCGATGTATGAGGGCAACTCGCTGTCCAGGGCAATGCAGCTCAAGCCGCAGACCTTTGCGCCGCTGTTGATTGCCACGGTGGCGTCCTCGGAACACAGCGGCCAATTGGCCGTGGCCCTGCGCCGCTACCATCATTTTGAAGCCCACCTGGCAACCGTGAAGAAGCGCGTCAGCGGCGCCCTGATGTACCCCTTGGTGGTACTCAGCGTCGGCGCGTTGATCCTGCTGTTCCTGCTGTTCTTCGTGATCCCGCGCTTTGCCTCGGTGTTCGACGCCGTGGCCGATCTGCCGGCCACCGCACGCTTTATGGTGTGGTGGGGCGCACTGGTAGACACGCGTGGCATGGAGTTGCTGCTTGGCCTGGTGCTGGCGATTGCCGCGCTGGTGCTGTTGTTGCGCAGCGCCGGGTTCAAGCGCCGCATCGCCCAGCTGTTCTGGAAGATCCCCAGCCTGGGCGCCCAACGCACGCTGTTTATCCTCGCGCGCTTTTATCGCACCGCCGGCATGTTGCTGATGGGCGGCATGCCGGTGGTCACTGCGGTGGAGCTGTCCGGTGCGCTGCTGCCCGTGGAACGCCAGGCGGACCTGCGCCAGGCCATGACCGACATCCAGGCCGGCCAGCCACTGTCCACTGCCCTCGCCCGCCATCGATTGACCACCGCCGTCGCCGAACGCCTGCTACGCGTGGGTGAACAAAGCGGTGAGCTGGCGGCGATGTGCGAGCGCATCGCGCAGTTCCACGATGAAGCGCTGGAGCGTGCCATCGAGCTGTTCAGCAAAGTCTTCGAGCCGTTGTTGATGCTGGTGGTGGGCGGGCTGATCGGCCTGATCGTATTCATGTTGTACATGCCGATTTTCGAACTGGCAGGCTCCATCCAGGGGTAGTGCGATGAGCGAACAGACACGGCAATGGCAGGCCCTTGCAGAGCAACGCGGGCTGAGCTTGTCCAATTACCTGCTGGAGGTGCTGGAGAAAGCGCCCGACCAATTAAGCACCATCGCCCAGCCCCTGGGCCTGCTTGCCATCGCCCCGGAAAACCTCAGTGAACACTGGCGCTTCGATCTGCTGGCACTGCCCCAGGCGCTGATCCATAACGTGCTGCCGGTGGATAACCACGGCCAGCCGTGCCTGGTACTGGGAGACCCTTTCACCCTGGCCAGCCGGCACTGGCTGCAATCCTCGAAAACCTTGCGTCAACTGCCCCTGGCCATGAGCCTGCCCGGCGCGGTCAAGGCCCAGTTGAGCCTGGCCGAAGCCAGCCAACGGTTGATGCAACCTTTCGGTGAGGACGACGAGAATGCCCGCGTCAGCCAGGCCGCCCAGGAAATTTCCCTGAGCAGCATCGCCCGCGACGACAACCCGGTGGTGCGCCTGGTCAACTCCATGCTGTTCGATGCCCTGCAAAGCCGCGCCAGCGATGTGCATGTGGAAACCACGCCCCAGGGCCTGGTGATCAAGTACCGCATCGACGGTGTGTTGCAGCAGATGGGCCAGGCCAGCGGCCTGGACATGGCCGAGCAGGCACTGTCGCGGATCAAGGTGTTGTCGGAGCTGGATATCGGCGAGCGGCGGGTGCCCCAGGACGGGCGTTTCAAGATGAAAATCCAGGGTCGCGAAGTGGACTTTCGCGTGTCGATCATGCCCAGCATCCACGGTGAAGATGCGGTGCTGCGGATTCTCGACAAGTCCCAGCGCGGTGAGTCCCTGAGCCTGGAAACCCTGGGGTTGAACGCCGAGACCATCGCGCGCATCCGTGTATTGGCCGGCGAACCCTATGGCATGTTGCTGGTGACCGGCCCCACCGGCAGCGGCAAATCCACCACGCTGTATGCCGCCCTGTCGGAGACCAATACCGGCGAGAAAAAGATCATCACCATCGAAGACCCGGTGGAATACGAACTGCCCGGGGTCCTGCAAATCCCGGTGAACGACAAGAAGGGCCTGACCTTCGCCCGTGGCCTGCGCTCGATCCTGCGCCACGACCCGGACACCATCCTGGTGGGGGAAATACGCGACGGTGAAACGGCCGGCATTGCGGTGCAAGCGGCGTTGACCGGGCACCTGGTGCTGTCGTCGGTGCACGCCAACAGCGCGTTCAGTGTGCTGGAGCGCTTTACCTACATGGACGTGGACCCGGCCAGCTTTGTCGAAGCCCTTAACGGCGTGGTCGCCCAGCGCCTGGTGCGGCGCATCTGCCCGGACTGCGGCACGGATGCCGCCCCCGACCCCGAGATCACCCACCTCGCCCAACTCGCCGAGGCTCAACTCCAACAGGGTCACTATCGCGTGGGCAAAGGCTGCGAGGCCTGCCGTCACACCGGCTATCGCGGCCGGCTCGCCCTGGCCGAAGTGCTGACACTGACCGACAGCATCAAGGAGGGCCTGCTCAACCGCAGTTCGGCCGCCACCCTGCGCGAACTGGCCCGTGAAGCCGGCCACGTGTTTATCCGCGACATCGCCCTGGCCCACGCCGCCCAGGGCGACACCACGCTCAAGGAGATCCACCGTGTCATTTCCCTTTATTGAGCATGTGGTGTGGCTGCACAGCGACGGCGCCGAATGGGCCGCACGACCGCGCTGGCGCGGTGCGGCAGTATGGCGTGCGCAACAGGCTGGCGAGCCATTGGCCGCCTGTGCCGAACTGCTGGAACAGGCGCCGCGCGGCCGCGTCGGGTTTCTGGACCGGGCCACGGTGCTGCTGGGCTTCCCCCATGTGCACTACCTGATGCTGGCGTGGCAAACCGGCGTGTACAGCCAGGCCGACTGGCAAGGCTTGGCCGAAGTGACCTTCAACCAACAGGCAGGCATCGACCCCGGACAGTGGCAAGTGCAAGTCGCCAACAGCACCTTTGGAGATGAACGCCTGGCGGTCGCGACGTCACGGAATTTGCTGCAAGACCTGCGGGAGTTGTTCAAGCGGCAGCACCTGCCGCTGGTGACATGCACGCCATTGTTGACGGCCGTGGCCCAACGGTACTGGCAGCAATTGCCTGACGATTGCGTGCTGGCGGTACCTGAGGCGCGAGGTCTCAGTTGCCTTTACCGGCAACAGGGTGTGGCTCAACAAGTCTGCGTGCTGCAAACCCCACCCGGCAGCCACTTGAGCGACAACCTGTTCACCGCCGACCTGCTGGCGCAACGGCACGCGGCGGCCACATGGGTCGTCGCCAATCACCCCACTGAACATTGGCTGGGGCCACTGCATCCCTGGCTCGGAGAGCCGCTGGCATGATCGCTCAGCTGAAATCACAACTCGCCGGTGCCTGGCGACAGCGGCAGGCGCCGGGCATCGACTTCCTGCCCCCCAATGCCGTCTATCGGCCGCTGGTGAGTGTGTTGTGGCTGGTCGCCGCCGGGCTTGTCTTCGTGACCTGGCAACACTGGCAGCGCATGGAGCATCAGCAACAACAGACCGACGCACTGGAGCAGCGCTTTATCGAATTGACACGTCGCCAGGAGCAATTGATCCAGGCCGCCATTCGCTTGTCACCCCAGCAGAAACAACAACTGGCCGCCTTTTCCCGACAGCAGGACACGCCCTTCGCACTGATGGACGCCGTGGCCCGGGCCTGGTCCGCGGAAGTCGCGCTGACGCGCGTGGAGGTCGACACCCAGGCCCGACTGATTCACTTGGAGTTGGAAGCCAAGGTGCTGGGCGATGCCTTTCGCTTTGTCGAACGGCTCAAGGCCCAGCCAGGTGTGCACGTGAACCTGCAACAAAGCGCACGCAAGGCCAATGACCCGCAACACCCGGTGCAGGTCAAACTTGCGGTTGGTGCAGGGTAGTCGCCCATGGACGCACTGACCCGCCACCTCCCGCGCGTGCGCTGGCACCTGATGCAATGGCAGCAGCGCCTGGGCTTTTGGGGGCTGCTGGCGTTGGGGCTGATGGCGGCAACGTTGCTGATCGAAGTCACAGTGATACATCCGGCAGGCATTGCCGACAGCCTGCGGCGCCAGGAACTGGAGGCCGGTATCGCCGAGCAGCCCCAGGATGTGCAGGTGACCGAACCGGCCGTGGTCGAACGCCTGCCCAGTGCACAGGACTTCGCCCCACGCCTGGAAAAGCTGCTGGACGTCCTCACCCGGCGCGGCTTTATCATCGAACAGACCACCCTGGCCTACTCCGCGCCCGGCGACACCGGGCTGCAACGGCTGGACGTGGACATTCCCCTCGTCGGCCCCTACGCCTTGCTGCGCGATGCCCTGGTCGACGTCGCCAATGAGCCGGCCGTGCGCATCGAACGCCTGGCCCTGGAGCGCAAGGAAATCACCAGCGGCATGTTGAACATCAGCCTCAAGGTGAGTGTGCTGGGGGTGGTGGAATGACGCTGCCGCTGTATCTGCGCGTGCTGTTGCTGCTGACCTTGATCGGCTGCGGCTGGCTGTTCTGGCAGGACACTGCGGACAACCCCGCACCCTCGCCGGTGCCAGTGATCGCCCGCCCTGTACAGGTGCCCTCGGCACCGGTTGCCGCACCTGCACCGGCGGTGGCCGAAGCCATCGACCTGTTCCCTGCCCAGACCTGGACACCTGCACCGCCGCCCATACCGGTCGACACCTCAGCGCCCAAGCCGCCGCCCCTGCCCTTCACCGTGAGCGCGCAATGGCGCTACGAGAACCAGGCGAAAATCGTCGTACTCAGCGGCAATGGCAGCCAGTACACCCTGTGCAACCGTTGCTCGGTACCCGGGCGCATCGTGCCCGGCAAGATGCTCGACGCCCATTACCGGCTGGACAAACTTACCGACACCGCCGTGGTGCTGACCTACATGCCCCTCAAGCATGTCAGCACCTTGCGGCTGGACACTCACTGACCGGCGCAGGACACGATCATGGCCATACGCACGTGGATACCCTTGAGCCTGGCCGTGGCCCTGCTCAGCGCCTGCCAGACCCAGCGGGCGATCAAGGAGAGCGACGAGTTGCGCCAGAAGGGCGACATCATCCGTTCGGTCGAAGTGCTGCAAGCCGAAGCCAGACAGGCCCCCGACGATGTGCAACTGCGCACCGCCAACTTCAGCAAGCTGGAATTGCTGGTGGCCCAATACAGCCGCGAAGCCAGCACCGCGCTGATGCGTGGCGACGATGCCGCTGCCATCCGCGCCCTGGAAACCATCCTCAAATACGACCCCAGCAACCTCGGCGCGCGCCAGGAAATCCAGAGCATCCAGGCGATGAAACAACTGCGCCCGCAACTGGCCCAGGCCTACGAAATGAAGCGCTCCAACCCGGTGGAAGCCCTCAACCTGGTGCGCCGGATCATCGCGCAAAAGCCCAACTACCGAGAGGCCCTGGACTTTCGCAATGCCCTGACCCGTGAACTGGTGAGCGCCGATTACCTCAGCGCCGACCTCTCCGAGGCCATGCGCAAACCCTTGAGCCTGGAGTTCAGCGCCCAAAGCCTGACCACGATTTTCGAGACCATTGCGCGCCTGTCGGGGGTCAACTTCGTCATCGACAAGGACGTCAATCCCAGTGCCTCGGCGAGCATGACCGCGAGCCGAACCACCGCCGAAGACGCGCTGAACCTGCTGCTGACCACCCAGGGACTGGACAAGAAGGTCCTCAACGCCAACACCCTCCTGGTTTACCCCCGCCGCCCGGACAAGGAACGGGAATATCGCGAGTTGGCCGTGCGTACCTTCTACCTCAGCCATGGCGACCCCAAGGTCATCGCCGCCGAGATCAAACAGGTGCTCAAGCCCAAAGAGGTGCTGGTGGACGAACGCCTGAACGCGGTGATCGTGCGCGATGGCCTGGATACCCTGAGCGCCGTGGAAAAACTGGTGGAAGCCATTGATATCGCACAATCGGAAGTGACCATCGACATCCAGGTGCTGGAGGTCAGCCTGACCGACGAGTTGAACCTGGGCATCCAGTACCCGGAGAGCATCGGCCTGTCCGTGGGCAACCTG
Organism: Pseudomonas sp. Yb2C2; assembly: GCF_052112325.1. NCBI lineage: Bacteria > Pseudomonadati > Pseudomonadota > Gammaproteobacteria > Pseudomonadales > Pseudomonadaceae > Pseudomonas > Pseudomonas sp. Yb2C2. The sequence goes on along the minus strand of NZ_JAVAJK010000006.1, from coordinate 224,756 downwards.
GCCAACGTGCCTGCCGGGCTGGCGGGTATCCCACTCAGCGCATTGCGCGGGATCAACGGCGACAACATCCTGCTCGACGCGGGCAGTACCTCGGCGCGCATCAATATGCTGCAACGCAGCGGCAACACCGTGACCCTGGCCAACCCCAGGGTGCGGGTGCGCAACCGCGAAGAAGCCCAGGTGAACATCGGCGACAAGATCCCCGTGGTGACCACCACCACCGCCAACCAGATCACCACCTCGTCGGTGTCCTACCAGGACGTGGGACTGCAGATCACGGTCAAGCCGAACATCAGCCTGAGCGATGAGGTGAACCTGGAGCTGAACGTGGAAATGAGCCATATCACCAAGCGTATTCCCGGCTCGGAAAACGTACCGGCCACCTTCGAACTCGGCTCACGGGCCACCAAGACCCTGCTGACCGCGCGCAACAATGAAACCCAGATCGTCTCGGGGCTGATCCGCACGGCGGACGTCGACGAGGGCTCGGGGCTGCCATGGTTGAGCCAGATCCCGTGGATCGGCAAGAAGCTGTTCGGCACCAACCAGAATACCCAGCAGAAAACCGAGATCATCCTGCTGCTGACCCCGAGGATCGAACGCAACCTGGACCTGCCGATTGCCCAGATCAGCACCTTCCACAGCGGCACCGAGGCGCGCAGTTCGACCCAGGGCATGATCCTGCGCGACACCACCGACAAAATGATCCTCAAGCCGATTGGCGGCGACCCCACGCCGGCGCTGCCACCGCCGATGCAACAGCCGGATGCCACCTGGCAACCCCTGCCGCCACTGCTGCCGGATCTGGTGCCCAAGCCTGCGCCCGAACCTGCGCCCCAATGAAGATCCAATGTGGGAGGGGGCTTGCCCCGATTGCAATGTGTCAGTCTCAGTATCCTTGACTGGTCCACCGCTATCGGGGGCAAGCCCCCTCCCACATTTGTTTTGCAGTGTTGGTGGGTTAGCGCACGACGCCTTCTTCTATGAGCAACTTGAGGATTGCCTGGGCACCTTCCTCGGCGCTCACACCCTTGAGCACCTGCCCACCGCCACCACTGGCCTTGGCGGTGGCGGCTTTCATGCGGTCGGCGCCGCTCTTGGCCTTGATCACCTTGAGGCGCTTGGGCCGGGGCTTGGCCGGTTGCAGCACGGCGCCTGTGAATAACGCGTCCTGCTCGACTTCCACTTCGTGGGCCGCCAATTCACCGCGTTGTGCCGGACCGTAGGCGCTTTGCCGAGGTTTTGGCGCGGCGTTATCCACCGTCGCCAGAAACGGCAGGCGCACCTTCAAGCGCCTGCGCTGCCCACGGGGCAAGGCTTGCAGCACATGGGCCACACCGCCGTCGATGGACTCCACCTCGGCCAGCCCGACAATCAGCGGCCAGCCCAATTGCTCGGCCAACAGGAACGGCAACATGCCCGAGCCTTCACCGGTTTCGGCCTGGCTGCCGGCAAGCACCACCTGGGCACCGGCGTCGCGCAGGTACTCGCCGAGCACCGGCAACGCATCGCTGCCCTCCGGTTGTTCCAGCACGTGCAACTGTGGCAGGCCCATGCCCAGGTAGCTGCGCAGGGTCGGTTCGGCGATGTTGCCGGCGTGCAGCACCTGCAACTTATCCCCAGCCATCTGCAGACCCAGTTCGACGGCGCGCGCATCCTGTTCGGCGCGGCGTGGCCGGCCGGAGGTGGGGTGGGCGCCGATGGACACCAGGCTGATTACATTCGTGGTCATGGTCATGTCCTCAAGCCGCATCGCGCTTGGCGCCGTTGCGGTAGGCCTCGACCGCAGCGATCAAGGCTTGCAGAATCGCGGCGCTTTCGCCGATCACCGACAGGTCGGCACGCTTGATCATGTCGCAGCCCGGGTCGAGGTTGATCGCCACCACCTTGTCGCAGGCGCCAATGCCTTGCAGGTGCTGGATCGCCCCGGAAATCCCCACGGCCACATACACCCGCGCCGTCACCCAGGTACCGCTGGCGCCGACCTGGCGATCACGGGCCATGAATCCATCGTCCACCGCCACCCGCGAGGCGCCTTCGGTGGCCCCCAAAGCCGCGGCGGTCTGGTGGAACAGCGCCCAGTCCTTCACGCCGTTGCCGCCGGAGAAAATAAACTCGGCCTCGGCCATGGGAATCGCCGCCGGGTCCACCGCCACCGCGCCAAGATCCTCGATACGCGGCAGGCTGCGTGCCAGGCCTGTGGATAACTCCACAGGCAGCACTTCATGGCGTGTGTCGCTGACCGGATCGGCACATTCGGCGGCAGCCAGAATCAGGCGTGGCAGCGGCCGCGCCAAGTCTTCCCGGCCCGCACCGGCGCGACCGATGCACTCATCGCCCTTGATCTGCCAGACGCGAGTGGCCGGGCGTTCCTTGAGGCTGGCGGCAAAACGCCGACCCAACTCGCCGCCACCACTGCGGCTGTCGGGCAACAACCAGTGGCGCGGGTTGAACTGGTTATCCACAGCCCGCAGGCCCTGGACACGTTGCTCCGGTGAATAACCGTCGAATTCGTGGCCGTCGAGCACCAGCAGGCGATCGACACCGGCCGTGGCAAACGCGCTTTCCTTGTGTTCGCCAAACACCACTGCCAGCACCGCGCCGTCGTTGCCGGCGAGTTGCCGCGCCAGGCCGAGCAGGTCGCGGTCGTGGCTGCTCAAGCGGCCACCGACCATGTCCGGCACTACGTTGATGTAGAACGCAGGCGCAGGCACCTGATGCAGCGGCAACTGCACTTCAATCGCCGCCGTACGCTTGGCCGCACCGCCCTGCTGGGCACCGCTGCGGTCGATGCGCTTGATGCCGTTGGGGCCGATAAAACCGACGCCATGCACGTTCTTGCGGATGATGCCGTTAGGCCCCATCCAGCTGTGTTGCACCGGCTGCATCGCCGCATGCAGCGGGTGCAGGCGGTTGCGGGCGATCCATTCGGCCCGTGGGTCGCGGCGGATAATGTCGCTCATCAGTGCACCTCCGCAGGTTCACGCTTGTTGGGAGCTTTGGCCGGTGCGACGTCTTCCAGCAAAGCATCGGCCACCAGCTCGGCGATGTCCTTGATCAACGGTCGCGGTTCAACCACACCTTCGAGCATCGCCGTGCACTGCGGGCACCCCACCGCCACCAGTTCGGCACCGGTCTCGCGGATGTCTTCCATGCGCATATCGGGGATACGTTGCTTGCCGGGAATATCGGTGATCGGCGCGCCGCCGCCACCGCCGCAGCAGCGCGAGCGGAAACCCGAGCGTTGCATCTCCTTGACCTCGATGCCCAGCGCCCGCAGCACTTGGCGCGGCGCCTCGTATTCGCCGTTGTAGCGGCCCAGGTAGCACGGGTCGTGGTAGGTCACGCTGTTGCCTTTGTGCTGGCCCAGGTTCAGCGCGCCCTCGCCGATCAGCTCGGCCATAAAGGTGCTGTGGTGCTGTACGCGGTAGTTGCCGTTGAAGGCGCCGTACTCGTTTTTCAGCACATGGAAGCTGTGGGGGTCGCAGGTGACGATGCGCTTGAAGCTGTACTTGGCCAACGTCTGGATATTGCGCGTGGCGAGCATCTGGAAGGTCGCTTCATCGCCCAGGCGCCGCGCGACGTCGCCGCTGTCGCGCTCTTCCAGGCCGAGCACGGCGAAGTCGACCTTGGCCGCCTTGAGCACTTTGACGAACGCCCGCAGGGTGCGTTGGTTGCGCATGTCGAAGGCGCCGTCGCCGACCCAGAACAGCACGTCAACGCTGCCTTTGTCGCTGAGCAACGGCAGGTTCAAATCCGCCGCCCAGTTGAGGCGACCGCCCGGTGCGAAACCGCCGGGGTTGTCGGTGGCGATCAGGTTTTCCAGGACTTCGGCGCCCTTGTTCGGCGTGGCGCCTTTTTCCAGGGTGAGGTGGCGGCGCATGTCGACGATGGCGTCCACGTGCTCGATCATCATCGGGCACTCTTCCACACAGGCACGGCAGGTGGTGCACGACCACAGGGTCTCGGCGTCCACCAGGCCGTTGACGATCGGCTGGTGCGGGTTGCCGCTGTGTTCGCCAATGGCTTTACCCGGATAAGGGCTGCCGGCGAACTTGGCATCGGTGCCGCCGGCCAGGCCAACCACCATGTCCTGGATGAGTTTTTTCGGGTTCAGCGGCTGGCCGGCAGCGAAAGCCGGGCACGCTGCTTCGCACTTGCCGCACTGCACGCAGGCGTCGAAGCCGAGCAGTTGGTTCCAGGTGAAATCCTTGGGTTTTTCCACGCCCAGGGGCGCGCTTTTGTCGCTCAGGTCCAGGGGTTTCAAACCCGTGGAACGACCACCGTCAAAGCGTTCGGCGCGACGGTGCCAGGCCAGGTGCAGGGCACCGGCGAAGGCGTGCTTCATCGGGCCGCCCCAGGTCATGCCGAAGAACATTTCGGACACGCCCCACAGCACCCCCACGCTCAGCAGCGCGGCCAGCAGCCAGCCGCCGAAGTCGGCGGGCAGGATCCCCGCCACTGGCAGCGTCACCAGGAAGAAACTCACCGAGAACGCCATCAGGCTTTTCGGCAGGCGCATCCACGGGCCTTTCGACAGGCGCGACGGCGGATTGCGCCGCCGCAGGTAAACGAAGGTGGCGCCGAAAAACATCAACACCGACGCCAGCAGCAAGGCGTAGCCGAGGATACGGTTATGCAGGCCGAAGCCGTGCACCAGGATCGCCAGCAGCGCCGACAGCACAAAGCCCAGGGCAGTGGCGACGTGGGTGTTGGCGATGTATTTGTCGCGGGCGACCACGTGGTGCAGGTCGACCATGTAGCGCTTGGGCATGGCCAACAGACCGCCCAGCAGGTCGACCTTGGAGGCACGCCCACGACGCCACATGTTCACCCGGCGCAGGACGCCAAGGACGGCAAGGCCCAGGGCGGTAAATAAGAGAATAGGCAGCAAGGTGTTCAACATGGTGAAGCTCCCACAGACCGCACAGGTCTACTGTGAAACTGGCCCGAATGTGGGAGGGGGCTTGCTCCCGATGGCGGACTGTCAGTTGGTACAGTTGTCGCTGAACCACCGCTATCGGGAGCAAGCCCCCTCCCACATTTGACCGCGTTCACCTCATCAAAAGTCTTTGCACAGGCGCAGGGCGTCATAGATGGCGGCATGGGTATTTCGCTGCGCCACACAGTCACCGATGCGGAACAGCAAGTACCCCTCGCCCGCCTCGCTCAAGCACGGCTGCGGCTTGATCGCGAACAGGGCTTCGACGTCGATCTGGCCCTTGTTGCGCGAACCTTCCTTGAGCCCGTAGTAGATCGCTTCGTCCGGACGCACGCCGTTCTCGACCACCACCTGGTCCACTACCCGCTCTTCTTTGGCGCCGGTGTATTCGTTCTCCAGCACCGCCACCAGCTTGTCGCCTTCGCGGTAGACCTTTTCCAGCATCATGTCGCCGGTCATGATCACTTCCTTGGGGTACATGCTGCGGTAGTAGGTGGGGAACGACGTACCGCCAATCGCCACGCCCGGCTTGATGTCGTCGGTGACGATTTCCACCTGGCAGCCTTTGTCGGCCAGGAAGTCCGCCACCGACATGCCGGTGAATTCGCAAATGGTGTCGTACACCAGCACGTTCTTGCCCGGTGCGACCTTGCCGTCGAGCACGTCCCAGCTGCTCACCACCAGGCCTTCGGCAGCGCCCCAGTGTTCGTTCTGTTCGATAAACGGATGCCCGCCGACCGCCAGCACCACCACGTCCGGACGCAGGTCCAGGATGGTCTCGGCATCGGCGGCCACGCCCAGGCGCAGCTCGACTTTCAAGCGTGCCAGCTCCAGCTGGAACCAGCGGGTGATACCGGCGATCTGGTCGCGTTGCGGCGCCTTGGAGGCGGTGGTGATTTGCCCGCCGATAAATTCTTTCTTCTCGAACAGGGTCACGTCGTGGCCACGTTCGGCGGCCACCCGCGCGGCTTCCATCCCGGCAGGGCCGGCACCGACCACCACCACCTTGCGTTTCGGCCCGGTGGACTTCTCGATGATATGCGGCACGCCCATGTATTCACGGGAGGTCGCGGCATTCTGGATGCACAGCACGTCCAGGCCCTGGTACTGGCGGTCGATGCAATAGTTGGCGCCGACGCACTGTTTGATCTGGTCGATCTGGCCCATCTTGATCTTGGCGATCAGGTGCGGGTCGGCGATATGCGCACGGGTCATGCCGACCATGTCCACATAGCCGCCTTCGAGGATGCGCGTGGCCTGGTTCGGGTCCTTGATGTTCTGTGCGTGCAGCACCGGAACCTTGACCACTTCCTTGATACCGGCCGCCAGGTGCAGGAACGGCTCCGGCGGATAGCTCATGTTGGGGATCACGTTGGCCAGGGTGTTGTGGGTGTCGCAACCCGAGCCGACGACGCCGATGAAATCGAGCATGCCGGTGTCGTCGTAGTACTTGGCGATCTGTTTCATGTCCTCGTGGGACAGGCCGTCCGGGTGGAACTCGTCACCGCACAGGCGCATGCCCACGCAGAAGTCGTCACCGACTTCGGCACGCACGGCTTTCAACACTTCCAGGCCGAATTTCATGCGGCCTTCGAAGGTGCCGCCCCACTCGTCGGTACGCTTGTTGACCCGTGGGCTCCAGAACTGGTCGATCATGTGCTGGTGCACGGCGGACAGTTCCACACCGTCCAGGCCACCAGCCTTGGCGCGCTTGGCGGCGCTGGCATAGTTGCCGATCACGCGCCAGATTTCTTCCGGCTCGATGGTCTTGCAGGTGGCACGGTGCACCGGCTCACGCACGCCGGACGGCGACATCAGGGTCGGCCAGTTAAAGCCATCCCAACGCGAGCGACGGCCCATGTGGGTAATCTGGATCATGATCTTGGCGCCATGCTTGTGCATGGCATCCGCCAGGTTCTGGAAGTGCGGGATGATGCGGTCGGTGGACAGGTTCACCGAGCTCCACCATTCCTGGGGGCTGTCGATGGCGACCACCGAGGAACCGCCGCAGATCGCCAGGCCGATACCGCCCTTGGCTTTTTCTTCGTAGTACTTCACATAGCGGTCGGTGGTCATGCCGCCGTCGGTGGCATACACCTCGGCGTGGGCGGTACTGAGCACGCGGTTGCGGATGGTCAGTTTGCCGATCTGGATCGGCTGGAACATTGCTTCGAAAGCCATGGCACGGTCCTCGGCTTACAACGGCTTGACGGTGAACAAGCCGGAGTCAAAGCCCTCTTCGGAGCCTCCGTAGACTTGTTCGGCCACGGTGCGGATCTGGCTGCCACGGGCTTGCAGAATCTGGTCCATGGCACCGGCAAACCAGCCGGTGAACATGTAGTCGACTTTGCGCCCGACCTTGCCGTACACATAGACGAATGCCGAGTGTTCGAGCTTGACGCTGGCGGTGCCTTTATCCAGATCGATGTCCTGGATCTTGAACAGGCCCCAGCCGCGTTGCGACAAGCGCTTCATGTAGTGCTCGAACACCGCGACGCCTTCCAGGCCGTGGCATTCGGCTTCTTTTTCACACCAGTGCCAGGCGGACTTGTAGCCGGCCTTGTAGAGGATTTCGGCATAGGCGTCGGCGCCCAGCACCTCTTCGATGCCCATGTGGTTGTTGACGAAGAAATGGCGCGGCACGTACAGCATCGGCAGGGCGTCGGACGTCCAGACACCGGTTTCGCTGTCGACTTCAATAGGCAATTGCGGGGCGATCTTGGCCATGGAAACTTAACTCCAGAAAAATTCGTTGTGATGTTGCCCGTGGGTGCTTGGCTTATTCGCCCCAAACGTCCTTCAAGACGTTGACCCAGTTCTCGCCCATGATCTTGCGCACCACACGCTCGGGGTGGCCGCGCTTGAGCAGGGTCTCTGTCAGGTTGGGGAACTCGCCGACGGTGCGGATGCCCAGCGGGTTGATGATCTTGCCGAAGCTGGTCAGGCGGCGGGCGTAGCCCTTGTCATGGGTCAGCATTTCAAAGAAATCCTGGCCATGGCCCTGGGTGAAGTCGGTGCCGATACCGATGGCGTCTTCGCCGACGATATTCATGGTGTATTCGATGGCTTCGGCGTAGTCATCGATGGTCGAATCGATGCCCTTGGCCAGGAACGGCGCGAACATGGTCACGCCGACAAAGCCGCCGTGGTCAGCGATGAACTTCAGTTCTTCATCGGACTTGTTGCGCGGGTGCTCTTTAAGGCCGGACGGCAGGCAGTGGGAGTAGCACACCGGTTTTTTCGATTCGAGGATGACTTCTTCACTGGTCTTGGAGCCGACGTGGGACAGGTCGCACATGATGCCGACGCGGTTCATCTCGGCGACGATCTCGCGCCCGAAGCCCGACAGGCCGCCGTCGCGCTCGTAGCAACCGGTGCCGACCAGGTTCTGGGTGTTGTAGCACATCTGCACCACACCGACGCCGAGCTGCTTGAAGATCTCCACATAGCCGAGCTGGTCTTCAAACGCGTGGGCGTTCTGGAAGCCGAAGATGATGCCGGTCTTGCCCTGTTCCTTGGCCTTGCGGATGTCGGCGGTGGTTTTCACCGGAATCACCAGGTCGCTGTTCTCGCGGATCAGGGTCTGGCTGGCGACGATGTTGTTGATCGTGGCCTGGAACCCTTCCCATACCGACACGGTGCAATTCGCGGCGGTCAGGCCGCCTTTGCGCATGTCCTCGAACAGGTCGCGGTTCCACTTGGCAATGATCAGCCCGTCGATAACGATGCTGTCGGCGTGCAATTCGGCTGGGCTCATCAGGCGTCCCCTTATTTTGGCGATTCATGCGCCGAATCGTCTGCCGGCGCTTTGGGGCCAGCATATGCCCAGGGGCCGACCGAGCCGGGTGCAAAAACGACAGGGGAATTGCCGAAAGCGTCAATCCACGACAAAGGCTGTTATGAGTGGTCTGACTGGCGGCTGTTATTTGTCTTACGCTTGAGCCAGAATTCCCGCATCACCTGATATGAGACGGCGCAATGAAATCGATTTTCCTGGCTTTGGCACTCATCGCAACCGGCGTCCACGCGGCCGAAGACACCGACAGCACGCCGTGCGATGGCATCGAAAACGACAAGCAAACCCTGGAATGCGCCACTTACAACAAAACCACTGCCGAGCAATTGCTCAAGGATAATTATCAAGGCCTGCTGGAACGCATGCATTCCACCTATGGCAGCGACAAGACCAAACTCGCCGACATTACCGCTCGTCTGAAGGATGCCCAGCAGAAATGGGAAAAACTGCGTGATGCCGATTGTGCGGTGGACACCTTTCCAGCGGTGACTGGCACCAAGGCCTATGCGATTGCACAGAATGATTGCCTGGCGCGGATGAGTGATGAGCGGTCGGAGTTTTTGGAGTCGATTGGGCAGGAATAAGCGACAATCGCCGCCACTTTCTCTTTGAACCAAGGCCATTCATGACTATCTGCGGCATCGAAATCAAAGGCAGCGAAGCCATCATCGCCCTCGCCTCCCTGGACAACCAGACGCTGAGCCATGTCGCCCTGGCCATCAAGAAAATCGCCCTTGATGACGACGATGAAGCCGTTAACGTCAAAGCCTTCGCCGGCCAGGTGAGGGCGTTCGTGCAGGAAAACGCCATCCAGCGCATCGCCATCAAGAAACGCAGCAAGAAAGGTGAATTCGCCGGGGGCCCGACAACCTTCAAGATCGAAGGGGTGTTTCAGTTGCTGGAGGGGGTTGAGGTGACGCTGCTGTCGCCGCAGACCATCAATGCGCAGAACAAGAAGCACAACTTTGATCTGCCGGCGACGCTGAACAAGTATCAGCATGAAGCTTATAAGGCTGCCTGTTCGAGCCTGATGAAGAAGTAACGCACGTTAACTTCTGACGCAGTGTTCGACCCCGTGGCCGCCGCCTTCGTATTCAGGTCCGTAATAATATTTGACGAAGGACACTTTGCCCTCCGGCGTTGGAACAAGTTGCGCAATACCGACGCCGTAGTCTTTCAAGGCGGGATCGGTATGGGCGAAATAAACCGCCAGCGTATCTGCGGTGGCAGCGGCAAACCCGTCATAACGGGATTTATCTTCCAGGGTCAGGGTGAACGTGTAGGCACCGTACTTGCCGGTACTTTGGCTGGTGTTGATTTTCATATCGACAACACCGGTGAAGTCACCAATATGACGGTCCTTGCCAGTACACTCATAACGCCCGCTGTAATCGGTCCCGGTGAAGGGCGCCGGGGTTTTGGCTGCCCAGGCGGGAGCGGACGCGAACGCGATGACGGCAACAATTCTTTTGAGCATACGGGACCTCTTATCGATCAAGTAATGGGGATACAAGTGCGGATGCCGAGCTGATCAAGTACAAGCGTTCTTATTTATATACGGCCCAACTAGCAGCTTAATCAGCGGCCACTGGACGGTAACAGCGCACTTGCGCAAGACATAGCCAGCAACATAGAAAAAGATATTTCCCACATCGACTACCCCACACATTTCCCTGCCACGCGCCATCTGCAGTACGGCTGAGGAAATCACTGGCGTGCCTTGCGCACCTTGAGCCAATCCCCGAACGACTTGTCTTCCAGGGCATAACCACCGCGGCCCGACTTCCACACCAACTCCTTGTCGCGCAAGGCATCGATGCAGGCCTGGACGGTCTGGGTGCCCGGCACCACGTCACTGCCCATGGCTTCCAGCGCCTGGCTGACAGCCGTGAGGGTGCTGTCGGTGAAGGGCGCGAAGGGTTTGTTGTTCTGGGAACGCTCCACCATCACCTCCAGCACGGCGCGCTGCGGGATGGTCAGGGCGTTCCAGGCGCTTTCGAACTCGGTCCATACACCCGCGCGCAGCAGTTCAGCGCGACTGTGCAGCAATTGGCCCAGATTGCTCGCCTCGCCCAGTTCCAACGCGACTTCACCGATGATCGTGCGCAACATCTCGGGACGCCGGCCTACCAGCTCAAATGCTTCATCAATATCAGCCGCGTTGAACTGGTTGGTCTCGGCCAGGTGCGCGTTGAGGTGCACGGTGTAGGCTTGGGTGAACTCTTTACCCAGCAGCGGAAACGGCGTGATGCTGGAACCGAAGAAAGGCTGGCTTTTACCCAATACCAAATGGGCGAGTTTGTCGCGATTGGAGCCGGTAAACACCAGGCGCAAGCCGCTGCCCTCTTCGTCACGGCCCTGGTTGAGCTGATCCCGGGCAGCCTTCAACGCGAACATCGCATTGATACCCGACTCGGTGGTCAAGGCGTGCTGCGCTTCGTCAATCACCAGCACAACGGGTTTTTCTGCAGCACTGTGGAGCAGTTCCAAGGCTTGGGTCAGCGTCGCACCGACAGGCAATTGTGGCTTGGTAAAGTCCCAGGAGAGCGTCCGCAGAAAGCTCAGTTTCTCGATGCCAATATTCTTGGCCAGTTTGCGAATGCCCTTTTCATAGGGAACCAGGGCAGCCGCAATAGCACTGGCAATCAACTCCGCAGGATCTTTCTCCTTGTCAGCCCAGAGATCCACATACACCGCCAGCCAGCCCCGGAGCTGACATTCCGGAATCAGGTCTTCGCGCAGGAAAGTGCTTTTGCCGGTGCGACGGGGCGCCGCGAGAAACAGGCCAGAGGTGAAATCCTGAATACCGGCGCCCACCAGGCCATCGGCAATACTGCTTGCCAGGGCGGGGCGACGGAACACGAAGCCGCTGTGTTTGGACATGGATTTATACTCAATTATTAAAACAACTATAAATTATAGTGATGAGTATAATTCACTATAATTGCCCGTCAAACCACCTCCCGTCGCCGATCCTCCCTCGGACACTTGGCAAACCTCGCCCGATAACTCCGGGTGAAATACGACGGCGACTCGAACCCGCAGGCAATGCTCACCTCCAGCACGCTCATATCGCTCTGGCGCAGCAGCTGCCGGGCTTTTTCCAGGCGCAGGCCAAGGTAGAAGTTGCTCGGGGTATCGTTCAAATGCAGGCGAAACAGACGCTCCAACTGGCGCCGGGTAACTTTGATCGCGTCGGCCAACGCCAAGGTGCTCAGGGGCGGTTCGGTGTGCTGCTCCATCTCGCCGATCACTTGCACCAGCTTTTTGTTGTTGATGCCGTAGCGCGTGGCGATCTGCATGCGCTGGTGGTCCTTGCGCGGGCGGATGCGGCCGAGTACGAACTGTTCGGAGACCTGGATCGCCAGGTCGGCGCCGTGGGCCTGGGCGATCAGGTCGAGCATCAGGTCGATGGAGGCGGTGCCGCCGGCGCAGGTGATGCGGCGACGGTCGATTTCGAACAGTTCCTGGGTCACGCTCAGGTGCGGGTACGACTCCTTGAAGGCATCGATGGCTTCCCAGTGCAGGGTCAGGCGGTGGCCGTCGAGCAGGCCGGCTTCGGCGAGCACGCAGGCGCCGGTGTCGATGGCGCCGAGGGTCACGCCGTCATGGTCCAGGCGACGCAGCCAGTGCTCCAGCGCCGGCGTGGCGAACTGCAGCGGTTCGAAGCCGGCCACCACCAACAGCGTCGCGCCCTTTTTCAGCGGTTCCAGCGCGGCGTCGGCGTTGACCGACATGCCATTGCTCGCCAGCACCGCGCCGCCATCGGCGCTCAGCACATGCCAGCGGTACAACTCGCCACGAAAGCGGTTGGCCACGCGCAAAGGCTCCAGTGCAGAAATAAAGCCGATGGCCGAGAACCCCGGCATCAGCAGAAAGTAGAAATCCTGGGACATGGTGGCGCTCTCGTAGGACGGGCAGCGTGGCACTGTGATACTCCCGTTCTCGGGTGGATTCAAGGGGGCAGGTCGCTGCTGTGCAAGAGCTGGTCGCCGCCGTGCGTTTTGTCGCCTCCAAAGCTACGTAACTTGGCCTCACGGCGCACAAAGACGCCGGCCCCCACAATAACGACCTGCCGAGGGATCCACCATGAACCGACTGATTCGCCGCTGCGTGCTTGCACTCAGCGCCAGCGCCATCTTGAGCACGAACGTATGGGCTGCCGACGCGGCATCCTGCCAGAACGTGCGCATGGGCGTGGTGAACTGGACCGACGTCATCGCCACCAGTGCCATGACCCAAGTGTTGCTCGACGGCCTCGGCTACAAGACCAAACAAACCAGCGCCTCCCAGCAAATCATCTTCGCCGGCATCCGTGACCAACGCCTGGATCTGTTCCTCGGCTACTGGAACCCGCTGATGACCCAGACCATCACGCCGTTCGTCGACGCCAAGCAAATCAAAGTCCTCGACAAACCCAGCCTGGAAGACGCCCGCGCGACCCTCGCGGTGCCGACTTACTTGGCGGACAAAGGCCTGAAGACCTTTGCCGACATCGCCAAATTCGAGAAGGAGCTGGGCGGCAAGATCTACGGCATCGAGCCGGGTTCGGGGGCCAACACCCAGATCAAGGCGATGATCGCCAAGAACCAGTTCGGCCTGGGCAAATTCCAACTGGTGGAATCCAGCGAGGCCGGCATGCTTGCCGCCGTGGACCGTGCGGTACGCCGCAAGGAAGCCGTGGTGTTCTTCGGCTGGGCGCCGCACCCGATGAACGTCAATATCGCGATGACCTACCTCACCGGCAGCGATGACGCCCTGGGCCCGAACGAAGGCATGGCCAGCGTGTGGACGGTCACCGCGCCGACCTACGCCGAACAGTGCCCCAACGTGCACAAGCTGCTGACCAACCTGACCTTCACCGCCGCCGACGAGAGCCGGATGATGCAGCCGTTGCTGGATCACAAGGACGCCCTCGAGTCCGCCAGGCAGTGGCTCAAGGATCATCCCCAGGACCAGGCGCGCTGGCTGGAAGGCGTGACCACCTTCGATGGCAAACCGGCTGCAGCCAACCTGCAACTCACCAGCAAATAACCTGACTTGAACCACCGTGTCGCAGCCGCTCCTGGCTGCGAACGGCACCGTACGCCTTGAAATCACACGCCCGTAAGGAACCGCCCCATGAACCACGACGTCATCATCACCTGCGCACTCACCGGTGCTGGCGACACGACCGCCAGAAGCCCACACGTGCCGGTCACCCCCAAGCAAATCGCCGCCGCTGCGGTGGAAGCCGCCAAGGCGGGCGCCACCGTGGTGCACTGCCATGTGCGCGACCCCGAGACCGGCAAGTTCAGCCGCGACGTTGCCCTGTATCGCGAAGTGATGGAGCGCATCCGCGAGGCTGACATCGACATCATCGTCAACCTCACCGCCGGCATGGGCGGCGACCTCGAGATCGGCGGCGGCGAGCACCCGATGGAATTCGGTCCCAATACCGACCTGGTCGGCCCGCTGACCCGCCTGGCCCATGTGGAAGAGCTGCTGCCGGAAATCTGCACCCTGGACTGCGGCACCCTGAACTTCGGTGACGGCGACACGATTTACGTCTCCACCCCGGCGCAGTTGCGTGCGGGCGCCAAGCGCATCCAGGAACTGGGCGTGAAGGCCGAGCTGGAAATCTTCGACACCGGCCACCTGTGGTTCGCCAAGCAGATGATCAAGGAAGGCCTGCTCGACAACCCGCTGTTCCAACTGTGCCTGGGCATTCCATGGGGCGCGCCGGCCGACACCACCACCATGAAGGCCATGGTCGACAACCTCCCCGCCGACGCGGTGTGGGCCGGGTTCGGGATCGGCCGCATGCAAATGCCCATGGCCGCGCAAGCGGTGCTGCTGGGCGGCAACGTACGGGTCGGCCTGGAAGACAACCTGTGGCTGGACAAGGGCGTACTCGCCACCAATGGCCAACTGGTGGAACGCGCCAGTGAAATTCTCAGCCGCCTGGGCGCACGGGTCATGACCCCGGCGGAAGGCCGCATCAAGATGGGCCTGACCAAGCGCGGCTAAAAAATGTGGGAGGGGGCTTGCTCCCTCCCACAGTTTGAGCCGGTTCCCAAAACAGAATGTGTGAATACTTCAGGATCGTCGCCATGCGCTTTATCACTGAGATCAAAACCTTCGCCGCCCTAGGCAGCGGTGTCATCGGCAGCGGCTGGGTGTCCCGTGCCCTGGCCCACGGCCTCGACGTGGTCGCCTGGGACCCCGCACCGGGTGCCGAAGCGGCGTTGCGCAAACGCGTCGCCAATGCCTGGGGCGCCCTGGAAAAACAGGGCCTGGCACCCGGCGCAGCGCAAGACCGCCTGCGCTTTGTGGCCACCATCGAAGAATGTGTGAAAGACGCCGACTTCATCCAGGAAAGCGCCCCGGAACGCCTGGAACTGAAGTTGGAATTGCACAGCAGGATCAGCGCCGCGGCCAAGCCCAATGCACTGATCGGTTCGAGTACCTCAGGGTTGTTGCCGAGTGAGTTCTACGAGGGCTCGACCTACCCGGAACGCTGTGTGGTCGGCCATCCGTTCAACCCGGTCTATCTGCTGCCGCTGGTGGAAGTGGTCGGCGGCAAGCACACCGCGCCGGAAGCGATCCAGGCCGCGATCAAGGTGTATGAATCCCTCGGCATGCGCCCGCTGCATGTGCGTAAGGAGGTCCCCGGGTTTATCGCCGACCGCTTGCTCGAAGCGCTGTGGCGCGAGGCGTTGCACCTGGTGAATGACGGCGTGGCCACCACCGGCGAGATCGACGATGCCATCCGCTTTGGCGCCGGCCTGCGCTGGTCGTTCATGGGCACATTCCTCACCTACACCCTGGCGGGTGGCGATGCGGGCATGCGCCACTTCATGGCGCAGTTCGGCCCTGCGTTGCAATTGCCGTGGACCTACCTGCCGGCTCCGGAGCTGACCGACAAGTTGATCGACGATGTGGTCGATGGCACCAGCGAGCAACTGGGCAAACACAGCATTTCGGCGCTGGAACGCTATCGTGATGATTGCCTGCTGGCGGTGCTGGAAGCGGTGAAAACCACCAAAGCCAAGCACGGCATGACCTTCGCCGAATAACGGAACCCTCACCATGCCTGCACTGACCACCTACACCACCCCAGTCCTTGCCGACTGGGTGGACTACAACGGCCACCTGCGCGACGCGTTCTACCTGCTGATCTTCAGCTACGCCACCGACGCGCTGATGGACACCCTCGGCCTGGACAGTGAAAACCGCGAAGCCAGCGGCCATTCGCTGTTCACCCTGGAACTGCACCTGAACTACCTGCACGAAGTGAAACTCGGTGCCGAAGTGGAGGTGCACACGCAACTGATCGCCCACGACGCCAAGCGCCTGCACCTTTATCACAGCCTGCATTTAGTGGGCGATGAGAAAGCATTGGCCGGCAACGAACAGATGCTGCTGCACGTCGACCTGGCGGGTCCGCATTCGGCCCCGTTTGCCGAGGCGACATTGGAGAAACTCATTGCGATCAGCGCTGAGCAAGCCGACCTGCCAAGGCCCGCCCTCCTCGGCCGGGTGATTGGACTGCCCCCGAAAAAATAAGGAGCCATCATGCAAACCGCCGCCGCTGTTGCCGATTTCCGTATTTACCCGAAACGCTTCGACCTCGCCGATGCACAGGTGCTGGACGATCAGGTTCGCGTGACATGGGCCGATGGCCGGGTCAGCCCGTTTCACCATCAGTGGCTGCGGGACAACTGCCCGTGCACGCAATGCGTGTACAGCGTGACCCGCGAGCAAGTGCTGGAAATTGTCGATGTGGATGAAAACCTCAGCGCCATCAGCGTTCGTATCGACCAGGGCTTCCTCAGCGTGGAATGGCACGGCGGTCATCGCAGCCGGTACGATCCCGGCTGGCTGCGGGCCCATGCCTACGACGATGAATCCCGCGCCGAACGCCGGGCGGCGAAACCAAAATCGCGGCTCTGGGACAACACCTTCGAACTGCCTATATTCGACTACGCGGCGGTCATGCAAGACCCTGCGGCGCTGCTGCAATGGCTGCTGGCCTTGCGTGACGCGGGCCTGACGCAAATGCGCGGCGTACCCACCGAACCCGGCTCCCTGGCGCGTGTTGCCCAGCGTATTTCATTTATCCGCGAGAGCAATTTCGGCGTGCTGTTCAACGTGCAATCCAAGGCCGATGCCGACAGCAATGCCTACACCGCTTTCAACCTGCCCTTGCACAGTGATTTGCCGACCCGGGAGCTGCAACCGGGGCTGCAATTCCTGCATTGCCTGGTCAACGATGCCGACGGGGGCGAAAGTATTTTTGTCGATGGGTTTGCCATCGCCAATGCCCTGCGCGAGGAAGATCCCGAAGCGTTTCGTGCCTTGTGTGAAATACCCGTGGAGTTTCGCAACAAAGACCGCCACAGCGACTATCGTCGCCTCGCGCCGATCATCGCATTGGACGCACTGGGGGATGTGGCAGAGATTCGCATGGCCAACTTTTTGCGTGGGCCGTTCGAGACGTCGGTGGCGCAGATGCCGTTGCTGTATCAGGCTTATCGACGCTTTATCGCGATGACGCGCGAGGCGCGCTTTCGGCTGGTCAAGCGCCTGAACCCGGGCGAGCTGTGGTGCTTCGATAACCGCCGCACGTTGCATGCGCGCAATGCGTTTGATCCCACTTCCGGGGCGCGGCACTTTCAGGGTTGCTATATCGACCGGGATGAACTGCTTTCACGAATCCTGGTGCTGCAGCGCTAAAAAAGCCCCGGTCCAGCCGTGACTGGATCGGGGCAGAGTGCCTTGTGTGAGCCGTGCATCCCGAGGGTGACCAAACCTTCAAGCTGCTTGCTGATGGACAGTGTGCCTATTACTTCAGTGGGTAAATGGCCCGAAAACGACACGCTCATAGCCATCTGAGCCATTCGTGCATTCTGCCCTTGCCGACCGGCCGGGGGCCTACCAGAATCCAAGTCGATCCCCGCTCCCTTCACCAGGATAAACGTCATGATGCATGCGGATTTGATTGACCAGGATGACCTGCTGAGCCAACTGCGCTCGCTGGGTTTCGAAGTCTCCAGCGGCTCTACTGCCGAGCAGGCCTGCGAATGTGCCGTACGCGGTTTGAGCGAAGCACGGGCCAAGGCGCTCAAGGGTATGGTTGAGCAGATGTACACCGGCAGTGCGACGATTTTGCCGGCGGTGCGCCAGGCGATCGATAAGCAACTGTTGCCGGCGCTGATGCAGTTCAAGCAGAACTCCGGCGCCTGACAGACCGCTATCGGGGGCAAGCCCCCGATGCAGTCAACTCGGTTTAGAGCCGTACACTCGCGAAAGTCGACTCATTGCGCGCCTGGCTCAACGCCGCCATCGGTCCCGACAGCGGTGACAACACCAGCGCCTGCGGAATCGGCATCATCGCCACCTGCTGGGTGGTGTTGGAGCCTACGCGCTCATCCCGTGGCGGAATGCCGAAGTATTCGCGGTAGCACTTGGAGAAGTGCGGCGTGGAGACAAACCCGCACACCGAGGCCACTTCGATGATCGACATCGGCGTTTGCTTGAGCAACTGCCGCGCGCGAATCAGGCGCAGCTTGAGGTAATAGCGCGACGGCGAGCAGTGCAGGTATTTCTGGAACAGCCGCTCCAGCTGGCGACGCGACACGGCGACGTACACCGCCAGTTCGTCGAGGTCGATCGGCTCTTCGAGGTTGGCTTCCATCAGCGCGACGATTTCCTGCAGCTTCGGCTGGTTGGTGCCAAGCATGTGCTTGAGCGGCACACGCTGGTGATCCTGTTCGTTGCGGATGCGCTCGTACACGAACATCTCGGAGATCGCCGCCGACAGTTCACGGCCATGGTCGCGGCTGATCAGGTGCAGCATCATGTCCAACGGCGCGGTGCCGCCCGAACTGGTGAAGCGGTTGCGGTCGAGGGTGAACAAACGGGTGCTCATCGACACACGCGGGAAGGCTTCCTGCATCGACGCCAGGCATTCCCAGTGCACGCTGCAATCAAAACCGTCGAGCAGACCGGCACAGGCCAGGGCCCAGCTGCCGGTGCACACTGCGCCAAGGCGACGGGACTGGCGCGCCTGGCTTTGCAGCCACGACACATGCTCACGGGTCACGGTACGCTGGATACCCACGCCGCCGCACACAATCACAGTGTCCAGGGCCGGGGCTTTGTGCATGGAGGCATCGGGGGTGATTTGCAGACCGTCGCTGGCCCATACCTGGTTGCCGTCGACACTCAGGGTTGTCCAGCGATACAGCTCGCGGCCGGACAGCTGGTTGGCCATGCGCAGCGGTTCCACGGCCGAGGCCAGGGAAATCAGCGTGAAATTGTCCAGCAGCAAAAAGCCGATGGATTGAGGCGCACGGTTCTGGGGTTGGGCCCCGGAGTTGAACGACGTCATGGCGGTATCTCCTCACACAAAGCAGGTGATGGCCTCAGGCGAGGCTCTTGTTATTGCGCTCTTCATCCGGCAAGGCGAGAGGCTTTGAATTGGTAGAGCAAATGCCATGCCTAAATTTGAATGGCTATTCAACAAATCCTGAAAACGACCTGATGACGCGTCTAAATAAGCCCGCGCGAGGAGTACGGGATATGGCTGAAATAGACGTCGGAGCGGCCCTGCTCAAGGTGTGTGAGCAGTTCGGTATCACTTGTGGGAAGGCGCTTTCAGCGCGTAGGAAAAGTCTGTCACCGCACGCACAGGTGACGGGTGGTCGAGGGGGAAATCGTTTGGAAGCTACTTATCTGTTTGCGACGCGCTAAAAGGTGGCGCTGTGGGGTCTGTGTGTTCACTTGTGGTGAGCGGGCTTGCCCCGCTCACCACAAAGGCCCCACTCATCACAACAAGCTCATCAGCACTCCACCGCGCTGACCGCCAACCCGCCCCGGGACGTCTCCTTGTACTTGTCATGCATATCCGCCCCGGTATCGCGCATAGTGCGGATCACGCGGTCCAGGGAGATAAAGTGCTGGCCATCACCGCGCAGGGCCATCTGCGCCGCGTTGATCGCCTTCACCGCGGCAATCGCATTGCGCTCGATGCACGGCACTTGCACCAGCCCGCCCACCGGGTCGCAGGTCAGGCCGAGGTTGTGCTCCAGGCCGATTTCGGCGGCGTTGCACAGTTGCTCCGGGGTTGCGCCGAGGATCTCTGCCAGCCCGGCAGCGGCCATGGCGCAGGCCGAACCCACTTCACCCTGGCAACCGACTTCGGCCCCGGAGATCGAGGCGTTCTTCTTGCACAGGATCCCCACCGCCGCTGCACTGAGCAGGTAGTCGACCACGTTGGCTTCGGTGACTTCGTCGCTGAACTTCATGAAGTAGTGCAGCACCGCCGGAATGATCCCCGCCGCACCGTTGGTGGGCGCCGTGACCATGCGCCCACCGGCGGCGTTTTCTTCATTCACCGCCAGGGCGAACAGGTTGACCCACTCCATCGCACTCAAGGTCGAGCCGATCACATTCGGCTTGTTCAACTCCTGCAGACTGCGGTGCAACTTGGCGGCACGACGGCGCACATTGAGGCCGCCGGGCAGGATGCCTTCGTGCTTGAGGCCCTCCTCCACGCACGCCTGCATGGCGCGCCAGAGCTTCATCAGGCCACTGCGGATTTCGTCTTCGGAGCGCCAGACTTTTTCATTGGCCAGCATCAACTCGGCAACGCGCAGGTTATGGGTCTTGCACAGCTGCAGCAACTCCACCGCGCTGGAGAAATCATAGGGCAACTCGGTGCGGTCCATGTCCGCCACACCGCTCTGCGCCTGGGCTTCATCCACCACAAAACCACCGCCCACCGAGTAGTAGGTGTCGCGGTGCAGCTCGCCTTCATCGCCGTACACCACCAGGGTCATGGCGTTGGGGTGGAACGGCAGGTTTTCGTCGAGCAGGCGCATGTCCCGGGGCCACACGAACGGCACGGGCAAACGCCCATCGAGCAGCAATGTGTCGGTTTCGCGCAGGGTGTGGATGCGCAGGCCGATCTGCGACGGATCGATCGCGTCCGGCCACTCGCCCATCAGGCCCATGATGGTGGCGGTGTCGCTGCCGTGGCCGATGCCGGTGGCGGACAGCGAACCGTACAGCTGAACTTCGACACGCCTGACTTGTTCCAACAGTTCACGTTCACGTAACCCCTGGACGAACAACGCCGCGGCGCGCATGGGGCCGACGGTGTGAGAACTGGAAGGCCCGATGCCGATCTTGAACAGGTCGAAAACACTGATAGCCATTACGGTAGAACTCCTCGATAAGCACGGCCAGGCTTGAACGAGGTGCTACGCTCAGATCGCCCAGATGGCGGCATCATCAAGCTTTTGCTGTCGCTCACGGCGTCTCACACCGACGCACCCATGCTCACCAGCGTCGCTCCCGTGCGATCGCCTGTTTCAGCCGTTTTTAGCGGTGCAGATGGGCAAAAACAGTGGTTTTACCTTGGGAAAAACCTGTAAGCGACGTCACCGACACTGGATACGACCCTCCCTGTACTGGATACGACGCCCCCTGTAGGCGTCAGATTTTCACTGGTACATGATCAGTCTCGACTCGTTTGCAAGGCACCGTGGCAGAGCTGTTGCCGCACGCTCCAACCGCAACACTTATAAAGCGCGGCGAATGCCGCCAGAAAAAACACAGGAGTCTACCCAGATGAAAGGTTCACCCTCGTTGTTGTTGGCCGCCATGCTGAGTCTGCCAGTCATGGCGCACGCCGCAGAACCGGAACAGTGCAAGACCGTCAACTTCTCCGATGTCGGCTGGACCGACATCACCGTCACGACCGCGACCACCAGCGAAATCCTCAAGGGCCTGGGCTACAAGACCAAGACCACGATGATTTCCGTTCCTGTGACCTACAAGTCCCTGGCCGACGGCAAGAACATGGACGTGTTCCTCGGCAACTGGATGCCGACCATGGAAAACGACATCAAGCAGTACCGTGATGCCGGCACCGTGGAAACCGTGCGCGCCAACCTGGAAAACGCCAAGTACACCCTGGCGGTACCCGAGGCGCTGTACAACAAGGGCCTGAAAGACTTCGCCGATATCGCCAAATTCAAGGATGAGCTGGGCGGAAAGATCTACGGCATCGAGCCGGGTAACGACGGCAACCGCACCATCCAGACGCTGATCGACAAAGACGCCTTCGGCCTCAAGACCGCCGGCTTCAAAGTGGTCGAATCCAGCGAAGCCGGGATGCTTTCCCAGGTTGAGCGCGCCACCAAGCGTGACCAGGCCATCGTGTTCCTCGGCTGGGAACCGCACCCGATGAACACCCGCTTCAAGATGAAGTACCTGACCGGGGGTGACGATTCGTTCGGCCCCAACTACGGCCAGGCCACCATCTATACCAACACCCGCAAGGGCTACACCGAGGAATGCAGCAACGTCGGTCAGTTGCTGAAGAACCTGGTGTTCACCTTGAACATGGAAAGCACCCTGATGGGTAACGTCCTGGACGACAAGATGAAGCCCGATGCCGCCGCCAAGGCCTGGCTGAAAAAGAACCCGCAAGTCCTCGACACCTGGCTCGCCGGAGTCAATACCGTCGATGGCAAACCAGGCCTGGAGGCCGTCAAAGCGTATCTCGCCAAGTAATCCCGCTGACCCCGGGGCGGTGCGCTGCCCCGGGATGTTTTCCCTCTTCGCATGTGGACATTCACTACCATGCTGACTGAACAGAAAATCCCACTAGGCCAGTACATCGCTGCCTTCGTCGAATGGTTGACCCAACACGGCGCCAACTACTTCGACGCAATCGCATCGACACTGGAAACGATGATCCACGGCGTGACGTTCGCGCTGACCTGGTTCAATCCGCTGGCATTGATCGGTCTGATTGCGCTGCTGGCTCACTTTATTCAACGTAAATGGGGACTGACTGTTTTTGTCATCGTCTCTTTCCTGCTGATCCTCAACCTGGGGTACTGGCAGGAAACCATGGAGACCCTCGCGCAGGTGCTGTTCGCCACCCTGGTCTGCGTGGTCATCGGTGTGCCGCTGGGCATTGTTGCCGCGCACAAACCGCTGTTTTACACCATGATGCGGCCGGTGCTCGATCTGATGCAGACCGTGCCGACCTTCGTCTACCTCATCCCTACCCTGACCCTCTTCGGGCTGGGTGTGGTGCCCGGGCTGATTTCCACGGTGGTGTTCGCGATTGCCGCGCCGATCCGCCTGACCTACCTGGGTATCCGTGATGTACCGCAAGAGTTGATGGACGCCGGCAAGGCCTTTGGCTGCTCGCGCCGTCAGTTGCTCTCGCGCATTGAACTGCCCCACGCCATGCCGAGCATCGCTGCCGGTATTACCCAATGCATCATGCTGTCGTTGTCGATGGTGGTGATCGCGGCCCTGGTGGGCGCCGACGGCCTCGGTAAGCCGGTGGTCAACGCGCTGAACACCGCCGATATCGCCCTGGGCTTTGAAGCCGGCCTGGCGATTGTGCTGCTGGCCATCATGCTCGACCGCATCTGCAAACAACCCGACGCCAAAGTAGGGGGTGATGCATGAGCATTATCCGATTCGACAATGTCGACGTGATCTTCTCCAAAGACCCACGCGAAGCGCTCAAGCTGCTGGACCAGGGCATGAGCCGTAACGAGATCCTGAAAAAAACCGGGCAGATTGTCGGCGTTGAAAAAGCCAGCCTGGATGTGGAAAAAGGCGAGATCTGCGTGCTGATGGGCCTGTCGGGCTCCGGCAAGTCGAGCCTGCTGCGCTGCATCAACGGCCTCAACACCGTCAGCCGTGGCCAACTGTTCGTCGAGCATGAAGGTCGCCAGATCGACATCGCCTCCTGCAGCCCCGCCGAGCTGAAAATGATGCGCACCAAGCGCATCGCCATGGTGTTCCAGAAGTTCGCCCTGATGCCCTGGCTGACGGTGCGCGAGAACATCAGCTTTGGTCTGGAAATGCAGGGCCGCCCGGAAAAAGAACGGCGCAAGCTGGTGGACGAGAAACTCGAGCTGGTGGGCCTGACCCAGTGGCGCAACAAGAAGCCCGATGAGCTGTCCGGCGGCATGCAACAACGCGTCGGCCTGGCCCGCGCGTTGGCGATGGATGCCGACATCCTGCTGATGGACGAGCCCTTCTCCGCCCTCGACCCGCTGATCCGCCAGGGCCTGCAGGACGAGTTGCTGGAACTGCAAAGCAAGCTGAGCAAGACCATCGTGTTCGTCAGCCACGACCTCGACGAGGCGCTCAAGCTGGGCAGCCGCATCGCGATCATGAAAGACGGCAAGATCATCCAGTACAGCGTGCCGGAAGAGATCGTGCTGAACCCGGCGGACGACTACGTACGCACCTTCGTCGCCCACACCAACCCGCTGAACGTACTGTGCGGCCGCAGCCTGATGCGCACACTGGACAACTGCAAACGCGTCAACGGTTCGGTGTGCCTCGACCCGGGCGGCGATTCGTGGCTGGACCTGTCCGAAGGCAACACCATCCAGGGCGCCCGCCAGAATGGCATGGTGATGAACCTGCAGAACTGGGCGCCGGGGCAACCGGTGGAAGGTTTGGGCCGGGTACCGACCCTGGTGGATTCGAATATCGGCATGCGTGATGCGCTGCAGATTCGTTACCAGACGGGGAACAAGCTGGTGTTGCATGACAACAACCAGGTGGTGGGGATCCTTGGCGACAGTGAGCTCTACCACGCCCTGCTGGGCAAAAACCTGGGCTAGCCAACACCGCAAACGCCAGTGCAGAAACCGGGTCAAACATGTGGGAGGGGGCTTGCCCCCCACATTTTTTGCCCCAGTGATGTCAGTGACACCACCGGGCTTTCAACGCATCAGCTATAGACACGGCCAAGGAGCTGCCGATGGCTTTCAAACTGATCGAGCACGTCCCGGGTGATCTGTTCCTGGGCGAAGCCCATCAGGTCGTATTCCTGAGGCCCGTTGTGCAGGTACACCTCGGCCCGGTAATAGCGGGTGCGTTCTTCTTCGGGCAGGTCGCTCGGTGCCGACGAGTAAGCATCCAGGCTCACTTCATAAACGAAGGGGTTGCCCTCTTCCATCTCGATGCGCACACCGATGCAGCGCTTGGACTTGCCCAACAGCGTCTGCACTTCCAACCCTTGCTCACGCAACGCGACCGCCGCCTCTTCCAGCGCCGGCGTGACGTGCTTGTCCATAAAGCGCTGCACAGTGCCCTGGCTCGGTTGCAGGTCGAGTGCCGTCAAGCGCTCGCTGAAGCCGCGACGCCCGCGTTCAGCCAGTTGCGCCTGCTCCTGTTCGATCGCCACGTCCTGGCGCATCGCCTTGTGCAAACCGAACATAAAGAAAATCAGCACCACCGAGAACGGCAGCCCCGCCAGCACCACCATGGTTTGCATGGCTTCGAAGTTGCCGGCAAACAGCAGGCCGATGGTCACCAGGGTGATCACCGCCGACCAGAAGATGCGCAGCCAGTGCGGCGCATCTTCATCCACATTGCCGCCTTTGCAGGAAAGGTTGGCCATCATCACCGCACCGGAATCCGCCGGGGTCAGGAACAGCACAAAGCCCACGAAGATCGACACGCCGATGACGATTTTCGACGCCGGGTAATGCTCCAGCAGTTGGTAGATGGCCATGGACGGTTGTTCCAGCGCCGTCTTGCCCAACTCCACCGCACCATGGTTCAACACCAGGTCCAGCGCCGAGTTACCGAAGATCGACAGCCACGCCAGGGTAAAGCCCAGGGGAATCAGCAACACGCCGGCCACCAGTTCACGCACCGTGCGGCCACGGGAAATCCGCGCGATGAACATGCCCACGAACGGTGCCCAGGAAATCCACCAGGCCCAGTAGAACAGGGTCCACAGGCCCATCCAGCGTTCGGTCTTGTCACCGTCGCCTTCGTACACATAGAGGTCGAAGGTTTTCAGCACGATGCCGTTGAGGTAGTCGCCGGTGTTCTGCACCAGGCCGTTGAGCAGGTGCAGGGTCGGGCCGAACAGCAGCACGAAGATCAGCAAGCCGCTGAACAGCACGATATTGAGGTTGGACAGGCGGCGGATGCCGTTCTCCACGCCCGACACGGCGGCGATGGTCGCCACGGTGCTCATCACGATGATCACGATCAGCAGGTTGGTGTTGCTGTGCGCCATGCCGAACAGGTTTTCCAGGCCGGACGACACCTGCATCGAACCGATGCCCAGGTTGGTCACCAGGCCCAACAGGGTCACGAACATGCCGAAACCATCCACCGCGTGACCGGCCGCGCCCTTCACCCAACGCTCACCCACCAGCGGGTACAGCGCCGAACGCAAAGCCAGCGGCTGGTTATGCCGGTAGGCGAAGTACGCCACCGCCAGGCCGACCAGCGCATAGATCGCCCAGCCATGCAGGCCCCAGTGCAGGAAGGTCAACTGCAACGCCTGGCGTGCCGCGCCATTGCTGGCAGCGGCGCCTTCGGGCGGGTTGAAGTAGTGATCCAGCGGCTCGGAGGCGCCGAAGTACAGCAGCGAGATGCCGATACCCGACGAGAACAACATGCCGGCCCAGGCGCCGTAGCTGAAGTCCGGGGTGTCGTCCTTGCTGCCCAGTTTCAACTTGCCGTAGGACGAAAACGCCAGGCCGACCACAAATACCAGGTAAGCGGCGATGACCACCATGTAGTACCAGCCGAAGCTTTTGGAAAGCCAGGCCTGGGCTACGCCGAGCATGCGCCCGGCCTCCTGCGGGGCGATGATCAGAATGGCGGTCAACAACAGAATCAGCGCGGTGGAGGTGTAGAACACCCAACCGTTGACCCGGACCTTTTCCGGCGGGGTCTTTATAAGAGAGGCAGAACTCATGGCGCAGATGCTCCAGGCAGTGCGAGAGAGAAACACAAGGCAACGGTTATCCCGGCCTATCGATTTTTCGGCAGTCGACGGACGGGTGTTATAAAGACACCCCGAAAATCCTTGAGCCCCACCAGGCAGTGGGCAGGCCTTGATACCGCCTGTTTCAAAGGTTTTTGCAGGTGCCGGATGTCGCGGCCTTCACGTAGGAAATACCTGTAGGCAGCGACCATTTGTCGCAGAGCTTATTCTTTGTTGATTGAACGTTCAATCAAAACAAAATAGACTGGCCTTCAAGTCGACGAACGTTCATCGCCCGTCGGCAGGCCTAAGGAGAGGTGCTACATGCCCAAGGTCGGTATGCAACCCATACGCCGCCAACAGTTGATCGAAGCCACATTGACGGCCATCGACCAGGTCGGAATGGGAGATGCCAGCATTGCGCTGATCGCCCGTTTGGCCGGGGTCTCGAACGGCATCATCAGTCACTACTTTCAGGACAAGAACGGCCTGATCGCCGCGACGATGCGCTACCTGATGAACGTGCTGATCGAGAACGTCCACGAACGCAGGCTTGCGCTGAAGGACGACAGCCCACGGGCGCACCTTCGGGTGATCATCGAGGGCAACTTCGACGCCAGCCAGGTCAATGGCCCGGCAATGAAAACCTGGCTGGCCTTCTGGGCCACCAGCATGCATCACCCGTCATTGCACAGGTTGCAGCGGATCAACGATCAACGTCTGTATTCCAACCTGTGCTGCCAGTTCCGCCGAGTGCTGCCGCTGCCGCACGCACGCAAAGCAGCCAGAGGCCTGGCGGCCCTGATCGACGGTTTGTGGTTGCGCGGTGCCCTGTCGGGAGACGCTTTCGACACGGCGCAGGCGCAACGGATCGCTTACGAATACATGGATTTCCAATTGGCCAAGCAGGTGAGTTAGAGCCCTTATAAACGCTCAACCCCTGAACGTCCGCCGCCCAGTGTTGCCACACCCTCATGGCCCACTTTGCGGCGGGTAACGCCAACCACTTATGCACTTGCGAGGACTTTATGGCCCGTTTCGACCTGCAAAAACTCTACATTGACGGCGGCTACAGCGACGCTGGCAGCGATGCCACCTTCGACGCCATCAACCCGGCTAACGGTGAAGTTCTCGCCCAAGTGCAACGCGCAACGTTCGACGACGTTGAACGTGCCGTGGTCAGCGCGGAAAAAGGCCAGAAAATCTGGGCCGCCATGACCGCCATGGAGCGTTCGCGCATCCTGCGTCGTGCCGTCGACATCCTGCGCGAGCGCAACGACGAACTGGCCGCCCTGGAAACCCTGGACACCGGTAAAGCCTTCTCCGAAACCCAGTACGTCGACATCGTCACCGGCGCCGACGTGCTGGAATACTACGCAGGCCTGGTACCGGCCATCGAAGGCGAGCAGATCCCTCTGCGCGACACCTCGTTCGTCTACACCCGCCGCGAGCCCCTGGGCGTGGTCGCCGGTATCGGCGCCTGGAACTACCCGATCCAGATCGCCCTGTGGAAATCCGCACCGGCCCTGGCCGCCGGTAACGCGATGATCTTCAAGCCAAGCGAAGTCACCTCGCTGACCACCCTGAAACTGGCCGAGATCTACACCGAAGCCGGCGTTCCAGCAGGCGTGTTCAACGTCTTGACCGGCAGCGGCCGTGAAGTCGGCACCTGGCTGACCGAGCACCCGCGCATCGAGAAAGTCTCGTTCACCGGCGGCACCGACACCGGCAAGAAAGTCATGGCCAGCGCTTCGAGCTCGTCGCTCAAGGAAGTGACCATGGAACTGGGCGGCAAGTCGCCGCTGATTGTGTTCGAAGACGCCGACCTGGATCGTGCGGCCGACATCGCGATGATGGCCAACTTCTACAGCTCCGGCCAGGTCTGCACCAACGGCACCCGCGTGTTCGTGCCCAAGCACCTGCAAGAGGCATTCGAAGCCAAGATCGTTGAGCGTGTTGCGCGCATCCGCGTTGGCGACCCCCAGGACGCCAACACCAACTTCGGTCCGCTGGTCAGCTTCGCCCACATGGAAAGCGTGCTGGGCTACATCGCCAAAGGCAAGGAAGAAGGCGCCCGCGTGCTGTGCGGCGGCGACCGCCTGACCGACGGCGACCTGGCCAAAGGCGCCTTTGTGGCCCCGACCGTGTTCACCGACTGCACCGACGAGATGACCATCGTCCGTGAAGAAATCTTCGGCCCGGTGATGAGCATCCTCACCTACGAAACCGAAGAAGAAGTGATCCGCCGCGCCAACGACACCGACTTCGGCCTGGCTGCGGGCCTTGTGACCAAGGACCTGAACCGCGCCCACCGCGTGATTCACCAGCTGGAAGCGGGCATCTGCTGGATCAACGCCTGGGGCGAATCCGACGCGAAAATGCCGGTGGGTGGCTACAAGCAATCCGGTGTGGGCCGTGAAAACGGCATCAGCTCGCTGAACAACTTCACCCGCATCAAATCGGTACAGGTTGAGCTGGGCGACTACGCCTCGGTGTTCTAAGCAACCCCACTCAACTCAGCGCGTATCGATCCCAAGGTCCGCCGTAGCAGCTGACGAGCGCAAGCGAGGCTGCGTAGCGATCTTGGGGTCTGCTACGCAGCCCAACGCAGCCTCGTTCCTCGGCAGCTGCTACGGGCGGCCAAACTTTTAAGAGGGTGCATTTATGTCCCAAGAATACGACTACATCATTGTGGGTGCCGGCTCCGCCGGTAACACCCTGGCGACCCGCCTGACCGAAGACGAAGGCGTCACCGTCCTGCTGCTGGAAGCCGGCGGCCCCGACTACCGCCTCGATTTCCGCACCCAGATGCCCGCCGCCCTGGCCTTCCCGCTGCAAGGCCGCCGCTACAACTGGGCGTACGAGACCGATCCGGAGCCACACATGGACGGCCGCCGGATGGAATGCGGACGCGGCAAGGGCCTGGGTGGCTCTTCGCTGATCAACGGCATGTGCTACATCCGTGGCAACGCCATGGACTACGACAACTGGTCGAAGCTGCCGGGCCTGGAAGACTGGAGCTACCTCGACTGCCTGCCGTATTTCCGCAAGGCCGAAACCCGCGACATCGGCCCCAACGACTGGCACGGCGGCGATGGCCCGGTCAGCGTGACCACACCTAAAGCCGGCAACAACCCGCTGTTCCACGCCATGGTTGAAGCGGGCGTGCAGGCCGGTTACCCGCGCACCGAGGACTTGAACGGCTACCAGCAGGAAGGCTTCGGCCCGATGGACCGCACCGTCACGCCTAACGGCCGTCGCGCCAGCACCGCGCGCGGTTACCTGGACACGGCCAAGAAGCGTTCGACTCTGACCATCGTCACCCACGCCCTCACCGACAAGGTGTTGTTCGAAGGCAAGCGTGCCGTTGGCGTGCGTTACCTGATCGGTGCCGCCGAAGAGCGCGTTGAAGCCCGTGCGCGTAAAGAAGTGCTGGTGTGCAGCGGCGCAATCGCTTCGCCGCAACTGCTGCAACGCTCCGGCGTCGGCCCGGCCAAGCTGCTGGAAAGCCTCGACATCCCGGTGGTCCACGACCTGCCTGGCGTCGGCGAAAACCTGCAGGACCACCTTGAGCTGTACCTGCAATATGCGTGCACCCAGCCGGTGTCGCTGTACCCGTCGCTGCTCTGGTACAACCAGCCGGCCATCGGTGCCGAGTGGCTGTTCAACGGCACCGGCATCGGCGCCAGCAACCAGTTCGAAGCGGGCGGTTTCATCCGTACCCGTGAAGAATTCGAATGGCCGAACATCCAGTACCACTTCCTGCCGGTCGCGATTAACTACAACGGCAGCAACGGTGTGAAAGAGCACGGTTTCCAGGCGCACATGGGCTCCATGCGCTCGCCGAGCCGTGGTCGCGTGCAACTGAAGTCGAAGAACCCACGGGACTACCCGAGCATCCTCTTCAACTACATGGCCACCGAGCAGGACTGGCAGGAATTCCGCGACGGCATCCGCCTGACCCGCGAAATCATGCAGCAGCCGGCACTGGACCCGTACCGTGGCCGCGAAATCAGCCCGGGTATCGAGGTGCAAACCGATGAGCAGTTGGACAAGTTCATCCGCGAGCACGCCGAAACCGCGTTCCACCCGTCCTGCTCATGCAAGATGGGCGACGACGAGATGGCCGTGGTCGATGGCGAAGGCCGCGTGCATGGCATGCAGGGCCTGCGCGTAGTCGATGCGTCGATCATGCCGATCATCACCACCGGCAACCTGAACGCGCCGACGATCATGATCGCCGAGAAAATCGCCGACAAGATCCGTGGCCGCCAGCCGCTGCCGCGCAGCACTGCCGACTACTACGTGGCCGGCGACGCGCCGGTGCGTGGCAAGCCGTTGCGTGAAGTGGGGCCATTGGCGCAATAACGCTAAACCCTGTGGTGAGCGGGCTTGCCCCGCGCTGGAGTGCGCAGCGCTCCCAATATTTTTGGGGCCGCTGCGCAGCCAATGCGGGGCAAGCCCGCTCGCCACAGGGGCACTTGCCACAAAGAATCACCTCTCCTTGATCGCTCCCCAGCCCAGGCCTACTCTGTGTGCCTGCCCGCGCTGAGCCGCCCACAAGGAAGGCCCCATGTTCGACCACCACGCCACACTCAAGCAGCACTTCAGTGCCCTGCGCACCACCGCCGAATTTTTCTCCCTGCGTTACGTGCGCGAGTCCGGCCAGTACCTGTCGGTGCGCAAGAACGTCGCCGAACCGCCGCACCTGAACCACGACGAAGGCGCCATGCTCACCGTGCGTTTGAACGGTGTGGAAACCTACGCCGCGACCCACGATATTTCCCTGCCTGGCCTGCAAGCCGCCCTCGAGCGCGCCGAACAGCAAGCCCGCCTGATAAAACCTCACGCCCTGCTCGACCTGCGCGACCAACCGGTGTCCAGCGACGTCGCCGACTACCTGTCGCCGCACCTCGAGCACGCCTTCCCGTCCTTGAGCGACTGCTACCAACTGCTCGGCGATGAGTCCTCTGCAGTGCCCCAGGACGAGCGCCTGGTGAACTGGGAAGTCAGCCTCGGCCTGACCCACGTCGAGCAGATCTACCTCAACAGTGCCGGCGCCGAACTGCGCCAGGCCCAGCGGTTTGTGTTCCCCGGCGTCAACGTCACCGCCTACGACGGCAACGACAGCCAGTCGCGCACCCTCGGCGGCAGCAACTTCGGCCAGCAAGGCGGGTTTGACGTGATCAGCCGCTTCGGCCTGGTGGGCGCCGCGCCGCGCATTGCCGACGAAGCCCTGCAACTGCTGCTGGCGCCAAACACGCCCCAGGGCCCGCGCGACCTGCTGCTGATGCCCGACCAGATGATCCTGCAGATCCACGAGTCCATCGGCCACCCACTGGAACTCGACCGCATCCTCGGCGACGAGCGCAATTACGCTGGCACCAGTTTTGTGAAGGCCAGCGACTTCGGCCAGCTGCAATACGGTTCCAAGCTGTTGAACGTGACGTTCGACCCGGACATTCCCGAGCAACTGGCCAGCTACGGCCATGACGACGACGGCACCGCCGCCAGCAAGCAATTCCTGATCCGCGAAGGGCTGCTGCTCAAGCCCCTGGGTGGGGCGTTGTCGCAGTTCCGCTCGGGCATGGGCGGCGTGGCCAACAGCCGCGCCAGCAGCTGGAACCGCCCGCCGATCGACCGCATGGCCAACCTGAATATCGAAGCCGGCGATAAGAGCCTGGCGCAACTGATTGGCGGCATCGAAAGCGGCATCCTGATGTCGACCAACCGTTCGTGGTCCATCGACGATGCACGCAACAAGTTCCAGTTCGGCTGCGAGTGGGGCCAGTTGATTGAAAACGGCGAGCTCAAGGGCGTGGTAAAGAACCCCAACTACCGGGCGATTTCCGCGCAGTTCTGGCGCAACCTCAGCGCCGTGGGCGACGCCAGCACCTTCAAGGTGCTGGGCACGCCGAACTGCGGCAAGGGCGAGCCCAACCAGGTGATCCGCGTCGGCCATGCGTCGCCGGCCTGTGTGTTCAGCAACGTTGACGTATTTGGAGGAGATGCCTGATGAACACCTTCAAGGCATTGGTGCAGTGGCTCAAGCAGGCCATCACCGACAAGGAACAATTCCACCTGGGCTACGCGGCAGAATCGTCCGAGTTCGTGCGCTTCAACCACGCCAAGGTGCGTCAGGCCGGGCACGTGCAGCAGGCCAGCCTCAACCTCAAGCTGATCAGCGATGGCCGCCATGCCGACCTCGGCATCACCCTGGCCGGCGAGCCCGAGCTGGATCGCCAGCGCCTCGCCGACGGCCTGCGCCAATTGCGCGAAACCCTGCCGCTGCTGCCCCATGACCCGTACCTGCTGCTCAACCACAACGCCTGGCAAAGCCACAACGAACAGGCCCGCCCCCTGCCCGACCTGGCCCAGGTACTGGAAGAAATCAGCCAGGCCGCCGATGGCCTCGACCTGGTCGGCTTCTATGCCGCCGGCCCGATCAGCCGGGGCTTCGCCAGTTCGGACGGTGCGTTTGGCTGGCATCAGGCCAATAGCTTCAACTTCGATTTCAGCCTGTTCCACGCCAATGGCGAGGCGGTAAAAGCCAGCTACGCCGGCGACGCCTGGGACAGCGCCGAGTTCGCCCGGCGCCTCCAACTGGCGCGTGAACAGCTGGAATTCCTCGGCCGCCCGCTGCACCCGTTGGCGCCCGGACAATACCGCGCCTACCTCGCGCCGGCGGCGCTGGAAGAAATCATCAGCATCATCACCTGGGGTGGTTTTTCCGCCCAGGCCATCGCCAGCAAAGGCAGCTCGTTGCAACGGCTGTATGCCGGCGAGCAGTCCTTGAGCCCGCTGGTGACGGTGAAAGAACACATCACCGACTCCCTGAGCCAGGCGTTCTCCAGCGAAGGCTACCCGCGCAGTGACGTCACGCTGATCAATGCCGGCCAGGCCGACGGCCAACTGGTGAACTCGCGCAGCGCTGCCGAATATGGCCTCAGCGCCAACGGCGCCAGCGGCGATGAGTCACCGAGCGCCTTGCAGATCGCGGCAGGCAACCTGGCCCAGGCCGAGATCCTCAAGCAACTGGGCACCGGGCTCTACATCAGCAACCTGTGGTACCTGAACTACTCCGACCTGCCCGCCGCACGCCTGACCGGCATGACGCGCTTCGCCACGTTCTGGGTGGAAGACGGCGAGATCAAGGCGCCGGTCAGCACCATGCGTTTTGATGACAGCGTCTACCAGTTGCTCGGTTCGCAACTGGAAGCGCTGACCGCCGAGCGGGAACTGCTGCTGTCGGCCAGCACTTATAGCCAGCGCAATACCGCGTCCAACCTGTTGCCGGGTGCCCTGGTTAAACGCCTGACCCTGACCCTGTAGATCCCCCCTGTGGGAGCGGGCTTGCCCTCTCCCACCTTGTCCTGTGCTGATTTCAGACATCCCGGTTTCATCCCTTCCTACCGTAAATTCTCTTCCTCCCAGTCTGCACGGGCAGCCTGTTGTCGCCTGCGAAAAACCTCGTTATAACGGTTAGTGGCACCCCGCCACCCCACCCACGAGAGCACGACCTTGCCCGGGAAGGGCAAGCTGGAGCGTTGACATGAACCATGGAAGTTTTGTCATAGAAAAGCTGTTCAAGCACTACAACGTTCATGTTGAGCAACTGGGAAACGATTCGGAAAAGAAGACCATTCTGATGGTCAATGGCGCACTGTCCACCACACGCTCATTCGCCCGTACCAGCAAATGCCTGGCCGAGCATTTCAATGTGTTGTTGTTCGACCTGCCCTTCTCGGGCTATTCCCGCGAACACAACACCGACCTCGACCTGGTGACCAAGGATGACGAGGTGCAAATCCTGCGCGCCCTGGTCGAACGCTTCCAGGTCAACCATCTGGTCTCGGCCTCCTGGGGCGGCATCTCCACGCTGCTGACCCTGGCGCACAACCCGCCGTCGATCGAAAGCTCGGTGGTGATGGCCCTGGCGCCCAACCTCAACCAGGCCATGCTCGACTATGTGGAGCGCGTGCGGGTGCTGATCGAGGCCGATGACAAATCCGCCGTCGGCCACCTGCTGAACGAGACCGTCGGCAAATACCTGTCGCCACGCCTCAAGCGCAACAACCATCGGCACCTGTCAAACATGGCCACCACCGAGTACCGCCAGGCGCGCTTTCATATCCACCAGGTGCTGGCATTGGGTGATGGCAACTACCTGCCGGCGCTGCGGCAGATCGAAACCCCGGTGCACTTTCTCAATGGTGCGCTGGACGAATACACCCCCGCCGCCGAGGCCCGACTGTTCAAACAGTACGTGGGCCACAGCAGCTTTGCGGTGGCCGAACACACTGGGCATTTACTCGACCTGGAGTCCCGCGAGGCCGCTTTGGCGGTGCACCGGGCGTTGTTGGATTTCCTGGTGGGAGAGCACGCGAACTTGTCGGACTTAGACGAACCGCCAGTGGGAAAAGGAGCGACGAATGGCGCATAATCGCCGACACATAGCCGGCTAACAAAAAGGTACCCCATGCCAGATCGTGCCCCTCTCGATGCCAAGACCGCCCGCTGGCTCCCCTGGGTGGTCGCGATTGCCTTCTTCATGCAATCGCTGGATGGGACGATTCTCAACACGGCACTGCCGGCCATGGCCCGGGACCTGGCGGAAAACCCGCTGCGCATGCAAGGGGTGGTGATCGCCTACATGCTCACCGTCGCCTTGCTGATCCCGGCCTCGGGCTGGATCGCCGACCGCTTCGGCACCAAGAAGATTTTCTTCGGTGCGATCATGCTGTTCAGCATCGGCTCCTTGCTGTGCGCCCTGTCCAGCAGCCTGACCATGCTGGTGGGCGCGCGGGTCATCCAGGGCCTCGGCGGTGCGCTGATGCTGCCGGTCGGGCGGCTCGTGGTGCTACGCGCCTACCCCCGCTCCGAGCTGGTGCGAATCATGGGTTTCATTACTATCCCCGGCCTGCTCGGGCCCTTGCTCGGCCCGACCATGGGCGGCTGGATGGTGCAATACCTGACCTGGCACTGGATCTTCCTGATCAACCTGCCGGTGGGCATGATCGGTTGCTACGCCGTGTGGAAATTCATCCCCGACCTGCGCGGCAGCGAGCGCACGCGCTTCGATGGCCTCGGTTTCCTGCTGTTCGGCGCGGCGATGGTGCTGATCACCATTGCCATGGAAGGTCTGGGCGAGCTGCATCTGCCCCACCTGCGGGTGATGCTGCTGCTGTTCGGCGGGTTGGCGTGCCTGGCGGCGTACTGGCTGCGCGCCGGGCATATCGATAACCCGTTGTTTTCACCGGCGCTGTTCAAGACCCGCACGTTTGCGGTGGGCATCCTCGGCAACCTGTTCGCGCGCCTGGGCAGCGGTGCCTTGCCGTTCCTGGTGCCGTTGCTGCTGCAAGTGGCCCTGGGGTATTCGCCGTCCCAGGCCGGCATGAGCATGCTGCCCCTGGCGGCGGCGGCGATGTTCGCCAAGTCGGTGGCGCGCCCGTTGATCGAGCGCCTGGGTTATCGCGTGGTGCTGACCGGCAACACCCTGGCCCTGGGCATCATGCTGGCGAGCATGGGCCTGGTCAGCGAACAGACGCCCTACCCGCTGCTGCTGGCCATGCTGGCGGTGCTGGGGGCGATCAACTCGCTGCAATTTACCGCGATGAACACCGTCACCCTCATCGACCTTGACGACGCCCAGGCCAGCAGCGGCAACAGCTTGCTGTCAGTGGTGGCGCAATTGTCCCTGAGCCTTGGGGTAGCATGCGCCGGTGCGTTGCTTGGCGGCTTTACTGCCGAGTCCGGCAACGATGGCGTGGAAAGCGTGCTCGGCGCCTTCCAGCTGACCTTCCTCACCGTGGGCATCATGGCGATGCTGGCGGCGGCGATCTTCCTGCAATTGTCGCCCAAAGACGGTAAACGGGCGGCCAGCCCGGAACAGCATATCGAGCATTAACCAGCGTCTCGTCTAGAACTTGCGGGGAAATTCCCACAGGGCTGGTACACTGCGCGACATTTTGTTTTGCAGAGCCAGTCCCGTGACTACCATCGCCACCGCTTTTAATACTTTGCCCCTGTCCGCCGCCATGCTGGCTAACCTCGACTCGCTGGGTTATGTCGAGATGACGCAGATCCAGGCGCAAAGCTTGCCGGTGATCCTCAAGGGGCTGGACCTGATTGCCCAGGCCAAGACCGGCAGCGGCAAGACCGCGGCGTTCGGCATTGGCCTGCTGAACCCGATCAACCCGCGCTACTTCGGCTGCCAGGCCCTGGTGATGTGCCCGACCCGTGAGCTGGCCGACCAGGTCGCCAAGGAAATCCGCCGCCTGGCCCGCGCCGAAGACAACATCAAGGTCCTGACCCTGTGCGGCGGCGTGTCCCTCGGCCCGCAGATCGCCTCCCTGGAGCACGGCGCCCACGTGATCGTCGGCACCCCGGGCCGTATCCAGCAACACCTGCGCAAGGGTTCGCTGGTGCTGGACGGCTTGAACACCCTGATCCTCGACGAAGCCGACCGCATGCTCGACATGGGCTTCTACGACGCCATCGAAGACATCATCAGCAAGACCCCGCCGCGCCGCCAGACCCTGCTGTTCTCGGCCACCTACCCGGTGAGCATCAAGCAACTGGCGTCGAAATTCATGCGCGCGCCGCAGCAAGTGAAAGCCGAAGCGTTCCACTCCGACGACCAGATCGAGCAGCGTTTCTACGAGATCTCCCCGGAAGAACGCATGGACGCCGTGACCAAGGTACTGGCGCATTTCCGCCCGGCCTCCTGCGTGGCGTTCTGCTTCACCAAGCAGCAAGTGCAGGAAACCGTCGATCACCTGACGGCCAAGGGCATTTCCGCCGTCGGCCTGCATGGCGACCTGGAACAGCGCGACCGTGACCAGGTATTGGCGATGTTCGCCAACCGCAGTACCTCGGTCCTGGTGGCCACCGACGTCGCCGCCCGCGGCCTGGACATCGACGCGCTGGACATGGTCATCAACGTCGAACTGGCCCGCGACTCGGAAATCCACATCCACCGCGTAGGCCGTACCGGTCGTGCCGGTGAGACCGGCATCGCCATCAGCCTGGTGGCGCCGTCCGAAGCGCATCGCGCCCAGGCCATCGAGCAACTGCAGAAGTCGCCGCTGAACTGGGACCAACTCGACAACCTCAAGCCGCAAAGCGGTGGTCCGCTGCTGCCGGTGATGAGCACCCTGTGCATCGCCGCCGGGCGCAAAGACAAGGTGCGCCCGGGCGACATCCTCGGCGCATTGACCGGCGAAGCCGGCATCCCGGGTGCCCAGGTCGGCAAGATCGCGATCTTCGACTTCCAGGCCTTCGTGGCCGTGGAACGCGGCATCGCCAAGCAGGCGTTGCAGCGCTTGAACGACGGCAAGATCAAAGGCCGTTCGTTGCGCGTTCGGATCCTGTAACACGGTCTCCGACCTATATGGAGATCCAATGTGGAAGGGCGCTTGCTGTGGTGAGCGGGCTTGCTGTGGTGAGCGGGCTTGCCGCGCGCTGGGCTGCGAAGCAGCCCCATTGAATCGGGGCGCAAGCCCCCTCCCCCAGTTTTGATTGCATTTCAGCCCCCTATTTTTGTGAGGACATTGCTGTGCGCTCGACCGAAGTTGTGATCATTGGCGCCGGCGCCGCAGGCTTGATGTGCGCACTGACCGCCGCCGGGCGTGGGCGCAAGGTGATGCTGCTCGACCATGCGAACAAGGCCGGCAAGAAGATCCTGATGTCAGGCGGCGGCCGCTGCAATTTCACCAATATGTACACCGAGCCGGCCAACTTCCTCTCGCACAACGCGCACTTCTGCAAGTCCGCCCTGGCCCGCTATACCCAGTGGGACTTTATCGGGCTGGTGGCCAAGCACGGTGTGCCCTACCACGAGAAGAAACTCGGCCAGCTGTTCTGCGATAACAAATCCAGTGACATCCTCGGCATGCTGCTGGACGAGTGCATCCAGACCGGCGTGAGCCTGCACCTGGACACCTCGATTGAAGAAATCGCCAAGGTCGACAGCGGCTACCAGTTGCAGACCACCCTGGGTGAACTGCGCTGCGAATCCCTGGTGATCGCCACCGGCGGCCTGTCGATCCCGACCCTGGGCGCCAGCGGTTTTGGCTATCAAGTCGCCAGGCAGTTCGGCCACGAACTGCTGCCGACCCGCGCCGGGCTGGTGCCGTTCACCATCACCGACCAGCTCAAGGACTTGTGTGGCGAGCTGTCCGGGACCTCGGTGGATTGCCTGGTCAGCTGCAACGGCCAGAGCTTTCGCGAGAACCTCCTGTTTACCCATCGCGGCCTCAGCGGCCCGGCGATTCTGCAGATTTCCTCCTACTGGGAGTCCGGCGACACGCTGGAGATCAACCTGCTGCCCGACCACGACGCCCACACCTGGCTGCAACAGCAGCAGGTGGAGCGCCCCAACAGCGAGCTGAAAACCCTGCTGGGTGAAATCTTCACCAAGAAGATGGCCAACCTGCTGGCGGACACCTGGTTCGCGTCCAAGCCGATGAAGCAGTACACCCACGCTGAAGTGGCCGATATCTCGCAAAAACTCTCGAGCTGGCAACTGGTGCCGGCGGGCACCGAGGGCTACCGCACGGCCGAGGTGACCTTGGGCGGGGTGGATACGCGGGAAGTCTCGTCCAAGACCATGGAATCGCTGAAAAGCCCGGGCCTGTACTTTATTGGGGAAGTGCTGGATGTGACCGGGCATCTGGGCGGGTTTAACTTCCAGTGGGCCTGGGCTTCCGGTTACGCTGCCGCGCAGTTTGTTTGACACGACGCAGTAAAAAATGTGGGAGGGGGCTTGCTCCCGATAGCGGTGTATCAGTGATAGATGTTCTGACTGACACACTGCAATCGGGAGCAAGCCCCCTCCCACATTTGATTTACGGTATGCCTGGGAATAATTTGCTGCCAGATGTGATCACCACCCTTGCCGTGGCGTCACTGATGGCTCAATTTAGCGGCATCGTCCCGGAAGACTCCAGACTTCATGTCATCGACCTCGTTCAAGCAGTCCATGCGGCGCCTGTGGGCGCTGGATAAATTCAGCTACAGCATCCGGGTGTTTATCGCCCTCACCGGCAGCATGGCGCTGTGCTGGTATCAGGATGAAATGGCCCTGCTGATCCCGCTGTTCCTGGGGATTATCGCCAGCGCCCTGGCCGAGACCGACGACAGCTGGCAAGGCCGCCTCAACGCCCTGGCGGTGACGCTGGTGTGTTTCAGCATCGCCGCGCTGTCGGTGGAGCTGCTGTTCCCCTACCCCTGGATTTTCGCCATCTCCCTGGCCCTGGCCACGTTCTGCCTGACCATGCTCGGCGCCTTGGGCGAACGCTATGGCGCGATTGCTTCGGCCACCTTGATCCTGTCGGTCTACACCATGATCGGCGTGGACCAGCGCGGCGGCGCCGTCAGTGATTTCTGGCACGAGCCGTTGCTGCTGGTGGCCGGCGCCGCCTGGTACGGCGCGTTATCGGTGCTGTGGCAGGCGCTGTTCTCCAACCAGCCGGTGCAGCAGAGCCTGGCGCGGTTGTTCCGCGAGCTGGGGCGTTACCTGAAGCTCAAATCATCGTTGTTCGAACCGATTCGCCAACTGGACGTGGAAGCCCGCCGCCTGGAACTGGCCCAGCAAAACGGCCGGGTGGTGGCGGCGCTGAATGCGGCGAAGGAAATCATCCTGCACCGTGTCGGCAATGGCCGGCCGGGGTCGAAGGTCAGTCGCTACCTCAAGCTGTACTTCCTGGCCCAGGACATCCACGAACGCGCCAGCTCGTCCCACTATCCTTACAACGCCCTGGCCGATGCGTTTTTCCACAGCGATGTACTGTTCCGCTGCCAACGCCTGCTGCGTCAGCAAGGCAAGGCCTGCCAGGCCCTGGCCGAGTCGATCCAGCTGCGCCAGCCGTTCATCTATGACGACAGCTTCGCCGAAGCCCTCAGCGACCTGAATGCCTCCCTGGAACACCTGCGCATCCAGAGCAACCCGGCCTGGCGCGGCCTGCTGCGTTCCTTGCGCGCCCTGGCGGCCAACCTGTCCACCCTCGACCGCCTGCTCGGCGACGCCAGCAACCCCGACGCCCTGGCCGACGCCACCGACAGCAACCTGCTGGACCGCGCCCCGCGTAACCTGAAGGAAATGTGGACGCGCCTGCGCACCCAACTCACGCCGACATCGCTGCTGTTCCGCCATGCACTGCGCCTGTCCCTGGCGCTGACCGTCGGCTACGGCATGCTGCATGCGATCCACGCCTCCCAGGGTTATTGGATCATCCTCACCACGCTGTTTGTTTGCCAACCGAACTATGGTGCCACGCGGCGCAAGCTCGGCCAGCGAATCATCGGCACCGCCATCGGCCTCACCGTGGCGTGGGCGCTGTTCGACCTGTTCCCCAGCCCCTTGGTGCAATCGATGTTCGCCATCGCCGCAGGCCTGGTGTTCTTTATCAACCGCACCACCCGCTACACCCTGGCCACGGCGGCGATCACCCTGATGGTGCTGTTCTGCTTCAACCAGGTGGGCGATGGCTACGGACTGTTCCTGCCACGCCTGTTCGATACCCTGCTTGGCAGCCTGATCGCGGGCCTGGCGGTGTTCCTGTTCCTCCCGGACTGGCAAGGCCGGCGCCTGAACAAAGTGCTGGCCAACACCCTGACCTGCAACAGCATCTACCTGCGCCAGATCATGCAGCAATACGCCGCTGGCAAGAGCGACGACCTGGCCTACCGCCTGGCCCGGCGCAATGCCCACAACGCCGATGCGGCGCTGTCCACCACCCTGGCGAATATGCTGATGGAGCCTGGGCATTTCCGTAAGGAAGCGGATGTGGGCTTCCGCTTCCTGGTGCTGTCGCACACCTTGCTCAGCTACCTGTCGGGGCTCGGGGCACACCGCGAAACCCAACTGCCGGCCGAGGTGCGCGCGCACTTGATCGATGGCGCCGGCAATAGCCTGGCGGCGAGCATTGACGAAATCGCCACCGGGCTGGCGAACAAGCAGCCGATTGCGATTCAGAGCGATGCCGAGGAGGCCTTGGCGGCGGACCTGGAGCAGATGCCGGATGAGATTGATGAAGGGCAGCGGTTGGTGCAGACGCAGTTGGCGTTGATATGTCGGCAATTGGGGCCGTTGCGCACCTTGGCGGCGCATTTGATCAAGGACACCAGCGCGGCTTAGGTCGCTATCGGGGGCCCGCACAGGCACTACATGCCATGGGCCTTCATCAACCGCTCATAACTGCCATCCGCCTTCATCCTGGCAATCTCGCGGTCAAAGCTCGCCACAATCTGCGCATGCTCGGGGTTCTTCAGGCTGACCAGGATATGCAGGCTGTTTTCGCTCAGTGGCGTGGGCAGAAACTCCACCGCATTGCGCACCCGCGCCGACTCGCGCGACAGGTAATAGCGCGCCACATACTCATCCTCCACGGTCAACCGCACCCGCTGCGCCGCCAGCATGCGTACCGCCATGGCGAAGTTATGCACCGGCACTTTCTGCAACTGCCCATCCCCATCGAACGCCGCCGAATAGGCATAACCGCGCACCACGGCAATGGGATAGTCGTGCAACTGCTCCAGGTTCTGAAACTCGATGGGATCGTCACGGCGCTTGATGAAACGCACGCGATTGAGCAGGTATTCGCCGGAAAACTGCCCCAATTGTGTACGGGCCTCGTCGTACCAGGCGTTGACCAGCACGTCATAGCGCCCATCGCCCACCCCCATCAGCGCTCGCGCCCAGGGCACCTGTTGAAAGTCGCTGGCATAGCCCGCACGGGCCAGGGCCGTGGTGACTATATCGGTGGCCAGGCCACCGTTGATCAAGGTGGCATCGGTAAACGGTGGCCAGGCATCCGCGACCAGGCGCAGACGCTGTGCGAACACAGGTGTCGCCAGCAACAACACTCCAATCAAAGCAACGGCACGAGACAATCGCGGCATGCTCAAAATCCTTGGCGGCGGGCGGTGGCCTTGGCTCAGGCAGGGCCTGAGGTTCTAACATTAGCTCAGATTACACAAAGAAACGGACGTCGAGAGCACTCAATGATGGCAAATTGATTTCATTCACAAAAAATAGTCGATTTAGACAGAGTCGTCCGTCGCGCTTACTATCCAGAACAGA
Source organism: Pseudomonas sp. Yb2C2 (assembly GCF_052112325.1). Classification (NCBI taxonomy): domain Bacteria; kingdom Pseudomonadati; phylum Pseudomonadota; class Gammaproteobacteria; order Pseudomonadales; family Pseudomonadaceae; genus Pseudomonas; species Pseudomonas sp. Yb2C2. The sequence goes on along the minus strand of NZ_JAVAJK010000006.1, from coordinate 182,167 downwards.
CATTCAAGTGAGAACACACCATGACAGTCGATTGGGTCTGTAAACATCACACCGACCTGGGCAAGGAGCAGCTGTACGCCATTTTGCGTTTGCGCGGCGAGGTCTTCGTTGTGGAGCAGAAGTGCGTCTACCAGGATATCGACGGGCAAGACCTGGCGGGCGATACCCACCACCTGATGGCGTGGAAAGACGACGAGCTGGTGGCCTACCTGCGCCTGCTGGACCCGGAGTCCCAGGGCGGCGACGTGGTGATCGGCCGTGTAATCGTGGCGCCGGTTGCACGGGGCACCGGGCTGGGGCACCAGATGATGGAAGAAACCCTCAGGCAGATTGACGAGATCTGGCCTGAGATGCCGATCTTCCTGTCAGCCCAGGCCCATCTGCAGGGGTATTACGGGCGGTATGGGTTTGTGGTGGCGGGTGAGGAATACCTGGAGGATGACATTCCGCATATCGGGATGCGGCGCGCTTGAGGCCGCCCAGCCACCGCTGAACTCAGGGGTAACCCAGAACCCGCTTGATCTGGCTGAGATTCACCTCGATCCACCCCCGATCAATCGCGCCCCAATCGCGAATCCGATAATGCCCGGCATGGTTGCGGGCCCCATCCTCCTGCTCGAACTCACACACAATATCCAGGTCCGCCAGCGCCGCAATCGTGTCCTGCGCGGTGCGCCGGGGCATGCCGGTGACATCGGTCAGCGCCGGGACGCTGCTGGCCAGCCCACTGTCGATCAGGTACGCCACGTACAGCCGGCGGTAGAAGCTGCTTTTGGTCTTGCTCACATCCATGGTTGGTCGCCTTGTGCGGTCAGGGCTTGCCCTGCAGGTCGCGATACGTGAGGTATACCCGCAGGTCGAATTCCACCTGGTGGTAGCCGGGCATCATGTAGTCGCAGAGTTTGTAGAACGCTTTGTTGTGGTCCGATTCCTTGAAGTGCGCCAGCTCATGAACCACGATCATGCGCAGGAATTGCGGCGCGGCCTCTTTGAACAGCGAGGCAATGCGGATCTCTTTCTTGGCTTTGAGATTACCGCCCTGCACCCGCGAAATCGTGGTGTGCAGGCCCAGGGCGCGGTGGGTCAGGTCCAGGCGGTTATCGAACAGCACTTTGTCGATGGCCGGCGCGTTGCGCAGGTGTTCCTGCTTCAAGGCCTGGGCATAGGCGTACAGGGCTTTGTCGCTCTGCACCCCATGGCGATCGGGGTAACGCTGCTCCAGGTAGGCGCCCAACTGGTCCTTGGCGATCAGTTGGCGCACTTGCTCCTGGAGGGCAGCGGGGTAGGCCTGGAGGTATTTCAGCGCGGTCATTGGGGTCTGCAACAGGATTCGGATGGGCGCCAGTGTAGCGAATTCAGCGCACGCGGGCGCGTGACCAGTCGACCACCTCTTCAGCCATCAGGGGCTGCGCCGCCCACGGCCCCTGGATAAACGGGCAACCCTGGGCCTTGAGCCACTGGGCCTGCTCCTGGGTTTCCACGCCCTCGGCCACCACGACCACCTCAAAATGCCTGCACAGCTCGATAATGCTGCGCGCCATCGCCGCGTCCCGCACCGAGCCCGGCAGCCGCGCAACCAATTGCGGATCAAGCTTGAGTGTATCGAAGGCCAGGTCGCGCAAATGCGCCAGGGAACACTGGCCCGAACCGAAGTCATCCAGGGCGATACGCACCCCGATACGGCGCAGCAACTTGAGCTGCTTGGCGGCCTCTTCCAGGTTACTCATCAGGCAGTCCTCGCTGATTTCCACCTCCAACTGGTACCCCTCCAGCCCATAGCGCTCGAGCATCTGCTGCAGTTGGTTCACCAGGTTCGGCATATTGAACTGGCTGCTGCTCAGGCTCACGCTCAACACCAATTCATCGTCGAACGCGGCTTGCCACGCCTGGCGCTGGGCGGCGATCTGCTGATAGATCCACGTGCTCAGTTGACTGATCAGCCGCGCCTCTTCCAGCAACGGTAAAAACAGCCCCGGCGGCACATCGCCGACGCTGGGGTGCCGCCAGCGCAACAACACCTCAACGCCGCGCAAACGCCCATCCACCAGCGAAACCTGGGGCTGATAGACCAGGGTGAAATCCTTGTTTTGAATCGCCGTACGCACGCTGTCTTCCAGCATCAGCCGCGAGCGGGCGCGACCGTTCATTTCCTGGTCGTAATAGCGATATTGCTGGCGGCCGGCGCGCTTGGCTTCGTACATGGCGATGTCGGCCGCGCGCAGCAAACCACTCAAATCCGCGCCGCAATCCGGGAAGGTGGCAATGCCGATGCTGACGCCGAGCATGACATCCAAACCGTCGACCTGCTGGCACACCGACACTCGCTCGATCAGCTTTTCCGAGATCTTTGCCGCCTGCTCCGGGAACTCCAGCTCCAGCAGCGCCGTGAATTCATCGCCGCCCATGCGGCCAATAATGTCGTAGGAGCGCAGACAGCCCTGCAATTGCTCCGAGACCCAGCGCAATACACGGTCGCCGGCATCATGGCCCAGGGAGTCGTTGACCCGCTTGAAACCGTCGAGGTCCAGGTACAGCAACACCAGGGACTGCTCTGTCCGCTCACTGCGGGATAAGGTGTTTTCCACCGCCTGGTAGAAACCACGCCGGTTCAACAGCCCGGTCAGCGGATCCGTCACGGCCTGGAATTCCAGCTGCTGGTGCAGGTGGCGCACTTCGGACATATCCAGCACCGTCACCACCATGGCCTTCTGCTCTGCGGGCAGCGGCGCGCAGGACAACGCCACAGGCACTTGCTGGCCACGGCTGGTGCGCAGGAGCGCATCGTGCAGGCGCCAGGTTTCACCGCGGCGGTAGTCGGCGTACATTTGCGAATCCGGCCAAGTGGGCACATGGGGCTTTTGCAGGAAACTCAGGAAGTCCTGGCCTTGCAGTTCCTGGATCGTGGCATTGAGCAGGCGCGAAATCGCCGGGTTGGCGTATTCGATCACGCCCTCTTCACTCACCACCAGGATGCCCTCGGCGGCGTTATCCAATACCGAGGCATTGAACGCCCGGGCGGACTCCAGGTCATGGCTCAGGCGCTGCAAGGCCCGGCGGTTGCGCTGATGCTCCAGCAACGCCTGGACCTTGGGCTTGAGGATGTGCGGGTCGAAGGGCTTGAACAGGTAGTCGATGGCGCCGCTGGCGTAGCCTTCCAGCACGGCGGCGGGGGATTGGGCGTTGGCACTCAGAAAAATGATCGGGGTCATGCGCGTGCGCTGGCTGCCGCGCATCAAGCGAGCGACTTCGAAACCGTCCATGCCGGGCATCATCACATCCAGCAGCACCAGGTCGACCTCATGCTGCAGCAGCAACTCGAGGGCTTCCACCCCGGACGCGGCGGTGATCACCACCCAATCATCACGTTGCAGAAGCGCACGCATGCTGATCAGATTTTCCGGATAGTCATCGACCACCAGAAGAACCGAACTGCCATCGCCATGAGGTGGAGCGCATTCCATGCTAGGTCTCTTCCTTGGGTCTACTCCGGTCACTTCTGAGAGAAAACCCGGACAAACATTGAGGCCTCACTCTAGCCCCGGATCCTGAAAATCAGAAGTGACGTGGACGCCATCATTGCGCCAAAGTTCAGTCAGCCGACTAACGGTCAACCTCTACAGCCCACGGTTCATGGGAAACATGGCTTTTTGGCATTCCCTTGGCGCCAATAAATTGCCAGCAAACGTTTAACAACTGGCCGGCCACCGCCTATAAAGAACCTGTCAGGCCCCCGGGCCAAAGCCTTCACCCCCTGTAAAAGGCCAATGCCATGATCGACCTCTCCACTTGGAACCTGAGCATTCCGGTCGGCTCGCCCCCCGCGACGATCGACACGCCCAGGCTGCTCAGCGGCTTCAACGACCAATACTTCCAGGCCGAAGGCAGCAACGTGCAATTCTGGACCCCCGTCACCGGCACCCGCACCGAAAACGCCGTGTACCCGCGCAGCGAACTGCGCGAAACCTACGCCGACGGCCGCCTGCGCAATTGGACCTACCCCGAAGCCGACAACTTCCTGCGCGCCACCCTGGCGGTCAACCAGGTGCCCTCCAGCGGCAAGATCGTCATCGGCCAGATCCACGCCTATGACAGCCAGAAACCGCTGATCAAGCTCGAATACCAGTTCAAGGAAAAGACCCAGACCGGCAACATCGTCGCCAAGGTGCGCATGCGCCCGGACGAAGATGAAAGCCGCGTGATCATCGTCGCGTCCAATGTGCCGCTGGAGAAAAGCTTCACCTACGTAATCAACCTCAACAAAGCCGGGCTGCTCAGCGTGTACGCCGCCGACAGCGAGTGGAATGAACGCATCGGTGCAGCGTGGGCCGCCAAGCCGCTGTACTTCAAGGCAGGCGCTTATGTGCAGGACAACAGCGGGGACAGCAAGGAAGGCGCGAAGGTGACGTTTGCGAAGTTGGATATTGATCACGAGTGAAGTGTCCGGTGGCGCCAAGGACGATTCCTCGGTGAAGCGACCGTATTAAACACGCCACCATCCCTGTGGGAATCGGGTTTGCTCGCGATAGCGGCATAGGCACTTAAAGTGCTGACACATAACTCTGTGGTGAGCGGGCTTGCCCCGCGCTGGGCTGCGAAGCAGCCCCAAAACCTTCACCTTGAGTGATTCTGGCACTCTGCGGTGACCTTATTGGGGCTGCTGCGCAGCCCAGCGCGGGACAAGCCCGCTCACCACAAGAGCCTCGTGGGCTCAGGTAATATTTTCACCAAAGATGTGCAGATATGCATGGCTATCGCTGGCAAGCCCTGCTCCCGCAGTTGATCTGCTTTGTCTGAAGACGCTGCGCTCGTCCTACACGACCGTTGCGACAAGCTAAATCGCCGCTTATAGTTCGCCCCGTCGCCGGCATTGAACGGCGATAGGGTTTCGCAGCCCTACAGAGTTAAAACCGTACCCGTCAAAACAGTCCCGGTATCCTTGCCGACGGCCGTCTTTGTTATGGCGGCTGTGCGTGGGAGACCTTCGGGTCTGCCGGGTCTTAACTCCTCGGTCTGCGAACCCGCGCACAGCTGCCACCCAAATTTGTTTCGCAGCAAACGGTGGCTTTCTTCTATTTGAGTTAAGGATTTGCCATGAAGAACCAACTCCCGCCGCGCCGCTTTTACCCTTGCACCGAAACCGCCACCGAAAACCCCGTGCTCCTGATAGACAGCGACGCCCCACTGCTCGACCTCCACGCCTGCCTGCGCGAACGCCTCAACGCCGCCCTTGAGCACCTCAACCTGATGGCCTGCTCCAGCCTGCCGGACTTCGCCGAATGTGACTTGAATAACGTGGCCAATACCGCACGTATCCTCGTGCAGGACGTAAGCGATGTGTTTCGGGTGATTGAACATCGAGGTTTCGATTCAACACCTGCAACCTGATCAAGTACCAGCCACAAAGCCCGCATCACTGCGGGCTTCTTTTCAAACGCTGAAGGCTCAGTTCACCTTGGCGTTCAACTCACCTTTCAAATACCGCTGGTGTATCGCTTCCAACGAGACCGGCTTGAACCGGCAGTACCAAACGCTTCATAACGCGCGATACACACCTCACGCATGCTTGCTGGGTGACACCCACGTTGTATTCGTAGTCCGATTGAATACATCCGCCCCCTTTAGCGCACACCTTTTATTCTAGTTTTTCCATCGAAGCCAATCAAAAAACTATAACGAACTGTTAACTCTAACAGGTGCAAAAAAAGGTAAACGCCATTAACTTTAACCCTGCACAACACGGGTTATAAAACTAAAACCCACGACATTTCCAGCACCACTAGACCTAATCAAAAAGGACTAAAGAAATGGCTAACAACAGAATTGACTCAATATCTATCATTGGCAATACAGCAACACTTACAGGTTACACATCCGTTCCAAACGCTCGAGTTTATGCCGCCATTGCCCATGTCGGCACTGAGCTTGGACAAACCCAGGCATACGCAAATGGCGCATTCACCGTCACAACTCGCCCACTGGCGCCTGGAAACTACAAAGTCGTCGTTCGGGATCTGGAAAACGGTACCGTTGGGAATAACCAGGACTGGTCAAACGCTGTTGATTTTGTAATCAACTAATCAAAAATACCAACACGAGAAATCTCTCTAACAGCAAAAGCCTTGAACAAAGAGCCTTATATTCATATTTAACGCATTATAAAAAACCCGCATCTCTGCGGGTTTTTTAAACATCTCTGGCTCAGTTCACCTTAGCGTTCAACTCACCTTTCAGGTAACGCTGGTACATCGCTTCCAACGAGATCGGCTTGATCTTCGAAGCGTTGCCGGCGGTGCCGAAGGCTTCGTAGCGAGCGATACACACATCACGCATCGCGGTAACGGTGGCGCCGAAGAATTTACGTGGGTCGAACTCACTCGGGTTGGTGGCCATCAGGCGACGCATCGCGCCGGTGGACGCCAGGCGCAGGTCGGTGTCGATGTTGACCTTGCGCACGCCGTACTTGATGCCTTCGACGATTTCTTCAACCGGTACGCCGTAGGTTTCTTTGATGTCGCCGCCGTACTGGTTGATGATCGCCAGCCATTCTTGCGGTACCGAGGAAGAACCGTGCATCACCAGGTGGGTGTTAGGGATGCGCTTGTGGATTTCCTTGATGCGGTCGATGGCCAGTACGTCGCCAGTCGGTGGCTTGGTGAACTTGTAGGCGCCGTGGCTGGTGCCGATAGCGATCGCCAGGGCGTCCACTTGGGTCTTCTTGACGAAGTCGGCGGCTTCTTCCGGGTCTGTCAGCATCTGGCTGTGATGCAGCACACCTTCAGCGCCGATGCCGTCTTCTTCGCCGGCCATGCCGGTTTCCAGGGAACCCAGGCAACCCAGTTCGCCTTCAACCGAGACGCCGCAGGCGTGGGCCATGGCTACGGTTTGTTGGGTTACGCGTACGTTGTACTCGTAGTCGGTTGGGGTCTTGCCGTCTTCGCCGAGGGAGCCGTCCATCATCACCGAGCTGAAGCCCAGCTGGATGGAGCGCTGGCACACGTCAGGGCTGGTGCCGTGGTCCTGGTGCATGCACACCGGGATGTGTGGGAATTCCTCGATCGCGGCGAGGATCAGGTGACGCAGGAACGGGGCACCGGCGTATTTGCGCGCACCGGCCGAAGCCTGGACGATCACTGGGGAGTCGGTCTTGTCAGCGGCTTCCATGATGGCGCGCATCTGCTCAAGGTTGTTGACGTTAAAGGCTGGGACGCCGTAGCCGAACTCGGCTGCGTGGTCCAGCATTTGACGCATGCTGATAAGTGCCATTGTGTTGTCTCTCCCGGTCGAGGGTCGTTAATCGTGCAAGCCTGCCGTAGCGGCGGCTGCTATTCAAGTTATTGCAGGTCAGGCTTTGCATGCCTGGCGTGCTGAATCGTTATTGCTGATGTGGGAGGGGGGCTTGCCCCCGATGACAGCCTGTCAGTGATGACTCTGTTGGCTGATCCACCGCTATCGGGGGCAAGTCGAATCGTCGCACCGCCCCTCCCACATTTTGGTCTCATCGATGTTGAGACCGCGTTCTATTTACTGGGCCTTGCAGCCACGCCCGATCAAATCGTCGGTGGCAACCCAGTAAACCAGGCCTTCCTCACCTTTTGTGTGAAACGCCAACTGGTCGTTGCTGTACAGCACGCCCGAAGCCGCCACATCCTGTTTGAGGCGATAAACCTGGTCGGAGCCGCCGAGGCGTACATCCACCTCACTGCGGGCCTGGTTGGCGAAGCGCCAGTTGACCTCGGCCTTGCTGTCGCAGGTCCAGGTGGTCCACTTACCTTCCGGCTCTGCCTTGTTGAACATGTTCATGCTGCTGCAACCGGCCAGTAGGGCCAGGGCTGCCAGGGCGAAAACGCCTTTCATTGCCAATCCTCGCAGCGGGGCCAAAGGCCGCCGATGCCGTCGGTTAGTTGATCAGACCCGTCAAGGGCAACCCTGTTCCTGACCGTTGGGCGCGGAGTCGTATTTCTCCAGCCGTTCGTTGCCGATGCGCTTGTTGATTACCGGCATGGTCTCGGCTTGCCAGTCAGCCTGATAGCAGCTTTTTTTCTGCTCCGTGGCAGGTTTGCCTGCCGCCGGCGCTGCGCTTGGCGTGCTGCCGCAGCCGGCCAACAGGCCCGCTGCGATCACCATTGCCAACGACTTGATCATGGGAATACTCCTTTTCCGGATCACGAGCCTTAGCCTTTGGCTCGGGTTTCCAGCACTTCCACGGCGGGCAGGACTTTGCCTTCGACGAATTCGAGGAATGCACCGCCACCGGTAGAAATGTAGGAGATCTGGTCGGCAACGCCATATTTATCGATGGCCGCCAGGGTGTCGCCGCCGCCGGCGATGGAGAATGCCGAGCTGTCTGCGATGGCCTTGGCCAGCACTTTGGTGCCGTTGCCGAACTGGTCGAACTCGAACACGCCGACCGGACCGTTCCACAGGATGGTCTGGGAGGCTTTCAGCAGTTCTGCAAAGTTGGCTGCAGTTTGCGGGCCGATGTCCAGGATCATGTCGTCGGCGGCCACGTCGGCGATGAGCTTGACGGTGGCTTCGGCGGTTTCAGCGAACTCCTTGGCAACCACCACGTCCACCGGCAACGGCACGCTGACCTTGGCGGCGATGGCGCGGGCGGTGTCGAGCAGGTCCGGCTCATACAGGGACTTGCCCACCGGGTGGCCTGCTGCCGCCAGGAAGGTATTGGCAATGCCGCCACCAACGATCAACTGGTTGCAGATCTGGCTCAGGCTGTTGAGCACGTCCAACTTGGTGGACACCTTGGAGCCGGCAACGATGGCAGCCATCGGTTGGGCCGGAGCGCCCAGGGCCTTGCCCAGTGCCTCCAGTTCAGCCGCCAGCAATGGGCCGGCAGCCGCCACCTTGGCGAACTTGGCCACGCCGTGGGTCGAACCCTCGGCACGGTGGGCGGTACCAAAAGCGTCCATCACGAACACGTCGCACAGGGCGGCGTATTGCTGGGCCAGTTCGTCGCTGTTCTTTTTCTCGCCTTTGTTGAAGCGCACGTTTTCGAACAGCACGATGTCGCCAGGCTTAACGTCGACGCCGCCCAGGTAGTCAGCCACCAACGGCACGTCACGGCCCAGGGCCTTGCTCAGGTAGTCGGCTACCGGCTTGAGGCTGTTTTCGGCGGAGAACTCACCTTCGGTCGGGCGACCCAGGTGGGAGCAGACCATCACGGCCGCGCCTTTTTCCAGGGCCAGCTTGATGGTCGGCAGCGAGGCCAGGATTCGCGCATCGCTGGTGACAACACCGTCCTTGACGGGGACGTTGAGGTCTTCGCGAATCAGTACGCGCTTACCTTGCAGATCGAGGTCGGTCATCTTCAACACGGTCATGGGTGGCAGTTCCTGAATTACTGTTGAGGTTGTTTAGAGGCGATATGCAGATAATGTTCCGCAACGTCGAGCATTCGGTTGGCAAAGCCCCATTCGTTGTCGAACCAGGCCAGGATGTTCACCAGCCTCGGACCGGAAACGCGGGTCTGGCTGGCATCGACAATCGCCGAATGCGGGTCATGGTTGAAATCACAACTGGCGTGGGGCAACTCGGTGTAGGCCAGCAAGCCTTTGAGCGGGCCGCTGGTGGCGGCGTCGCGCAGGATCCGGTTGACCTCCGTCGCATCCGTGTCGCTGACGGTTTGCATGGTGATGTCCAGGCAGGACACGTTCACCGTCGGCACCCGTACGGCTTTGGCCTGGATTCGCCCGGCAAGTTCCGGCAGCAGGCGTTCAATGCCGCGGGCAAGGCCTGTGGACACCGGAATCACCGACTGGAACGCCGAGCGCGTGCGGCGCAAGTCTTCATGGTGATAGGCGTCGATCACCGGCTGGTCGTTCATCGCCGAGTGGATGGTGGTGATCGACACGTAGTCCAGGCCGATCGCCTGATCCAGCAGGCGCAACAGCGGCACGCTGCAGTTGGTGGTGCAGGAGGCATTGGACACCAGCAGCTCATTGCCGGTCAGGCAATCCTGGTTGATGCCGAAGACGATGGTGGCGTCGACATCCGCCTCGCTGGCCATCGGCTGGGAAAACAGCACACGCGGAGCACCGGCGTCGAGGAAACGCTGGCCATCGGCACGGGTGTGATAGGCACCGGAGCATTCCAACACCAGGTCGACGCCCAGCGCCGCCCAGTCGATGCCCTCGGGGGTGGCGCTGCGCAACACTTTCACGCAGTCGCCGTTGATATGCAGACAATCGCCTTCGACCCGCACTTCGCCGGGAAAGCGGCCGTGGGTGGAGTCAAAGCGTGTCAGGTATTCGATGCTGGCCATGTCGGCCAGGTCGTTGATCGCGACAATTTCAAACCCGGCTGCCGCCCCTCGCTCGAACAGAGCACGCAAGACGCAACGACCAATGCGGCCGTAGCCGTTGAGTGCAACTTTGTAGGGACGCGTTTGGGGCATGGGGTTCTCGATCAAGGTTAGTTCGGTGTTGAATGCAGTATCGCCATCGCGGGCAAGCCCGCTCCCACATCAGACCGAGATCCAAATGTGGGAGCGGGCTTGCCCGCGATAGCGCCAGTACAGACAACGCAGACTGACTTAGTCTTCCAGCAGCTCTTCAGCCTGACCCAGGATATTTTCCAGGGTGAAACCGAACTCTTCGAACAACGCTGGCGCCGGCGCCGACTCACCGTAGGTGGTCATGCCGATCACGCGGCCTTCCAGGCCCACGTACTTGTACCAGTAGTCGGCGTGAGCCGCTTCGATGGCGATACGCGCGCTGACCTGCAACGGCAGGACCGATTGCTTGTAGCCGGCGTCCTGGGCTTCGAACACGCTGGTGCACGGCATGGACACAACGCGCACGTTACGGCCTTGGGCAGTTAGCTTGTCGTACGCCTGAACGGTCAGGCCCACTTCGGAACCGGTGGAGATCAGGATCAGCTCGGGCTCGCCGATGCAGTCCTTGAGCACGTAGCCGCCACGGCTGATGTCGGCGATCTGCGCGTCGGTACGCACCTGGTGTTGCAGGTTCTGACGGGAGAAGATCAGCGCCGAAGGGCCGTCCTTGCGCTCGATCGCGTGCTTCCAGGCCACCGCGGATTCCACCGCGTCGGCTGGGCGCCAGCAATCCAGGTTCGGCGTGGTGCGCAGGCTGGTCAGTTGCTCGACCGGCTGGTGCGTCGGGCCGTCTTCGCCGAGGCCGATGGAGTCGTGGGTGTACACATGGATCACGCGTTTCCTCATCAGCGCGGCCATACGTACGGCATTGCGCGCGTACTCCATGAACATCAGGAAGGTCGCGCCGTAAGGCACCAGGCCGCCGTGCAGGGACACGCCGTTCATGATGGCGCTCATGCCGAATTCGCGCACGCCGTAGTACATGTAGTTGCCGCTGGCGTCTTCGGCCGAGACACCTTTGCAGCCTTTCCACAGGGTCAGGTTGGAACCGGCCAGGTCGGCCGAACCGCCGAGGAACTCAGGCAGCAGCGGGCCAAAGGCGTTCAGGGTGTTCTGGCTGGCTTTACGGCTGGCGATGGTCTCGCCCTTGGCCGCGACTTCAGCAATGTAGGCCGAGGCTTTTTCCGAGAAATCGGCAGGCAGGTCACCGGCCAGGCGACGCACCAGCTCGTTGGCCAATTCCGGGAATTCGGCGGAGTAGGCGGCGAAACGCTGGTCCCACTCGGCTTCGGTGGCCAGGCCTTTCTCCTTGGCATCCCATTCGGCGTAGATGTCGGCCGGGATTTCGAACGGGCCGTGGTTCCACTTCAGCGCGGCGCGAGTCAGGGCGATTTCCGCGTCACCCAATGGGGCACCGTGGCAATCTTCCTTGCCTTGCTTGTTCGGCGAGCCGAAGCCGATGGTGGTCTTGCAGCAGATCAGGGTCGGCTGCGCGCTCTTGCGGGCGGTGTCGATGGCGGTCTTGATCTCTTCCGGATCGTGGCCGTCGACATTGCGGATTACCTGCCAGTTGTAGGCTTCGAAACGCTTGGGGGTGTCATCGGTGAACCAGCCTTCGACTTCGCCGTCGATGGAGATACCGTTGTCATCGTAGAAGGCGATCAGCTTGCCCAGGCCCAGGGTACCGGCCAGGGACGCGACTTCGTGGGAAATGCCTTCCATCATGCAGCCATCACCCAGGAACACATAGGTGTGGTGATCGACGATGTCGTGGCCAGGGCGGTTGAACTGCGCGCCCAGGACTTTTTCGGCCAGCGCGAAGCCCACGGCGTTGGCCAGGCCTTGGCCCAGGGGACCGGTGGTGGTCTCGACGCCCGGGGTGTAGCCGAATTCCGGGTGACCCGGGGTGCGGCTGTGCAGCTGGCGGAAGCTCTTGAGGTCATCGATGGTGACGTCGTAGCCGGTCAGGTGCAGCAGCGAGTAGATCAGCATCGAGCCGTGGCCGTTGGACAGTACGAAGCGGTCACGGTCGGCGAACGACGGGTTGCTCGGGTTGTGCTTCAGGTAATCACGCCAAAGTACCTCGGCGATATCCGCCATGCCCATCGGGGCACCGGGATGGCCGCTGTTGGCTTTTTGCACGGCATCCATGCTGAGGGCACGAATGGCGTTGGCACGCTCACGACGGCTGGGCATCGCTGTTCTCCTGAGGATTTTGAAGAGTGAATGATTAAAAGAAACGGAAAAAAGGATCGGCATTTTCCCTCAGCCACCGCCTGCGGGCAATGACAGATAGTCACTTGCAGGTGTTTTTCCTGTGCTTTGGGCAGCAATCGCTTGCAGAAACCTTTAACCGCTTCGTCTAAAGGTTATAGCGGCTGCTTATAACCGCCACTTATCGATCAATATCAAAACTTTTTGATATTGACCTTGCGGGGATACTCACCCGTCACTAGACTGCTGGCCTTATGAACCTACCCGTGCCCACCCTGCGTCCTGACGACGGCGAAGAGCTGGCAGCCTTGTGCAAGGCCGCTGGCGACCCATTGCGTCTGAACGTATTGCGCGCACTGACCAACGACTCATTCGGCGTACTGGAACTGGCACAGATCTTCGCCATCGGCCAGTCGGGCATGAGCCACCACCTGAAGGTGCTGGCCCAGGCCGACCTGGTCGCCACCCGCCGCGAAGGCAATGCGATTTTCTACCGCCGCGCCCTGCCCCACGCCGACCTGCTCGGCGGCAAGTTGCACGCGGCCCTGCTTGAGGAAGTGGACAGCCTGAGCCTGCCCCATGACGTGCAGTCACGCATCGGCCAGGTCCACGGGCAACGTGCCGCCGCGAGCCAGGACTTTTTCGCACGGGTTGCCGAGAAATTTCGCGCCCAGCAGGACTTGATCGCAGGCCTGGCCCAATACCGCGACAGCGTACTGGCGCTGCTGGACAAGCTGAGCTTCAGTGAAGAAGCGACGGCGCTGGAAGTCGGGCCTGGAGATGGCGGCTTCCTGCCGGAACTGGCACGCCGCTTTCGGCAGGTCACGGCGCTGGACAACAGCCCGGCGATGCTCGAACTGGCACGCCAGCTCTGTGAGCGCGAGGCGTTGGGCAATGTCAGCCTGCAGTTGGCTGATGCCCTGAGCAGCACAACGATCAAGGCCGATTGCGTGGTGCTGAACATGGTCTTGCACCATTTCGCCGCCCCCGCCGACGCTTTAAAGCAAATGGCCGGGTTGCTGCACCCCGGCGGTAGCCTGTTGGTTACGGATTTATGCAGCCACAACCAGAATTGGGCCAGGGAGGCCTGCGGTGATCTCTGGTTGGGTTTTGAACAGGACGATCTGGCCCGTTGGGCCACCGCTGCGGGACTCGTTCCCGGGGAAAGCCTCTATGTAGGTTTACGTAATGGTTTCCAGATCCAGGTCCGCCACTTTCAGCGACCGACTGGCGACACTCACCATCGGTAAATATCAGGAAAACATCGAGATGAGCGAATACTCCCTTTTCACCTCCGAGTCCGTGTCTGAAGGGCATCCGGACAAAATCGCCGACCAGATTTCTGATGCGGTGCTGGATGCCATCATCGCTGAAGACAAGTTCGCCCGTGTGGCGTGCGAGACCCTGGTGAAAACCGGTGTAGCGATCATCGCCGGCGAAGTGACCACTACCGCCTGGGTTGACCTGGAGCAGATCGTTCGTGACGTGATCACCGACATCGGCTACAACAGCTCCGACGTCGGTTTCGACGGTGCGACCTGCGGCGTGATGAACATCATCGGCAAGCAGTCGCCCGACATCAACCAGGGCGTCGACCGTGCCAAGCCGGAAGACCAGGGCGCCGGCGACCAGGGCCTGATGTTCGGCTACGCCAGCAACGAAACCAAGGTGCTGATGCCAGCCCCGATCACCTTCTCGCACCAGCTCGTGCAACGCCAGGCCGAAGCGCGTAAATCCGGCGTGCTGCCTTGGCTGCGCCCGGACGCCAAGTCCCAGGTGACCTGCCGCTACGAAGGCGGCAAGGTGGTCGGCATTGACGCCGTCGTACTGTCGACCCAGCACAACCCGGACGTTTCCTACGCTGACCTGCGCGAAGGCGTGATGGAGCTGATCGTCAAGCACGTGCTGCCGGCCGAACTGCTGAGCAAGGACACCCAGTTCCACATCAACCCGACCGGCCAGTTCATCATTGGCGGCCCGGTAGGTGACTGCGGCCTGACCGGTCGCAAGATCATCGTCGACAGCTACGGCGGCATGGCTCGTCACGGCGGTGGCGCTTTCTCCGGTAAAGACCCATCTAAGGTTGACCGTTCGGCCGCCTACGCCGGTCGCTACGTGGCCAAGAACATCGTTGCTGCCGGCCTCGCCGAGCGTTGCGAGATTCAGGTGTCCTACGCCATCGGCGTGGCCCAGCCTACGTCGATCTCGCTGAATACCTTCGGCACCGGCAAGATCAGCGATGACAAGATCATCAAGCTGGTGCGCGAGATCTTCGACCTGCGCCCTTACGCGATCACCACCATGCTCGACCTGCTGCACCCGATGTACCAGGAAACCGCAGCCTACGGCCACTTCGGTCGTACCCCAGCGCAGAAGACCGTCGGGGACGACACCTTCACCACCTTTACCTGGGAAAAAACCGACCGCGCCAACGACCTGCGCACTGCCGCCGGCCTGTAATCGCCCACGGTACATAAAGCCTCGCCGGGTTTGCCCGGCGGGGCTTTTTCTTGCCTGCGGGACCGCCTTCACATTTTTTGGATCCAAAGCTTGCAGGCACAATAATGGCCCTCTAGAATCCGCGCCCTCTCGGGCCTTCACCTTATTTTGGATATTGCCCTGCACCCGCCCGGGACTCATAAGTGCGCAGGCAATCGAACATTGAGGTTTTTCATGCGCATCTCCACGCTCGCCCCTGCCGCCCTTCTGATCAGCCTGTTCGCCCTGCCGGCCCACGCCGCCGACCTGAGCGCATTGAGCGGCGCCCTGGGCTCCCAGCTGGGTGTCGGCAATTCCGGCGACTGCCAAAAGCAATCCGCAGACCTGCAAACCAAGATCGATGCGGCCGAAGCCAGCAAAGACAGCTTGAAAGTGAAGGCCTTCAAAGCAGCGCAAGACCAGATCAACAAAGGTTGTGACAAACTCTCCGAAGCCCAGGCCAAAGCCGATGCCAAGCAGCAAACCCAGGAAGCCAAGGCTGATAAGCCTGATGCCGTGAAAGCGCTGGGCGGCCTGTTCAAGTAAGCCGAAACACCCGGTAAAAAGCCCCGCAGCGTCGGGGCTTTTTTGTGGGTGAACGGATCATTTAGGCTGGGCGCCCCTTCCGAGCAAGGATGCTCATGATGCGTTTACTGATTGCTCTGCTCCTCAGCGCTCTACCCTTTTCGGCCTGGACTGAAAACTGCCCCGATGAGGCCGGGACCCAGGTCGACACCCTGGCCGAACAAATCCGCCTGTGGGACGACAGTTACCACCGCCTCGGCCAATCCCCCGTCAGTGATGAACTCTACGACCAGGCCCGCCAGCGTCTGGCCCACTGGCGCCAATGCGTGCCCACCCCCACGGCGCCTGATGATCCGCTGGCCAGTTCACGGGGCACCTTGCCGCACCCGGTCGCCCATACCGGCCTCGAAAAGCGCCTGGATGAGCAAGCCGTGGGCGCCTGGCTGGGCACGCGCCAGGATGTATGGATCCAACCCAAGGTGGACGGCGTTGCAGTGACCCTGGTGTACCGCCAGGGGCGGTTGAAACAGGTGATCAGCCGTGGCGATGGCAAGCTGGGCCAGGACTGGTCGGCCTCCGCGCGCAAGATCCCCGGCATTGTCCAGCAACTGCCGGAACCCATCGACCTGGTGCTGCAAGGCGAACTTTATTGGCGCCTCGACGAGCATGTGCAATCGGCACGCGGCGGGCTCAACGCGCGCAGCAGGGTGGCCGGGCTGATGAACCGTCGGCAGTTGAGCGACACCGACGCCGCCGGCATCGGCCTGTTTGTCTGGGCCTGGCCGAATGGCCCCGCAGCCTTTACCGAACGCCTGGCCACCCTGGCTCGCTGGGGTTTCACCGACAGCCAGCGCTACAGCCAGCCCGTCCAGGACATCATCGAAGCAGCACATTGGCGCACCTATTGGTACAACCACCCCCTGCCCTTTGCCAGCGACGGCGTGGTGCTGCACCAGGCGCAGCGCGCACCCGCTGAACGCTGGCAGGCCAGTGCGCCTTATTGGGCGGTCGCCTGGAAGTACCCCGCCTCCAAAGCCCTGGCCCTGGTACGCCAGGTGCAATTCAAGATCGGCCGCACCGGACGCATCACCCCCATTCTGGAACTGGAGCCGGTGCGCCTGGACGACCGCCGGATCAGCCGGGTCAGCGCCGGCTCCTTGAAGCGCTGGCAGGCCCTGGATATTCGCCCGGGCGACCACGTGTCCATCAGCCTGGCGGGCCAAGTGATCCCTCGGCTGGACCAGGTGATCCTGCGCAATACCACCAGGGTCGACCTGCCAGTGCCCGACCCTCGGGACTTTCACGCCTTGAGTTGCTGGCAACTGGACCCCGGCTGCGAAGAACAGCTGCTCGCACGCCTTACCTGGCTGAGCGGCAACCAGGGCCTGGCATTGCCACACATAGGCCATGAGACGTGGAACATATTGATCCAGGCCGGTCTAATCGCAGGCTTTCTCGATTGGTTAACCCTGGATGCGGCAGAGCTTGCTAACATTGATGGCTTCGGTGAGCGCAGCCGCACGCGGCTGCTCGACAGCCTTCACAGCGCTCGGCAACGCCCCTTCGCACAATGGCTCAAGGCCTTGGGTGTACCGCCTGCGGCACGCGGCAACCTGGAGGGCAACTGGCAGACGCTGGTCGCCAGAGACACACAGGCCTGGCTGGCCATCGATGGCATCGGCCCGGGTCGCGCAGCGCAACTGAGCGCTTTTTTTCGCGACCCACACGTACAGACATTGGCTGAAACATTACGTGTGGCCGGAATAGACGGGTTTTGAACCCGACCCAGCCACCTTTAAATCACAGCAGAATTCACCCTGCTATTTGCGACCCCGGAGCTCCACATGAAATTCCTCGCCCCTTTTGCCCTGCTGACCGTCGCAAGCTTCATGACTACGCCACTGCTGGCCGCCGAAGAAGCCACCCCACTCACCGGCTGCGCCGCCAAGCGCCAGGCCATCAGCACCCAGATCGAACAAGCCAAGGCCCACGGCAACAGCGACCAGCAAGCCGGCCTGGAAAAAGCCCTGAGCGAAGTCACCGCCAACTGCACGGATGCCGCCTTGAGGAAGGAGCGCGAAAACAAGGTACTCGACGCCAAGCACGACGTCAGCCGCCGTCAGGCCGACCTCGACAAGGCGATGAAAAAAGGCGACGCGGACAAGATCAACAAGCGCAAGGACAAGCTCGCCGAGTCACGCAAGGAACTGCAGGACGCCGTGGAAGAACTCGACCAGTAAAACCGGTCAGTGGTCGCGAAATTGTTTATGGCAGGCACTGCAGGCATCTTCGACTTTCTGTACGGCAGGCGTAAGGTTGCTGGCCTTGTAGGGCTGCACCTGGCTGGCGCTCACCAACTCACCGGTGGCCGCTTCCAGGTCGCGGGCCAGTTGCTGGAACTGTGCCTGTTTTTGCCACACATCGTCCTTGGCGCTGGTGTGATCCTCTTCGCGCACACTCGGAAAGTGTTTCCACGGTTCATGGGACAGCGCATCGAGCTTGACCGCGCCTTCGGCGAATTTCGCGCCATCGAAGGCAATGCGCCCGCGCAACATGCCACCCAGGTCTTCAGCGGTCTTGAGCATTTGCTTGAAGATCGCCTTGCGCTGGCCCAGGGGCGAATTCGGATCGACGCCGCCGCAGGCGGACAGTGCCAGGCAAGCCAACAACACAAGCGTCATTTTTTTAAAAGTCATGGTGGCTCAGGTCACGGGAAACGGCGGCCAGTATCCTCGCCCTGCCCGTAAAGACCAATAGCCCTATTAATAATAAGGGTTGCCCACAGGCGCTACGGCGCGGGCAATCGCTTCAGGAACCGTTTGTATGAATCTCACATTGAAACACTGGAGCCGCCGTCTGGCATGGGCTCTGCCGATGATTGCACTGCTGGCAGGCTGTGACGCGGGCAAGGACAGCGGTAAAGACACGGCTAAAGAAGAAGCTGCCAAGCCCCACGCCGTCGCCACCTATGTAAGCGCTCCCTGGGAGGCGTTGCCCGCCGTGTCCGACAGCGACCTGCTGGCCGGCTTCGAATCCTGGCGCAGCGCCTGCCAACGCCTCAAGGCCGACCCTATATGGGGGGCCACCTGCGCAGCAGCGGGTCCCGTGCCAGCCGATGCCGTGGCGGTGCGCGGTTTTCTCAAGGAGCGCCTGGATGTGTTCGGCCTGCGTTCGGCTGACAACACCCCCAACGGCTTGATCACCGGCTACTACGAACCGGTCTACCCCGGCAGCCTGACCAAGACCGCCGCCGCTCACGTACCCGTGTATGGCGTGCCGGATGACCTGATCATCGTCAATCTGGAAAGCATCTACCCGGAGCTCAAGGGCAAGCGCCTGCGCGGCCGCCTCGAAGGCCGCGTGCTCAAACCCTATGACGATGCCAGCGCCATCAACGGCCAAGGCTCCACCGCCAAGCCGATTGCCTGGCTGACCAACCCGATGGACCTGCAATTCCTGCAGATCCAGGGCTCGGGGCGCATTCAACTCAAGGACGGGCGCCAGCTGCGCGTCGGTTACGGCGACCAGAACGGCTACCCCTATCGCCCTATCGGCCGTTGGCTGGTGGAGCAAGGCGAGTTGAAGAAAGAAGACGTGACCATGGGCGCCATCAGCGCTTGGGCCAAGGCGCACCCGGAGCGCATCCCGGAACTGCTGGCGAGCAACCCCAGCTACGTCTTCTTCAGCGCTCGCCCCGACAGTAATGAAGGCCCGCGCGGTTCGCTGAATGTGCCGTTGACCGCTGGCTACAGCGTAGCGGTGGATCGCAAGGTGATTCCGTTGGGCAGCCTGTTGTGGCTGTCGACTACCAAGCCCGACGGCTCGCCATTGGCACGCCCCGTCGCCGCGCAGGACACCGGCGGTGCAATCACCGGAGAAGTGCGCGCGGATTTGTTCTGGGGCACGGGTGACGCTGCCGGAGAGCTGGCGGGAAATATGAAGCAGCAAGGGCAGATCTGGATGCTATGGCCCAAGGGCGCGGCGTTGCCGCAGGTGCCGGATGTACCCACCGGAACCTGACACTCGCCGAAAACACACCGTAGGAGCGAGCTTGCTCGCGAAAAACGTCAACGATAACGCAGCGCCTTCTGGCAGCCCGCGTCGTCTGTTCGTTCTTCGCGAGCAAGCTCGCTCCTACAGAAACCGGTTCAGATCGACACGAAGAAGAAGCTCGCAATCAACACCATGCCCACCGCCCACACCAGCGAGCGCAGTATCGCCCAGTCGGCGAGGTAGCAAATGATGTAGAGCAGGCGGCTGGTGATAAACAGCACGGCCAGCACATTGATGGTCACCAGTTCGGCCGTGCCGGCCAGGTGGGCGATAATCACCGCGGCGGCAAACGCGGGCGTCACTTCAAAGCTGTTGAGCTGCGCACTGTGGGCGCGCTTGGCAAACCCTTCAAGGGTATCCAGGAAAGCACGCGGGTCGTGGTTCTGCCGCGGCCCGAACTTGCCGCCACTGAACTTGGCCACGCCCGTGCACAGGTAAGGCAGAAAAATCGCGATCAACACACACCAGAAAGCAGCCGTCATCACTCAGTCCTTTTGTCGTTTTATGCAGCGATTAGAGTTCTAGCACTAAAAACTCAATATCGCACCTAACCGCTATGAGCCGCGCGCTACCGAAAGGTTCTACCGCACTTTCACCCAAGACCTTGCAACCTCACGCCGCCACTGCGGTCCATCCCCCACTAACAACCCCCCACCTTCCAAGGACCCCGGATGCTTGAACTTGTCGCCGCCTTCATTTGCCTCACTACCCTGCTCACCTATGTGAACTTCCGCTTTATCGGCCTGCCGCCCACCATCGGCGTGATGGTCACGGCCCTGCTGTTCTCCCTGATCCTGCAAGGCCTGAGCCTGCTCGGCTACCCAGGCCTTGAGGAGCGCATCCAGCAATTGATCGGCCAGATCGACTTCGGCGACCTGCTGATGAACTGGATGCTGTCGTTCCTGCTGTTCGCCGGCGCCTTGCACGTCAACTTGAACGACCTGCGCAGCTACCGCTGGCCCATCGGCCTGCTGGCAACCTTCGGTGTGTTGATCGCCACCGTGGTGATCGGCAGCCTGGCGTATTACATCTTCGCCCTGTTTGGCTGGCACGTGAGCTTCCTGTACTGCCTGTTGTTCGGCGCACTGATCTCGCCCACCGACCCCATTGCGGTACTGGGCGTGCTGCGAACCGCCAATGCGTCGAAACCGCTGAAGACCACGATTGTGGGCGAGAGCCTGTTCAACGACGGCACGGCGGTGGTGGTGTTTACCGTATTGCTGGGCATCGCGCAGTTGGGCGAGACGCCTACCGTGGGCGCCACGGCCTTGCTGTTCGCCCATGAGGCAATTGGCGGCGTGGTCTTCGGCGGGCTGATCGGCTATCTGGTGTACCTGATGATCAAGAGCATCGAACAGCACCAGATCGAAGTGATGCTGACCCTCGCCCTGGTCATCGGCGGCTCGGCGATGGCCACCGAACTGCACGTCTCCGCACCGATCGCGATGGTGGTGGCCGGGCTGATCATCGGCAACCTGGGACGCAAGCTGGCGATGAACGACATGACCCGGCGCTACCTGGACGGCTTCTGGGAATTGCTGGACGACATGCTCAACGCGCTGCTGTTTGCGCTGATCGGCATGGAGCTGCTGCTGTTGCCGTTCAACTGGCTGCACGTGTTCGCGGCCGGTTTGCTGGCGGTGGCGATCCTGCTGTCGCGCCTGCTGACCGTGGCGCCGGCGATCCTGTTGCTGCGCCGCTGGCGTACGGTGCCGCGCGGCACCATCCGTATCCTGACCTGGGGCGGCCTGCGCGGCGGGGTCTCGGTGGCTCTAGCGCTGGCCCTGCCGCTGGGCCCGGAGCGCGATCTGCTGCTGAGCATCACCTACATCGTGGTGCTGTCGTCGATCCTGGTGCAGGGCTTGACCATTGGCCGAGTCGTAAAGCGCGTAGCCGAGCCTCAGTGAAGCGGTGAGGATTTACCTCGCTACACCACACGTTTGCCTACGGGTGCACTGCAATTGCACAGGTGTTCAAGCAAGTGCCGCATCGCCAGTGGGCGGCGCGGCGTCGAGCTATGCATGACGACCAGATCCCGCGCATAGCGCGGCGCGTCGTCGACCGGCAAGACACACAGGCCATTGCGAGACATCCCTGCCCACTGCGGTACCAGTGATACACCCATGCCTTGGGCGACCAACATGACGATGGTTTCCAAGGCATCCAGCTCACACAACACCTGCGGATCAAAGGACTGTTCATCGAGGAAACGCTGGGCAATCTGCCCACCCCACGAGCGAGCGTCGTAGCGAATGAATGATCGCTCGCGCAGCAATGCTTCTAACGTTTGCGTGCCCCACTCAGCGGGGGCAATCAGAATCAGAGGTTCAGCCCGCAACAAGGTCGTCGCCAAAGCCTTGGGTGGCTGAAAGGGTGGCCTGACAAGAATCGCCGCGTCCAGCTCCTGGGCCAGCAATCTCTCATAGAGGCTTCTGGAGTCTCCCGGTGTGATCTTCAGCCTCAGCCCAGGTGCCGACAACGCCAGTCGCTCTATCGCCCCCGGCAAGACGCCGGTCAATGCCGTCGAAATGGCACCGATCTTGATCTCTCCCGACAAGCCATCCTGGCTCAGGTCCTCCTGCAACTCGCGCGCCTGCTCAATGACTGCTTGAATTTTTGGTAACAACAATAGGCATTGGTCCGAGGGCCACGCGGCATGCGCAGTGCGCATAAGCAGCGTGCACCCCAGCGTCCGCTCAAGCGCCTTGACCCGCTGGCTGATCGCCGCTGCGGTACGGTTTTCACGTCGCGCGGCCGCTGCAATGGAGCCGGCTTCAATGACGGCGACCAGACTTCTCAGGAATCGAACATCCATAAGTTTTCCTTTCGCTCAGACCAAGGCGAACCCGTTTTACCCGGGTACACGGCCTGTTTAATTTGAGGGCTCTCCCACACAGAGATCCCTCCCATGAACAGACCTTTCCACGCTGCATATCATGTTTACGACCTAAATCAGGCGCGCATTTTTTATCGAGATGTTTTGGGCTGCACGGAAGGCCGTAGCAGCGAGACCTGGATCGACTTCGATTTTTTCGGGAACCAGCTTTCACTGCACCTGGGGACGCCGTTTCCCACCACGCATACCGGGCTGGTCGGTGAGCATCATGTCCTGATGCCGCATCTCGGCGTGGTGTTACCGCTTGAGGAATGGTTGACGCTTGCCGAACGGCTTGCCCACCTGGGCACATGTTTCGAGATTCCGCCCGTGATCCGCTTCGCTGGCGAGCCAGGCGAGCAACGCACGATGTTTTTCCTTGACCCCAGCGGCAACCCCATCGAGGTGAAAGGGTTCAAGGACTTCGCCGGGCTGTTCGCTCAATAAATCCCTGATATCTACAACAATAAGGGGCACCCACATGACCACCAAAAAACCATCCAGCCTTGTCACCCGTATCATGATCGGTCTGGCCGCCGGGATAATCGTCGGCATCCTTCTCAACCAGTTTCCCGAACACAAGATCTGGTTCATCGACAATCTGCTGCAACCGGCAGGCGACTTGTTTATCAAGCTGATGAAGATGATCGTCGTGCCTCTGGTCTTCGCTTGCATGACAGTCGGCATTGCCGGCATGGGAAATCCTGCCGCCTTGGGACGCGTCGGCGTGAAGACCTTCGTTTACTTCTTCACGATCACCAGTGTTGCAATCGTCTTTGGTCTGATCGTTGGAAACGTCGTCGAGCCCGGCTCAGGTGCCGAATTTGGCAGTACGTTGCAGACGCCAGTAACAGAACTGGCCGCCTACGGCAAAACGCAGAATCTGGGGCAAACGCTATTGGCGATTGTGCCGGATAACATCGTCTTGGCCATGTCGCAGGGCAAGCTGCTCTCCGTGCTGTTTTTCGCCATCCTGTTCGGCTGCGCCTTGTCTATGCTGCCCGAGCAGCGCAAGCCCCCCCTGATCGGTGTGATGCAGGCCATCTCCGACACCATGTTCAAAGTCACCCATCTGGTCATGCATTACTCACCAATCGGCATTTTCGGGCTGATCGCAGTCACCGTCGCCAGCTTTGGCCTCAGTGCCTTGCTGCCGCTGGCCAAACTGATCGGCACGACTTATGTCGCAGTGCTGTTATTTGCATTGTGCGTATTGGGAGCAGTTGCACGATTGGCGGGGGTCGGCTTTTTCCACTTGGTGCGGGAGATACGCAGTGAATTATTGCTGGCCTATAGCAGCGCTGCGTCAGCAACAGTCATGCCTCAATTGATCGAAAAAATGGAGCGCTACGGCGCCCCGCGCCCTATTACCAGCATGGTTATCCCGCTGGGCTACTCGTTCAACCTGGATGGCGCTTCGCTTTTTGCTGCGTTGGGCACGTTGTTCATCGCCCAGGCGTATGGCATTGACTTGAGCCTGGCTGATCAGGGAATGCTGGTATTGATCATGGTGTTGACATCAAAGGGCGCGGCGGGCGTACCGGGCTTCATGTTTATCATCCTTACCGCGACCTTGACCGCCGCGGGTCTGCCCGTGGAAGGAGTGGCGATCATTGCAGGCGTGTATCGCCTGATGGATATGCCGGTCACAGCATTGAATGTGCTGGGCAACGCGCTGGCGCCATTGGTTATTGCCCGGTGGGAGGGTCGGCTGAATGCACCTGACCGCACAATTGCCACCGAGTCTGCCAGCGCGTCGCTCAAAGTCTGAAAGTCCTGGTCCAGGTGCCTCGCAAAGAACCCGTTTGAGTCTTTGCGGGGCGAGATCAGGCCTTTTTCTTACTCTGGGAAAGCTGCTCCCGTGCGCCGGAGTGAGTAGCAGAAGGTGCCTTGCTTTCGCTGCGAATCTGCGCATGACTGATCAACGCAAAGATAAAGCTGCCACCGATGATATTGCCGGCCAGTGTGGGGCCGGCAAACACCAGCCAGAAATCCTTCCACGGCAACTCGCCGGCAAACACCAGGTACGACACTTCCGCCGAACCCACCACGATATGGGTGAAATCCCCCAGGGCCATCAGGTAGGTGATCAGAATGATGATCCACATCTTGGCGCTTTCCATCGACGGGATCATCCACACCATGGTGGCGATCATCCAGCCGGAGACGATGCCCTTGGCGAACATCTGGCTGGCGTCGTTTTCCATGATCTTGCGCCCGATTTCGAGGAAGGCCAGGTCGGTCTTGGTGTCGAAGATCGGCAGATGCAGCATCACATACGCCACCAACAGCGTGCCGCAGAGGTTGCCCACCAGCACCACCGACCACAGCCGCAACAGGCGCCCGGCATTTGCCAGGGTTGGCTTGCTCATCACCGGCAGCACGGCGGTCAGGGTGTTTTCGGTGAACAGTTGCTGGCGCGCCAGGATCACCGCGAGAAAGCCTGCGCAGTAGCCGAAGCTGGCGATCACCTTGAAGGCCTCTCCGTCCGGAAGGCGTGAATTGAGCAGCCCCATGGCCATCAATGACAGGCCCATGGTCAGGCCGGCTGCCAATGCCGACCACCACAAGGCGGCGACGCTGCGCTCCAACTCCTGATCGCCCTGGGTGCGGATAATTTCATGCAGCACCGCCGCGCGGGGCGGCTGGTTCTTGTCGACGTCCTGCTGCTCTTCCTGGGACAGGTTCGGGGTCTTGCCGTCTTCTTGCGTGGCCATGGTGGTACCTGAACGGGGGGCGATGTTCAGGTACGACCTATGGTTGATCAAGAGCGTTCACTGGCCCGGCGCAGGTTTACTCGCGGATGCCATCTTCCTGGAACTGGTCCTTGACGTACTTGATCTCGGTGCGCCCATGAGGTGCGGGCAAACCGTCCTCGCCAAGGTTGACGAAGACCATTTTTTCCACGGTGAGGATGCTTTTGCGGGTGATCTTGTTGCGCACTTCACAGGTCAGGGTGATGGAGGTGCGGCCAAACTCGGTAGCAGTGATCCCGAGTTCGATGATGTCGCCCTGGCGCGAGGCGCTGACAAAG
Source organism: Pseudomonas sp. Yb2C2 (assembly GCF_052112325.1). NCBI lineage: Bacteria > Pseudomonadati > Pseudomonadota > Gammaproteobacteria > Pseudomonadales > Pseudomonadaceae > Pseudomonas > Pseudomonas sp. Yb2C2. Next base: position 156,640 of record NZ_JAVAJK010000006.1, on the reverse strand, counting down.
TTGATTTCGGAGATGTACTTGGTCACCACGCGCTGGTTGCCCAGTTGGACGATGGCATAGATGGCCGCTTCTTCGTCGATCCAGCGCAGCAGGCTGCCACCGAACAGGGTGCCGTTGGGGTTGAGGTCTTCAGGTTTTACCCATTTGCGGGTGTGGAAGTTCATGGTCACTCCAAAGCGTCTTGCCGAATGATGGGCAACATCATGGCAGAGCCCGCCCCCAAGCTCTATGCGCCATTGCCTATCAACCCCATGTGCGATCTTCATATGGCCGACAGAAAGGCTTGGGAAGTGCCGCGTACACGGCTATAATCGCCCCGCTTCAAAACGGTCATCTTCAGTTGATACCGTTTCTCCCGCCACCTGTCCGAGGGGCGCTGCAGCAGGTTCAACCTGTCAGGCTCGGATGGGGCGTTGTCCGGCCTGGTTGCCCTGGCCTGATACTAAACGCACAACGGCGCCCATTCGCACACTACGAATGGAGGCTCTTCATGAGCGCTGTAATTACGCCTGCAGATTTCAACGACTACAAAGTCGCCGACATGTCCCTCGCCGCCTGGGGCCGTCGCGAAACCTTTATCGCCGAATCCGAAATGCCAGCCTTGATGGGCCTGCGTCGCAAGTACGCCGCCGAGCAACCGCTCAAAGGCGCGAAGATCCTCGGCTGCATCCACATGACCATCCAGACTGCCGTGCTGATCGAAACCCTGGTTGCCCTGGGTGCCGAAGTGCGTTGGTCGTCCTGCAACATCTTCTCGACGCAAGACCAGGCCGCTGCCGCCATCGCCGCTGCCGGTATCCCGGTATTCGCCTGGAAAGGCGAGACCGAAGAAGAGTACGAGTGGTGCCTGGAGCAAACCATCCTTAAAGATGGCGCGCCTTGGGATGCCAACATGATCCTCGACGACGGCGGCGACCTGACCGAGCTGCTGCACAAGAAGTACCCGCAGATCCTCGACCGCGTCCACGGCGTGACCGAAGAAACCACCACCGGCGTACACCGCCTGCTGGACATGCTGGCCAAGGGCGAGCTGAAAATCCCGGCCATCAACGTCAACGACTCGGTGACCAAGAGCAAGAACGACAACAAGTACGGCTGCCGTCACAGCCTGAACGATGCCATCAAGCGCGGCACCGACCACCTGCTGTCGGGCAAGCAAGCCCTGGTGATCGGCTACGGCGACGTGGGCAAGGGTTCGTCCCAATCCCTGCGCCAGGAAGGCATGATCGTCAAAGTCTCCGAAGTCGACCCGATCTGCGCCATGCAAGCCTGCATGGACGGTTTCGAAGTGGTTTCGCCGTTCATCGATGGCGTCAATGACGGCACCGAAGCAAGCATCGACAAGGCCCTGCTGGGCAAGATCGACCTGATCGTGACCACCACCGGTAACGTCAACGTCTGCGATGCCAACATGCTCAAGGCCCTGAAGAAGCGCGCCGTGGTGTGCAACATCGGTCACTTCGACAACGAGATCGACACCGCTTTCATGCGCAAGAACTGGGCGTGGGAAGAAGTGAAGCCGCAGGTACACAAGGTTCACCGTACCGGCGCTGGCGCTTTCGACCCACAGAACGACGACTACCTGATCCTGCTGGCCGAAGGCCGCCTGGTTAACCTGGGCAACGCCACCGGCCACCCAAGCCGCATCATGGACGGCTCGTTCGCCAACCAGGTACTGGCCCAGATCTTCCTGTTCGGCCAGAAATACGCCGACCTGTCGCCAGCCCAGAAAGCCGAGCGCCTGACCGTGGAAGTACTGCCGAAGAAACTCGACGAAGAAGTGGCCCTGGAAATGGTCCGCGGCTTCGGTGGCGTGGTAACTCAGCTGACCAAGACCCAGGCCGACTACATCGGCGTGACCGTCGAAGGTCCGTTCAAGCCGCACGCTTACCGCTACTAAGTAATCAGCCCAACCTGCTCTACCTGTGGGAGCGAGCTTGCTCGCGAAAAACTCAAGGACACCGCGTACATCCTGTTTCTACGCGTTATCGTTGACGTTCTTCGCGAGCAAGCTCGCTCCTACAGTGCAGATGGGTTGCACAGTCGGCTTCTGAGTTTCAAAGGGTATGACCATGTCCCAAGACCGTCGCTACAGCTTCGAGTTCTTCCCCACCAAGACCGATGCTGGGCATGAAAAACTGATGGCGACTGCCAAGCAGTTGGCCAGCTACAACCCCGACTTCTTCTCCTGCACCTACGGCGCCGGCGGTTCGACGCGTGATCGTACGATCAACACCGTGTTGCAGCTTGAAAGCGAAGTCAAAATTCCCGCCGCTCCGCATTTGTCCTGCGTGGGCGACAGCAAGGCCGACCTGCGCGGCCTGCTGACCCAATACAAGGCCGCCGGCATCAAGCGCATCGTTGCCCTGCGTGGCGACTTGCCGTCCGGCATGGGCATGGCCAGCGGTGAGCTGCGCTACGCCAATGACCTGGTGAGCTTCATTCGCGAAGAAAGCGGCGATCACTTCCATATCGAAGTGGCGGCTTACCCGGAGATGCACCCCCAGGCGCGTAATTTCGAAGACGATCTGCAGAACTTCGTGCGCAAGGCCAACGCCGGCGCCAATAGTGCGATCACCCAGTACTTCTTCAACGCCGACAGCTATTTCTACTTCGTCGAGCGTGTACGCGCCATGGGCGTGAACATCCCGATCGTGCCGGGCATCATGCCGATCACCAACTACAGCAAGCTGGCGCGCTTCTCCGACGCCTGCGGTGCTGAAATCCCACGTTGGGTGCGCAAGCAACTGGAAGCCTATGGCGACGACGTCAAGAGCATCCAGGCGTTCGGCGAACAGGTGATCAGCAATATGTGTGAAGAATTGTTGCAAGGTGGCGCGCCAGGCCTGCACTTCTATACCCTGAACCAGGCTGAACCAAGCCTCGCGATCTGGAACAACCTTAAACTGCCACGCTAGGCCGGTTTAATTACTGTCCCCAGCCCTCGTTATCACGGGGGCTTTTTTCGTCTACATACCCCCTGGAAAGGAAGCCTGCAGTACATGAATACAGCGTCCCCGACTCCCCGCCCGCAACTGGTGTACCTGGTATTCGGCGCCGAGACCTATCATCAGGAAGCCGTATTCAGCATCGCCAGTGCCCTGGCCCACCTGGGCGGCCCCCAGGACATGCCATTGGACATCCAGGTGTTCAGCGACAATCCGGCCCCCTATCGCGGCTTGCCGGTACAGGTTCACACCCTGGACGAGGCCACGCGCAAACGCTGGAGCGAGCCCCACGGCTACCATTTCCGCACCAAGCACGTGCTGTTGCGCCAGGTGTTGGAAACAGCGGAACGGGCGCTGTTGATCGACACCGACACCTTTTTTCACGACTCGCCCATGGCGCTGTTCGAACGTGTCGCGCCCGACACCGTGCTGTGCAATGCCTTCCACGCCAAGTACGGCGACAACCGCGAAAGCGTGCTGTATGAAACCCTGGCCAGGCACCTTGCAGACAAAGGCCTGGCCGACGACGACATGTGGCTGCTCAACTCCGGCGTCATGGGCCTGACCCGGCAAGATGCGCACATCCTTGATCGCTCGATCGAGTTGATGGACGAGCTGTTCCCGATGGCCCACGGTGCCTACACCCTGGAAGAGTTCTGCCTGTCGGTGGCCGCTTACCGTACGCTCAATGTGCGCCAGTGCCCCGACCTGATCCACCACTACTGGAGCCGCAAGCAGTTGTTCCGGGCCAAGGTCAAGGCGTGGGTCACCAAGCACGCCGCAGACCCTATCTGCGCCAAAGCCCTGGCCGACACCCGCAATGTGTCTGCCCACCTGCCCCGCCCGCCCCGACTGCAACGCTTGATGTACAAGCTGATCACCCTGGCCTTGCCCAAACGCAAGCAGCAGTTCATCCGCGAAATCCTCTACGGCTGCTACGAGCACGAAAATGAATTCGACCAGGCCTGTGGCCCGATTTGGTGGGAAAAGGCCCTGCAGAATCAGGAAGAGCGGCAAAAAAGCCCGGTCGATGCGCACCAGCTCGAACATTGGTTCGCCAACCCAGTGGTGCGCCTGATTCTGGGCGAGCGACGTGCAGCCATCTATGAACACCTGATGACCTCACCGACAAAATAGCGTCGCCCGCAGATGGGTGTGCCAGCGCTTCTCTTTAGCGCACGGGCGTCGTAACCTCGGGGCATGCCCGTCATTCTGAAGCTGTTGACCGTTGCGCTTTTTACTTGCTTGAGCCTGGCCGCTTATGGCGAGAAATTGCGCATTGTCACCGAGCCCTGGGCGCCTTACGTGTATGAGGAACACGGCGCCATGCGCGGGCTGGACTACGAAACCACGGTGATCGTGTTCCAGCGCCTGGGGGTCGATGTGCAATGGCAGTTCCTGCCCTGGAAGCGCTGCCTGGCCATGCTCGATCAGGGCCATGCCGATGGCGCACTGGATATTTTCCACAGCCACGAACGCGACGCACTGCTGCTGTACCCCAGCGAACCGTTGTCGGAAGTGGAATTCGTGATGTTCTACGCCAACGAACGCCCTCACCCGGTCCAAGGCCTCGACGAGCTGGACGGCCTCACTGTCGGCACGTCGCCAGGCTATCTGTACGGCGCGCCATTCAGCGACTCCACCCGGTTCAGCCGCGAGCCGGCCCCCAGCCACGAGGCCAACTTCGGTAAATTGCTGTTGGGACGCATCGACCTGCTGATCACCGACCGCCGGGTCGGCCAGCATGTGATCAAGGCCCTGGGCCTGGAAGGCAAGGTCAGCCAGGCCCCCGTCGTGGTCAGCCGCCAGCAGCAGTACCTCGCCGTACGCCGTGGCGCGGGGATGGACCTGCTGGTGCAACGCTTTGCCGCCGAACTCAAGCGTTTCAAACAGGAGCCGGCCTACGCCGCCTTAAGCGCCAAATATGGTGGAACCCAAGCCAAAACAGCGTCCGGACACACCGTTGAGCAGCAGGAAAGCGGCGCACAGTGATTGCTCTGTTATACTCCGGCCTTTCCGCCAGGCTTACGCCCGGCCGCTGAGGTCCTGAAAAAGGCACCCAACCCCGCTACTGCGCAGCTTTCAGCCCGCGCGAGCCGGTGGAGTGCCCGCCAGACGCAGCAGGACCGGACGGGATTGCGCTCCCCTAAGCGCCATTCGCGCCCGGCAAGATTATCCCTCTGGGCCAAGCCCTAACTAAAACAGGATTACTCATGTCCTTTGCTTCCCTCGGTCTCTCCGAGGCTTTAGTCCGCGCCATCGAGGCAGCGGGCTATACCGAGCCTACTCCGGTGCAACAGCGGGCTATTCCCGCCGTGTTGCAAGGTCGCGACCTGATGGTTGCGGCTCAGACAGGTACGGGTAAAACCGGCGGCTTCGCCCTCCCGATTCTGGAGCGGTTGTTCCCCAACGGTCATCCGGACAAATCCCAGCGTCACGGCCCGCGCCAACCGCGCGTACTGGTCCTGACCCCTACCCGCGAACTCGCCGCCCAGGTGCACGACAGCTTCAAGCTGTATGCCCGCGACCTGAAGTTCGTCAGCGCCTGCATCTTCGGCGGCGTCGGCATGAACCCACAGGTTCAGGCCATGTCCCGTGGTGTTGACGTGCTGGTGGCGTGCCCCGGTCGTTTGCTCGACCTGTGCGGCCAAGGCAGCGTTGATTTGTCCCACGTGGAAATCCTCGTGCTGGACGAAGCCGACCGCATGCTCGACATGGGCTTTGTCCATGACGTGAAGAAGGTCCTCGCCCGCCTGCCGGCCAAACGTCAGAACCTGCTGTTCTCGGCAACGTTCTCCAACGACATCACCGCCCTGGCCGGCAAGCTGCTGCACAACCCGGAACGCATCGAAGTCACGCCGCCGAACACCACGGTCGAGCGTATCGAGCAACGCGTATTCCGCCTGGCCGCCAGCCACAAGCGTTCATTGCTGGCGCACCTGATCACCGCCGGCGCCTGGGAACAGGTGCTGGTGTTCACCCGCACCAAACACGGCGCCAACCGCCTGGCCGAGTACCTGGACAAGCACGGCCTCACCGCCGTCGCCATCCACGGCAACAAGAGCCAGAACGCCCGCACCAAGGCCCTGGCCGACTTCAAGGCCGGTGAAGTGCGCATCCTGGTCGCCACCGATATCGCCGCCCGCGGCCTGGACATCGACCAGTTGCCACACGTGGTCAACTTCGAGCTGCCAAACGTCGACGAGGACTACGTGCACCGTATCGGCCGTACCGGCCGTGCCGGGCGTTCGGGTGAAGCCATTTCCCTGGTTGCCCCGGACGAAGAGAAACTGCTGAAAAGCATCGAACGCATGACCAAGCAGAAAATCGCCGATGGCGACCTGATGGGCTTCGATGCCAGCGCCGTTGAGGCCGAAAAGCCTGAAGTGCGCGAACGTCCGGACGTGCGTAACCCACGCAACCCACGCGGTCCGAAGGGCGATGGCCCGAACGGCGGCGGTGGTGGCGGTGGTCGTCGCGACAAGGGCAAGGACAAGGGCGGCAAGGAAAAAGCGCCAACCAACGGCCGTGGCGAACGCCCGGCCCGTGAGCAGAAGCCCCGTGAAGGCACCCCGGCCCGCGAACAGCGCCAGCCGAGCCAGCCCCCACGTGCCGCAGCCGACCGCGCCCCGGACGAATTCCTCGACGACGACGTGGATAACTTCGGTAACCGCGTTGACTACGTGCCCCAGGCCAAACCGGCCCAAGGCCGTGGCCGTCGTCCAGGTGCTCCGGCGCCGGGCGCAGCTGCCGGGACAGGCGCGCCACGTGGTGGCCAGCCCCAGGGCGGACGTCAGAACGGCCCGCGCAACAGCAGCGGCGGCACGACCGGCACCCCGCCGGCCAAGCGCAGCGGCCCGCGTAACGGTGCACCGCGTGACGGCCAGGCGCGTCGCGAAGATTCGCGCAGCAACAACCGCCGCCCGGCCCGTGACGACCAGCCACGTTTGTCCGAGCCCGCCGTGCAGAACCCGCGCGGTGGCCCGGCGCCGAAGATCATCCACAAGGAGTCGAAAGCCGACCGCTTCCCGACACCCGAGCAGTTGGATCAACTGCCAGGCCGTCCTCGTGGTGAAAAACCGGCATTGCTGACCCGCAACCGCTGAGTTTCAAAGCGCCATGAAAAATGCCCCGCATCGAAAGATGCGGGGCGTTTTTTATCTCCTCCCCACGCGTTCCCTGATATGAGCGAGCTGGTTGTGGTGAGCGAGCTTGCTGTGGTGAGCGAGCTTGCTGTGGTGAGCGAGCTTGCTCGCGCTGGGGCGCGAAGCGGCCCTAATCAGATCTGGCAGAACACGGTGACAGGTGTTGGGGGCTGCTGCGCAGCCCAGCGCGAGCAAGCTCGCTCACTACAGGAAATAAACGCAGGCACAAAAAAACCGGATGCTGAGATCCGGTTTTTTGTGTGCGGACAGAAATTACTTCTGCTTGACGCCTTCCAGCGAGATGTCCAGGTCGACAGTCTGGGAAGTCGGGCCTGGGCCCTTGATGCCGAAGTCGTTCAGGTTCAGCGTGGTCTTGGCGTTGAAGCCGGCACGTTCGCCGCCCCATGGATCCTTGCCTTCACCGTTGAACGTGGCCTTGAAGGTCACAGGCTTGGTCACGCCGTGGAAGGTCAGGTCGCCGGTCACATCAGCGGTTTTCTCGCCGGTGGATTTAACCGCAGTGGAGACAAACTTGGCATCGGCGAACTTGCCGACATCCAGGAAGTCCTTGCTGGCGATGTGCTTGTCACGTTCGGCGTGGTTGGACCACAGGCTGGCGGTTTTCACGTCGACCGCGATTTTGCTGGCTTCAGGCTTGGCGGCATCCCAGCTGAACGTACCATCCCAGTCCTTGAAGGTACCGTGGATGTAGCTGTAGCCCAGGTGGCTGATTTTCCAGTCGATGAAGGCGTGCTGGCCTTCCTTGTCGATCTTGTAGTCGGCAGCCATCACCTGACCTGCAGACAGCAGCGCTGTACCGATTGCCAGAGCGGCGAGGGTCTTTTTCAACATGCTTTCTATTCCTTGTGAGTCGAGGTTGAACATCAGGCTTTGCGCCCCAGCATTCGCGAGAGGGTCGCATCACGATCGATAAAGTGGTGTTTCAACGCAGCCACGCCGTGCAAGCCGGCGAAGACTACCAACACCCAGGCGAGGTACAGGTGCACCACGCCAGCGGTGTCTGCCTGGTCCGGTAGACCGGAAACCACGGCAGGAATTTCAAACAGGCCAAACACCGGGATACCGACACCGTCTGCGGTGGAAATCAGGTAACCGGCGATCATCACGGCAAACAGCCCGAGATAAAGGAACGCGTGGCCGAACGCGGCACCGATACGGGTCAAGCGACTGTAACTGGCCAGCGGCGGAGGCGGTGGGCTGATCAGGCGCCAGACAATACGCACCAGCATGATGGCGAACAGCGTGATGCCGATGCTCTTGTGCAGGTCCGGTGCTTCCTTGCGCCAGGCGCTGTAGTAGTCCAGGCCCACCATCCACAAGCCCAGGGCGAAGAGGCCGAACACCACCAGGGCCACGCCCCAGTGCAAAACCATACTGACCCAGCCATAACGGGCCGGTGAGTTACGTAGCTGCATGTACTTAATCCCGTAAGAGCTGCGCCCAAGACTAGCGATTTACCTATCGAATTAAAGCGGAAAATTTTGCTTTGAAATATCGAGAAATACGATCTAGAGCGTATGCACAATAAGTTAACCAAGGATTAAGGACTATTCCTAAGAAACGTGACAGTCCGTCCTACGTTTACTCCGAATTCCCCACAATGGCTTGTGACCGGGGCCACCATTGCATAGGCTTGCGCGATTGTTTCACCTGCGCCGCTCGCAGGACCGCTTCGAGGAGATCACCGATGGGCTTGAACAACCAGTGGATGCAACGCGACCTCGCGGTGCTGTGGCATCCCTGCACCCAGATGAAAGACCACCAGCAACTGCCGCTGATCCCGATCAAACGCGGTGAAGGCGTCTGGCTGGAAGACTTCGAAGGCAAGCGCTACCTCGACGCCGTCAGCTCCTGGTGGGTCAACGTGTTCGGCCACGCCAACCCGCGCATCAACCAGCGCATCAAGGACCAGGTCGACCAGCTGGAACACGTGATCCTCGCCGGTTTCAGCCACCAGCCGGTGATCGAGCTGTCCGAGCGCCTGGTCAAGATGACCCCTGAGGGCCTGACCCGCTGCTTCTATGCCGATAACGGTTCGTCGTGCATTGAAGTCGCGCTGAAGATGAGCTTTCACTATTGGCTCAACCGTGGCCTGCCAAACAAAAAACGCTTTGTCACACTGACCAACAGCTACCACGGCGAAACCATCGCCGCGATGTCGGTGGGCGACGTGCCGCTGTTTACCGAGACCTACAAGGCGCTGCTGCTGGACACTATCAAGGTGCCGAGCCCGGATTGTTACCTGCGCCCCGAGGGCATGAGCTGGGAAGAACACTCGCGCACGATGTTCCTGGCCATGGAACAGACCCTGGCCGAGCACCACGACAGCGTCGCCGCCGTGATCGTCGAACCGCTGATCCAGGGCGCCGGCGGCATGCGCATGTACCACCCGGTGTACCTCAAGCTGCTGCGCGAGGCCTGCGACCGCTATGGCGTGCACCTGATCCACGATGAAATCGCCGTGGGTTTCGGCCGCACCGGGACCCTGTTCGCCTGTGAACAGGCCGGCATCCGCCCGGACTTCCTGTGCTTGTCCAAGGCCCTGACGGGCGGCTACCTGCCGTTGGCCGCCGTGGTCACCACCGATGACGTCTATGACGCGTTCTACGACGACTACCCGACCCTGCGCGCCTTCCTGCACTCCCACAGCTACACCGGCAACCCGCTGGCATGTGCGGCGGCCCTGGCAACCCTGGATATTTTCGAAGAAGACAACGTCATCGAAAACAACAAGGCCCTGGCGCGGCGCATGGCCACGGCAACGGCGCACCTGGTCGACCATCCGCATGTCTCGGAAGTACGCCAGACCGGCATGGTGCTGGCCATCGAGATGGTCCAGGACAAGGCCACCAAGACCGCTTACCCGTGGCAGGAGCGCCGTGGTCTCAAGGTGTTCGAACACGCCCTGGAACGCGGCGCGTTGTTGCGGCCGTTGGGCAGCGTGGTGTATTTCCTGCCGCCCTATGTGATTACACCGGAGCAGATCGACTTCCTCGCCGAAGTCGCCAGCGAAGGCATCGACATCGCCACCAACAGCAAAGTCAGCGTGGCGGTGCCGAAGGATTTCCACCCTGGTTTCCGCGATCCGGGTTGATTGCCGGCACACCTACACCTTTTTCCAGAGAACCAAAATGAGACTGTCCCGCTTTTTCACCGACCCCCCGCTGAGCCTCGGCGATCACGAACTGCCCGAAGCCCAGGCGCACTACATCAGCCGCGTGCTGCGCATGGGCGAAGGTGACGCCGTGCAATTGTTCGACGGCTCCGGCCAGGAGTTCCTGGGCAGCCTGCTGGAAGTCGGGAAAAAACGCGTCACTGTGCAACTGACCGAAAGCTTCGCCGGCCAGGCCGAATCGCCGCTGCACATCCACCTCGGCCAGGGCCTGTCCCGGGGCGAACGCATGGACTGGGCGATCCAGAAAGCCACCGAGCTGGGCGTCAACGCCATCACGCCGATCTTCAGCGACCGCTGCGAAGTGCGCCTGAAGGACGAACGCGCCGACAAACGCCTGCTGCACTGGCGCCAGGTGGCGATCAGCGCGTGCGAGCAGTGCGGGCGTTCGACGGTACCGGTGATTCACCCGCCGTTGCTGCTGGCGGACTGGTTGAAGCAGGTCGAGGCGGACCTGAAACTGGTGCTGCACCCGGTGGCCGAGCCGCTGGTCAGCCATGCCAAACCTGCGAGCCTGGCGTTCCTGATCGGGCCCGAGGGTGGATTGACGGATGGGGAAGTCGAAGTGGCCCAAGGCGCCGGCTTCCACGCCGCCCGCCTCGGCCCGCGTGTGTTGCGCACCGAGACTGCGCCGGTGGTGGCATTGGCGGTAGCCCAGCAGCTGTGGGGCGACTTCTAACCCACTTTGCAAACCCTCCCACATTTGGATGGGGTTACCCCTTCTTACTCCACCGGATCGCTGATCGGCTTGGCAATGATCGCCTTCAACTCACTGGTCATCGGGAATTCCAGGTTCAAGCCCTTGGGCGGAATCGGCTGTTCAAACCAGCGCTGGTAAATCCCGTTGATCTCCCCCGAACGGTACAGGTCGCCGAGGGTCTCGTTGACCACCGCGAGAAACTGCGGATCATCCTTGCGCACCATGCAGCTGTAGATCTCCCGCGACTGCTCCTCGCCCACCACCACCCAGTTGTGTGGGTCCTTGGCCTTGGCACGTTCGCCGTAGAGCAATGCATCGTCCATATAGAACGCGGCCGCTCGGCCCGTCTCGAGCATCTTGAACGCCTCGCCGTGGTCCTTGGCGCTGATCACGAACATATTGCTCTTGTGCTCGGCGTTGTAGCTCTTTAGAAAACGCTCGTTGGTGGTGCCGGCGGTAGTCACCACGTTCTTGCCCCCCAGGTCGGCGAAGCCCTTGATGCCGCTGTCCTTAGCCGTCAACAACTGGCCTTTCACGTAAATAAACCCGTAGGAAAATGCCACCTGCTTCTGCCGCTCGGCCGTGACTCCAGTGGAGCCGCATTCCAGGTCGACGGTGCCGTTCTGCACCAGCGGAATCCGCGTTTGAGAGGTCACCAGGTTGTACTTCACCTTAAGGTCGGCCACCCCGGTTTTCTGCTGGATACGCTCGACGATCTTACTGGCCAGGTCCACCGAATAGCCCATCGGCTTGCCGCTGTGATCCCCCACGTAGGAAAACGGCACCGACGCATCGCGATAACCCAGGGTGATGGACTTGGTACTGGCGATCTTGCCCAGCGTACCGTCCAGCGGCGCCTGGTTGGCATGGGCGTGTACTCCCAGCAAAAGGCCCAGGGTGCAGCCGGTCAACAGGATTTTTTTCATTGTTATTCTCCGTTGGTCTTTGACGTTATTTTCGTACCGCAATCACGCTGATTTCCACCAGCACGCTCGGCCTCGCCAGCTCCGCCTGCAGGGTGGTGCGCGTCGGCGCCATCCCGGGCGATAGCCAGGCGGCCCATACATCATTCATCGGCGCGAAACCGCTGCCGATGTCTTTCAAGTAAATGGTCGCATTGAGCAAATGATCCTTGTCACTGCCGGCCTGGGCCAGCAGCGCATCGATCCTGGCCAGCACTTCGCGGGTCTGCGTCGCCACATCCAGGCCTTCGCCGGGCACCTGGCCCGAAAGGAATACCAGATCCTTGAACGTGACGGCGCCGGACAGTCGGTCGTTGCTGCTGATTCGGTTGATGGTCATGGGTCAATCCTCACGCGGCGCGGGGCGCCAGGCCCTGCATATCTATGGAAGGTAGGTGGTGGCCGATCAGCTCGGCCAGCAATTGGCCGCTGCCGCACGCCAGGGTAAAGCCGAGGGCGCCGTGGCCCAGGTTCAGCCACAGGTTGCGATACACGCTGGGGCCAATCAGCGGCACACCGGTCGGGGTGGCGGGACGCATACCGGCCCATTCCACAGCATTGGCATAGTCGCCAGCGGTAGGAAATGTCTCGACCGCCTGGCGTTTCATCAGCGCCAGGCGCTTGGGCTCAAGGCTGGCGTCAAAGCCGACGATATCCACCATGGCCGCCACCCGCAGCTGTTCGCCGATACGCGCGTAGACCATCTTGCGGTCGTAGTCGGTGATGCTCACATTCGGCGCCTGGTGCTGTGCGCCAATCGGTACGCTGAGGCTATAGCCCTTGAGTGGATACAGTGGCAGTGACACGCCGGGCAATGCCAACTCGGCGGCGCGATGACCGGCCGCCAGCACCAGGTGTTCCACCGGCATCACTTCGCCGCCCAGCTCGATGGCCTGTACCGCGCCGTCGGCATGGCGAATCCTAGTGACCTTGCGCCCCAGCAGAAAGGTGCAGCGCCCCGACGCTTCAAGGCGTGCCGCCAGCTGTTGGCAGAAGGCATGACAGTCCGCCACTTCTTCATTGGGCGTATAGATACCACCGACAAACTCACCCGCCACCTGCGCCAGCGCCGGCTCCAGCCGCGCACAATCCAGCGCCGACAGCACCTGTTGTTGCAGGATATCGGTGACCTTGCTGCGCGCACGCTCAAAGGTGTCGGCATTGCGAAAGGTCACCAGCTTGCCGTTACGCCGCCAGTTGAACGTGTCCAGGCGATCGTCGACGCGCCATTGCTGCAAGGTGTTTTGGCTCAGGCTCGCCAGGCGCAGCAAGTGCGCGGCGTTGCGCTTGTTCACCGAGCCACGGCAGGCGCCGATGAACGCGGCCATCCAGCGCCATTGTCGGGGATCCAGGCGTGGGCGCAGCTTCAGTGGCGAGTCACCGCGCAGCAACCAGCCAATCGCCTGTAGCGGCACTCCCGCATCCGCCAGCGGTGCGACGTAGCGGTAGGACAATTGCCCGCCATTGGCGAAGCTGGTTTCGCTGCCCACGGTGTCACGCGCGTCGATCACCGTCACTTCATGACCTGCACGTACCAACGCGTAGGCACTCGCCAGGCCGATAACGCCTCCACCAATGATGCAAACCTGCCTGGCCATTCAACACCCCCAGCCCTTGATCCAAGAAAGCCCCAGGGTAGGTGCAGGTGACAGGCCGCCGACAATGAATAAAGATGGGGCACCTATAAACAAAGGTTATGGACCTGCCATGCGCTTGCGTCATATCGAAATCTTCCAGGCCATCCGCCAGACCGGCTCCATCAGCGCCGCCGCGCAGTTGCTGCATGTCTCCCAACCGGCGGTGACCAAGGTGTTGCAACATGCCGAGTTACAATTGGGTTTCCCGCTGTTTTTGCGGGTACGCGGCAAATTGCAGCCCACGCCCGAAGCCCTGGCGCTGGAAAGCGAAGTCGAAAAAGTCACCGCGAGCCTGCAAGGCGTGCGGCGCCTGGCCAAGAGCCTGCGCCGCGCCCCGGGGCAAAGTGTGCGGATTGGTGCAATCCCGGCATTGGCGCTGTCGCTGCTGCCCCCGGCGATTCTGGAATGGAAGCGCGACTACCCGGACATCGCCTGCGAACTGTCCAGCGACCATAGCCGCGAGCTGGTGCAAAAACTGTTGATGCGCGAGATCGACCTGGCACTGACCCTCAGCTTCTCCGGCCATCCCGGGTTGACCACACAAGTGCTGGCCAACGGTGTGTTGGTGGCCCTGGCGTCGAAAAACTACTGGCCGGACGCTGAGCTGCATCAAGCCCTGCCCCTGGCAGACCTGGCGGGAGCACCGCTGATTGGCCTGTCCAGCGCCGACCCGCTGGCGGCGAAGCTCGACAACTACCTGGAGAGCGTCGACCCGCCGCCTCGGGTGACGATCTCGGTGCAAACCTATTCCCTGGCACGGGCGATGGTGGAGTCCGGCGCCGGCTTGACGGTCATCGACCCCTTTACCGCCCTCGGCGCATCGACGGCGACCACCTGCATCCGCACACTTACACCGCCTCTGCCGATCACCCTCTACGCCTTGACCCGTGCCAATGAACCACCGCCGCATATGCTGGCCAACCTGCTACAGATCCTCGGCAACCGGGCTCAGGAGCTGCTGGAGCGCCTATAACACGTAGTGCATGATCGCCACGAAATGCAGCAGGCTGCCGCCGATCACAAACAAATGCCAGATCCCATGGGAATGCCGCAGGCGATCCTCCAGGGCAAAGAAGATGATGCCGACGGTGTACAGCACCCCGCCCGCCGCCAGCCAGATAAACCCGGCGGTGCCCAGCGCGGCGATCAGCGGCTTGACCGCCACCAGCACGATCCAGCCCATCACCGCGTAGATCACGATGGACAGGATGCGCGCCTCGGAACGCGGCTTGATCTCCTGCAGGATGCCGATCACCGCCAGCCCCCACACGATGCCGAACAGCGTCCAGCCCCACGGGCCTCTCAACGTCACCAGGCAAAACGGCGTGTAGCTGCCGGCGATCAGCAAGTAGATCGAAAAGTGATCGACCTTCTGCATGATCTCTTTTCGCCGCCCCTGCACGCTGTGGTACACGGTCGACGCGCTGTACAGCACCATCAGCGTAAAGCCATAAATCGCCACGCTGACGATCTTCCAGGGGCTGCCATCCAGGCTCGCCACCACCAACATCCACACGGCGCCAATACACGCCGCGACTGCACCGAGCAAATGGCTCCAGGCGTTGAATCGTTCCCCGTGATACATCTGTCACTGACCTCCTGTAGCCGCTGGAACTGGCTGGCAAGCGTCCAGCCTTGCGCATAAGAGTGCAAGCGACTTGTGACGTTCCGAGGACGCCGCCGGGTTTTGCGGGCACAATCGGACGCATTCGAACAAGAGCCCACGGCCATGCTGATCGACGAAGAATTCACCCTCAAGAAACTGGAAATCTTCCTGGCATTCATGCGCACCGGCAACCTGGCCCGCGCCGCCGCCGAGCTGCAAACCAGCAATGTCAGCGTGCACCGCGCCATCCACTCGCTGGAAAATGCCTTGCGCTGCCCGCTGTTCAAACACGAGGGCCGCAACCTCACCCCGCTGGAAAGCGCCTACGTGCTGGAAGAACGCGCACAGAAACTCATCGCCGATGTGGTCGACAGCGTACGCCTGACCCGCGAAGCCGCCGGCTTCTCCGCCGAACGCTTCAAGCTCGGCTCGCTGTATTCGCTGACGGTCAAGACCGTGCCGCAATTGATCATGGGCCTGAAGATCAGGCGCAGCGAACTCAATATCGACCTGATCCTCGGCTCCAATTTCGACCTGCTGTACAAGCTCAAGAACATGGAAGTCGACGCAATCCTCATCTCCCTCGACGAACACGCCAACGACCCCGACTGCGAACAGATCGAGCTGTTCTGCGACGACATCTTCCTCGCCACCCCCGCCGACTCACCCTTCGACCGCGCCCAGGAAATCGACCTGGCCGACGTCCGCGACGCCACCTTCATCACCCTCACCCAAGGCTTCGCCACCCACCAGGATGGCAACCGGGTATTCAAGCAGGCGGGGTTCGAGCCGAAGGTGGCGATGCAGGTCAATGACATCTTCACACTGCTGAGCATGGTCAGTTCGGGGGTGGGTTATGCGTTGCTGCCAGGAAGGATCGCGGCGGTGTACGAGAACCGCGTGAAGCTGATACCGCTGCAACCCAGGTATCGGTTGCAGCAGCATATCGGGGTGGTGTTCCTGAAGGCCAAGGAGCGTGATCCGAATTTACTCGCGTTGTTGGCGGAGTGTCGGATGTATGCCAATCGGCAGGGAACAGCCTGACACTCCGCAACCCTCAAGGTCAGCCCACCAACCCACGCACAATGAAGTACAGCAACGAAGGCCCCAGCAAACACCCAAGCCCGGTATGGAACGTCGCCGTCAACGCGCCATACGGCACCAAGCGCCGATCCGTCGCCGCCAGCCCTGCCGTCACGCCGCTCACGGTGCCGGCCAAGCCACCGAACACCATCGCTGAACGCGGATTGTCCAAGCCCATCCAACGCGCCGCCACCGGGGTGCCGACCATCACCAGGATCGCCTTGATCAACCCGGTCGCAATCGACAGTGCCATCACATCCGAAGTCGCGCCAATCGCCGCACCGGTCACCGGGCCGACGATGTAGGTCACCGCACCCGCGCCGATGGTGGTCATGCTGATCGCGTCGCGATAGCCAAACACCCAGGCCATGCTGGCGCCGACGATAAACGGCAGGATCGTGCCCAGCAGCAGCGCAATCACACCGATCATCCCGGCCTTGCGCGCCTCGGTGGCCTGCACCTCGAACGCCGTGGCAACGATGGCGAAGTCGCGCAGCATCGCGCCGCCCATCAGGCCAATACCAGAGAACAGTGCCAGGTCGGCCAAGCCTTTTTGCCCGCCGGTAAGGGTGCCGCCGACCCAGGCCAGGACCAGGCCGATGACGATGGCAATCGCCGAGCCGTGGATGCGCCCGAACGTCAGGCGCTTGGACAGCACCACGGAAATCCACATCACCACGCCAACAAACGCAAACGCGGTGATCAGGCCGTTATGTTCCAGGCCTTTTTCGATGAGATCCCACATATCAGCGACCTCCCGCAGGCACGATCAGCGGCTCTTCGGCGGGCAGAGGCTCGCCCTTGTGAGTACGGCTGATCAACGCAATGGTGCAACCACAGACCACCACCGAACCAATCGCCGCCAGCACCGCGACCGGGCCGCCGTGCAGGGCGGTTACGACGTTCTGCTGCGCGGCCATCGCCACCACCACGGGGATATACATGGCGCCCCAAAAGCCCACGCCCATCTCGCACTCCTTGGTCATGCCGCCGCGTTTTTGCATCCACAGGCGAGCGCAGATCAGCAGGATCATGGCGATACCCACCCCGCCCACGTTGGATTTGACGCCCAGCAACACGCCGAGCATGTCGCCCATGATCACGCCTGCCAGCGTGCAGATCGCCAGCAATGCCACACCGTAAATAATCATTGTTGTTGTCCTCGAAGTGCTCGATCGAAATTGTTGTTTTTGTGCTTCGACAGCCTTGGGTGGTGCTTTATCGGTGGCGGCGCTCCTCCTCTTCCAGCAGGGCCTGCAAGGTATCCAGGCGTGCGCCTTCGCAGGCGATCACGGTGCCTTGTTCGAACACGCGGCGTGACAGGCCGGTGAGCACGGCGCCCGGGGGCAGTTCGATTTGCAGGCGCACACCGCGCTCGTAGGCGCTTTGTACGGTGCCGCGCCAGTCAACGACGCGGCACATGTTGAAGGCCAGGTCGTCGCGCAGGTGTTCGGGATTGTGGATCGGCCGCGCGCGGGTGCTGCTCAGGTAGGTGATGCGCGGCGCCTTGAGCGGGACAAATGCCTGGGCCAGGGCCTGGGCCGATTGCTCCAGCAGCGCGCAATGGGACGGCACACTGACGGCCAGGCGTTTGGCGATGCCGTTGCCCTTGATGCGCGCGGCAACACGCTTCATGGCCTCGTCGCTGCCGGCGATCACGCTTTGGTTATCGGCGTTGATATTGGCCAGGTACACCGGGGTTTCAGGGCTGTGGATGTCGGCGAGGAGTGTTTCGACGGTGGATAACTCCACACCGATGATCGCGGTCATGCCGTAGCCGTGTGGATAAGCGTTTTGCATCAGTTGGCCGCGCAGGCTCACAAGCTTTACCGCATCGGCAAAATCCAGGGCCCCGGCGATGACCGCAGCCGGGTAGGCGCCGATGGACAGGCCCGCCACGTAATCCGGGGTGCGCTCCAACAGGCGGGCGTGGGCGACGCCGGCGATCAACAGGCACAGTTGCACAGCGCGGGTACTGGCCAGGGCTTGCGCGGAATCGAGCACGCGCACGTCTTCGCCCAGGGCATCGCTGGCTTCTGCCAGCACAGGTTCGGGCAACGACTTCAGCATGCCTGGTCGCTGAGCGCCCTGCCCTGGAAACACCAGCAGGCTGCTCATGCCACGGCCTGCCAAGGGTCGAGCACAAGATGCGCGCCGCTGGTGGTTTTCAGCAGCACACGGCGTGAGCCGCTGGCCCATTCGCGCAAGGCGACGGCGCCAAACGGGGTTTGCAGTTGCAGGTCCACAGGGCACACCGTCGTGTCCAGGCTCGCCAGCAGGTCCTCGGCAGCGGCGCGTTCAAGGCGCTTGGGCGTACGCAGGATCAAATCCAGATCACTCTGGGCATGCAGTGCTTCGATGCCGGTGGCCAATTCAAAGCCTGCGCTCCCGCTGACGCCCCATGCCTCGTGCACCAGCACCGAACGCAATTGAGCAAGCGCGTGCAGCGCGGGTAAGTCCCGTGACGAAACCATGTCGCGCAGGGCTTCCGGTGCAACGCGCCGCTGCACCGCCGCCAGCGGCATCTCGGCGGCGAACCGCTGCTCACGCGAACGCCCGCGCACGCCGACCGCCACATACCCCGGCGCGGCAATGGCGCGGCGCACCACCACCGGATGGCCGGCGCCAAGCGCCTCCAGCACCCAGGTCGGAGCACCGGCGGGCGCATGCGCCGGGGTCATGCCCCAGAGCAAGTCGTGGGCGTTCACCATTGTTCCCGCAGCAGTTGGCGAACCTGGCTGGAGGCTGCCCGATTAGTCGCGCCGAGGCGTCCGCGCAGATCGGCGCTGCCGATGTCCTTGATCGCATTCACCAGGCAATCACTGACCCGCGCTACATCGTCCGCCGTGGGCTGTTCAATCTGGCTGACCGACAAGGTCTCCCACAGCAAGCCGAGGCTGGCATAGCTGTCGATGTCATAGGCCATGGGCGGCACACTGGCGGCCAGGGCTTCCAGCTCTTCGACGCTGCGCAGGGTCACCCGCGCGGCCGAGGCCTTGCCCATGGCGTGCACCATTACGCCGGGGTCGCGCAGGGCAATCAGGCGGTTGGCCTGGTAGCCATGGGCCAGGAACGCACCGGACATGGCCTTGCCCACCAGCAGCGCAATCACCGGGTGGCCGGCGAGGCGCGCGCGGGCATAGCTGTCGGCCGCAGCGGCCAGGGCCTGGTGGATGCCGAGGGCTTCTTCGCGACGGCCATAGGCTTGGCTGGGCACATCGACGATGGCGATGATGGGCCGCTTGTCGCCGCGGGCGATGGCCTCATCGACGGCCTTGGCCAGGCCCCAGCCTTCGAGCAGGCCGACTTCGCCATTGCGCGCCCGAGGGAAGCGGTTTTGCGCGTCGGTCACCACGGCGACAAAGCGCACCTGTTGCTCACCCAATACACCGTCGGCCACCCTCAGCGACGCCGGCAAATCGTCTACAACTGGAGCGCCGGCGCTCAATGCGTTGAACCACTGCAAGCCTCTCATGAGCGTTCTCCCTGATACAGCTCGCGCACCGTCGCCGGGTCGATTTGCGCTACGGCGTCCAACTCGGCCAAGCGTGTGAGGTAATAATCAGCCTGGCGACTGCGTTGTTGGGCGGGCACGCCTTGCTGCAACAACGCGCTGACCGTCTGCTGGATCTGCGCCGCATCGTCGGCCACGTAACGGTCGGCCAGGCCGCTGTTGAAACGCTGTTCGCCGCCCGTGAGGCTCCAGATAAAAGGACGGTCGCGGGAGTCGTACTCTTCCAACCCGGCTTCCTGTTCGATCACCTGCGGACCATTCAGGCCCAGGCGCGCTTCGCGGGTGACGACGAGGTAGCTGCACAGCCCGGCGGCGATGGACATGCCACCGAAACAGCCAACGCTGCCCGCCACCACGCCGATCACCGGCTGGTACTGGCGCAGGTCGACAATCGCCGCGTGTATATCGGCAATCGCGGCCAGGCCGAGGTTGGCTTCCTGCAAGCGCACGCCGCCGGTTTCCAGCAGCAGCACGGCGCGGGTCGGGATGCCCTTGCGGTTGTCTTCGGCGGCCAGTTCCAGGGCGCCGGCGATTTTCGCGCCGCCCACTTCACCGAGGCTGCCGCCCTGGAAGTTACCTTCAATGGCCGCAATCACTACGGGCAAGTCGCCGATGCTGCCCTTGGCGATCACCACGCCGTCATCGGCCTGGGGCACCACCCCTTGGCGGCTGAGCCAGGGCGACATGACCCTCTGGAACGGGTCGATCAGTTCGCGAAAGGTGCCGGCATCCAACAAGGCCTTGGCCCGCTGCCGCGCACCCAGTTCCACGAAGCTGTGTTTAGCCAGCAAGTCAGTCATGGCCGATCTCCTCGAATCCCTGTTCCAGGCGCAAACGCACCACGCCTGGGGTGGCGCCGAAATCGTGGATATCAATGTTCAGGGCGGGTGGCGTCTGCTCCTGGAAAATGCGTTCGAACAGGTGCTGCCAGCGTTGTTCGGCGCCATTCACCGAGGTCTGTACCTGGATGGTCAACGTGCCGGCCGTGCCCGGCTCCAGCAGCACTTCCAGGTCGCCCGAGCCGACGCAACCCACCAGCGCACGGCCTGTTGGCGGCTGCCCGGCGGGGAATTCAAAGGATAAGGTTTCCATCACAACGCTCCGTCGAGGCGGTCGATAAACAGGCAGGCGGCCAACAGGTCGGCGGCGCCACCGGGGGAGGCATTCAGGGCCAGCAGTTGATGGTCCAGCTCATGCAGTTGGCGGCGCCCGGCGAGGCTTGCGCTGCCGCCGGCGTCGAGCACGGCCTGGGCACCGCGCTGCATGGCATGCAGGCCTTCCAGGCCGGCGCGATAGAGCACGCAGGTGTCGGCCAGGTCGGTCATGATCGCGAGCAAGGCGTCAAGACGCGCGTTCTGTTCACCGACGTTCTGGCGGCGGCTCTGGCGCAGTTGCGGCAGACCGCGTTGGGTCACGGCGGGGAAGCCCAGTTGCGCTTCTTCACGGGCACCACGTGCGCCGTAGCGTTGCGCGACCTGGGCGCCGTGGCTCATCGATTGGGGCGCGTAACGGTCGTTGAGCAGGGCCAGTCTGGCGGCGTTCAGCGTTATGGCTCGCGGTTCCAGGGCAGCCGCTGCGGTCAGCAGGCCAAGGGCCCAGATCGCACCGCGATGGGTGTTCACGCCGTGGGTGGTGACGAGCATCGCCTGTTCGCCTTCGCGCCCGATACGGCCGAGGGCTTCGCGCAGGGGCAAGCCGACTTCACCGAGTTCAAGCGCCGCCTCGGCCATTGCCTTGAACATCGGCCACAGCGACAGCGCCGAGGCGTGCATCAGCCCCAGGTGCAAATCACTGTGGGCGCCGTTGCCGCGACGGTCCACCAGGGCGGGCTTGGGCGACAGGTCGGCTTCATCGATCAGCGCATCGACGGCCATATCCGCCAGGCGATCCGCGAGGCTGAGTTCGTGCAGTTTAAGGGCGCGCATTTACCAGCTCCTGAATTTGGCGGGCGGGTTGTACAGGCCACCGGACCACTCCACCAGGTCGGCCACGCTCTTGGCGGCCAACAACTCGCGGGTGGCGTCGGTACGGCGGATGCCCAAATCTTCGGGCAAGGCGATCAGGCCTTCGCGGCGCATGCGCGCGGTGTCCTTGGGGTTGTGGCGCATGCCGATGGCGGTGACCCCGGCGACGGCGGCGATCATCGCCTGGCGCTCTTCCAGGGACCGCGCCTTGTACAGGTAGGCGATGCCTTCTTCGGTGAGCAGGTGGGTGACGTCGTCACCGTAGATCATGATCGGCGCCAGGGGCATGCCGCTTTTGCGCGCCACTTCGACCGCATCCAGGGTGTTGACGAAGGTGGGCTTGCCGCCTTCCTGGAAGGTCTCGACCATCTGCACCACAAGCTTTTTGCCGCGCTCCAGCAGCGCTTCCGGCGCGTCGCCGTGGCGCATGTCCAGCCATGCCGGCGTACCGTGACGACGGCCACGCGGGTCGTGGCCCATGTTCGGCGCCCCGCCAAAGCCGGCGAGGCGGCCACGGGTCACGGTGCTGGAATGGCCGTCGCCGTCGACTTGCAGGGTAGCGCCGATAAACAGGTCCACCGCGTATTGGCCGGCCAGCTGGCAGAACATTCGGTTGGAGCGCATCGAACCGTCGCGGCCGGTGAAGAACACATCCGGGCGCGCGGCGATGTAGTTCTCCATGCCCAGTTCGGTGCCGAAGCAATGCACGCTTTCCACCCAGCCGCTTTCGATGGCGGGGATCAGCGTGGGGTGCGGGTTGAGGGTCCAGTTGCGGCAGATCTTGCCCTTCAGGCCCAGGGATTCACCGTAGGTGGGCAGGATCAATTCGATGGCGGCGGTGTTGAAGCCGATGCCGTGGTTGAGGGACTGCACATTGTGTTTTTCGTAGATGCCGCGGATCGCCATCATCGCCATCAACACATGCACCGGCTTGATATGGCGCGGGTCGCGGGTGAACAGCGGCTCGATGTAGAACGGCTTGTCGGCCACCACCACAAAATCCACCCAGCTGGCGGGGATGTCGACGCGGGGCAAGTCGCTGACGTCATCCACCAACTGGTTGACCTGCACGATCACGATGCCATCGCTGAACGCGGCGGGTTCGATCAGAGCCGGGGTGTCTTCGGTGCTGGCGCCGGTGTAGATATTGCCGGCACGGTCGGCCATGAAACCGGCGGACAGTACGACGTTGGGGATCAGGTCCACCACCAGCCGTGCATAGAGCTCGATGTAGGTGTGGATCGCGCCGATTTCCAGCAGGCCGTCTTCGAGCAGTTGGCTGATGCGCAGGGATTGGGTGCCGGCGAAGGAAAAGTCCAGCTTGCGCGCAATGCCCTTTTCAAACAGGTCCAGGTGCTCGGACCGCCCGACGCTGGGCATGATCATGTGCAAATCGTGGAGTTTGGCCGGGTCAGTCTGGGCCAGGGAGCGCGAGAGGAAGTCGGCCTGCTTCTGGTTGTTGCCTTCCAGCACCACGCGGTCGCCGGGGAGGATCAGCGCCTCAAGCGCCTCGACAATCCTGTCACTGGGCAACACGGCCCCGTCTGCGATTTTTTTGACCAGCCCCAGCCGCCGCTGCTTCTCGTCGCGCCGCCGCGTCCAGCGCGAGTCGGGGTTTATTGTTGTTGTCATGGTCGCTCCACGGGTTTGCTGTCGTGGGCTGTACCTTAGGAGTGATTCAGGGGGCCATCAATCAAGCTGGGCGGCGGATCGTTACGGTTGGAGTAATGGAGCATCAGCAAATGCTGACCCGAGCCAAGAGATGATCTAAATGTGGGAGGGAGCTTGCCCCCGATGGCGGTGGGTCAGCTAAGTGATGTATCAACTGACACTCAGCCATCGGGGGCAAGTCGAATCGTCGCACCGCCCCTCCCACATTTGCTCAGTAGTGCCTGTTAGATAGCGGTCCCAAAAAGGGAATGATCAGTCCCTGGCTGGGACCTCTTCCGCAGAAGGGCTGACCTGCTCCAGAGCTCTATCCACCAACAACTGCCCCAACTCGGCCATTTGCTGGATCCCAAGCATGATGGCGCGCTGGGAAGTGTCCAGGTCGAAGGCCAGGTTGCAGGTGAGTGCGTTGAGGGAGGACAGGGTTTCGCTGGCGTTGACCAGCAGGGTTTCGGTGTTTTGGTGGGGGTTTACGGTGAAGAGGCTTGCGGGCGGATTGGGGGTAGGTTTAACCATGATTTACAACTCCGATATGTGATGGAGACTGCCCTTTTCCGCTTGCACGCGAATTAAGGTGGCAGCTGTGCGCAGGTGTGCAAGACCGGGCATATCGGACCCCGGCAGACCCCGAAGGATCTCCCACGCACAGCCGCCATAACAAATACAGCAGGCATAAAAAACGCCCGTTGAATGGCTATGGGCGTTGGTGCGCCGACATGTAACCGGACTTGCACGTCCGTGTCACCGTTTTTTGCGATGACGGGACGAAGACTAGGCGCGCTGACTGCACGCGACAAGTTCATGCATAACCCAAAATCTTGCAGGAAAAATCCGAAGCCCCAGCCGCAGCCGCCAGCCAGCGCAAGGCCAAAGCCCTGCAATAGGGTGACGCGGAGCGTGGGAACGATCATCGACACTCAGAAGAGAATTATCTGACAGACTTTTCAGGTTGTTGCTCGGAACCGTTGTCCCTAGCCTTTTCGCTCCGAATAGCTACGGGCAGGCATCATGAACCCGATCGTTAATCCCGATGCAAGGCCATTGCAGAGCGTGATGTATCACATCACAATCGCGCCATGATCGTCAGCTGGAAACATAAAGGACTCAGGGCGTTCTATGAGACCGGTTCAACCAGAGGCATCAACGCAAATCATGCAAAGCGCTTGCGCCGCATGCTGCTCATTCTGGACAAGGCCGAGCACCCAGATGCACTGGATCTGCCCGGCTGGCGCTTCCACCGTTTGAAGGGCGACCTGATCGACTACTGGTCCGTCAGCATAAGTGGTAACTGGCGCATCATTTTTCGAATGTTCGACGATCAGGTCGAACTGGTCGATTATCTTGATTACCACTGAGTGGAGGTATCGATATGGGTATGCACAACCCACCTCACCCAGGCGAAATTCTGCTTGAGGATGTAGTCCCGGCCCTCGGTATTACCATCACCGAAATGGCCAGACGCCTTGGCTTCGCCCGCGAGACTTTTTCAAGGATTTTGCATGGCCACGCTCCCGTCAGCCCGGACCTTGCCGTCCGGTTGGAGCGAGCCGGCGTAAGTACTGCACAACTATGGCTATCGATGCAAAGTGCCTACGACTTGTGGCAGGCCGAGCATCGGGAGCAGCCGTTAATTGAGCGGTTTGCGCGGATTGATTGAGGGCTTGAGCAAGTCTCCCTGCGTAGCAGCTGTCGAGCCCTGGCGAGGCTGCGTCAGCGGTGTGTCAGACGGGCCGCAAGCGCAGCCTCGCCGGGGCTCGACAGCTGCTACGCAATATCACATTCAGATGCCCCTCCCACAGGGGATCCTCACATGACTTAGATTCACGCCAACCCGGACTCCACCAGCAACGCCTCGAGCCCCATCAAATCCGGCACCTTAGCCACCTGTTCCCCCACCTGCACCGCCGCCAGTTCCAGCGGGCACAGCGGCACGTCCACGTAGCTCAATTCGCTATCGAGCTTGTACGACCGTGGAATCCCCTGGATCACCAGCGCAATAAACTTCAACGTCGGTCGGCCGCCCAGTGCATTCAACACCACGATCCGCGAGCGTTCGCCGGTCACGCCGGCCTCGCCGCACGCCGCTTCAAAGCTGATCAACGGGATTTGCCGATCCCGCCACGTCACTTGCCGCAAATACCACGGCGGCGCATCGCTGGCCGGTTCGCCGCGTTGGAAGTCGATCAACTCGGCGATGGCGACGTTGGGCAGTATCAGGTGGCGGTCGGCCAGGGGC
The DNA here is from genome assembly GCF_052112325.1 of Pseudomonas sp. Yb2C2. NCBI lineage: Bacteria > Pseudomonadati > Pseudomonadota > Gammaproteobacteria > Pseudomonadales > Pseudomonadaceae > Pseudomonas > Pseudomonas sp. Yb2C2. Next base: position 130,984 of record NZ_JAVAJK010000006.1, on the reverse strand, counting down.
AGGAGCAGGCCGGTGAGTTGGCTGGTACGGTGGTCAAGCACGGGATTTGCTCCAGTAGGCGATGCTTTCGAGCAGCACCGATTCCTGGTACGGCTTGCCCAGGTAGTCGTTGACGCCGATGGCCATGGCGCGGTCGCGGTGTTTCTGGCCGGTGCGGGAGGTGATCATGATGATCGGCAGGCGCATCAGCCGGGGGTCGTTGCGCACCTGGATGGCGACTTCGAAGCCGTCCATGCGCGGCATTTCGATGTCGAGCAGCATCAGGTCGGGGGTATGTTCCTCGAGCACGGCAAGGGCGTCGATGCCATCCTTGGCGGTGAGTACGTTCATGCCGTTGCGCTCCAACAGGCGGCTGGTGACTTTGCGCACGGTGACCGAGTCGTCCACCACCAGCACCAGCAGCGGGCGCTTTTTCAGCGGGTCGTTGAGGATCAACGGAGCATCCACCGCCTGGGCCGGCAAGGCCGGTTGCCGGGCGCGGATGTGCGCGAGCAGGTCGATGATCAACACCACGCGCCCATCCCCCAGGATGGTCGCGCCGGATAACCCCTGCACCCCGGAAAACTGCGGGCCCAGGCCCTTGACCACAATCTCCCGGGTGCCGGCCATGGCGTCCACATGCACCGCCACACGGCGCTCGTTGCACTGCACCAGCAACACCGGCACGGGTTGATACTGGCCCAGTAATTTCGGGCGACCGACGGTGTGCAGCAGGTCACCCAGGTAAAACAGCTCGTAGCGTTGGCCGGCATATTCATAACACGGCGGATCCTGCTGGTAGTGCCCCGCCAGCTCATGGGGCAGCACCCGCACCAGCCCTTCGATGGTGTTGAGCGGGATCGCGTATTGATCGTCCGCGCAGTGCACCATCAACGCCCGATTGACCGACACGGTAAACGGCAGGCGGATGCGAAAGTGCACGCCCTCCCCCGGTGTCGAGTCAATGAACATCGAGCCGCCGAGCTGGCGCACTTCTTCGTGCACCACGTCCATGCCCACGCCGCGCCCGGAAATCTGCGTGATCTTTTCCGCCGTGGAGAACCCCGGCTGCAGGATGAACTGCAACACATCACGGTCGCTCATCTCTTGATGAGGGGCGAGCAAACCGCGCTTGATCGCCTTGCGCCGCACCGCTTCCAGGGGCACGCCGGCACCGTCGTCGCGCATGTCGAAAACGATATCGCCGCCTTCGTGGGTCAGGTCCAGGGTGATGCGGCCCTTCTCCGGCTTGCCGGCCAACAGCCGCGCATCGCGGGACTCCAGGCCATGGTCGACGGCGTTGCGCAGCATGTGTTCCAGCGGTGCCGCCATGCGCTCCAGCACATTGCGGTCCATCTCGCCCTCGGCATTGCCGACGATGAATTCCACGTCCTTGCCCAACTCGCCCGCCACCTGGCGCACGATGCGTTTGAGGCGCGGCAGCATGCGTTCGAAGGGCACCATGCGCGTGCGCATCAGGCCTTCCTGCAACTCGGTGTTGATGCGCGCCTGTTGCTGCAACAGGCCATGGGCGTCCTCGTTGCGGCGGTCGAGGGTGTCCTTGAGGTCGAGCAGGTCGGAGGCCGATTCCGACAGCGCCCGGGACAGTTGCTGCAACTGCGAATGACGGTCCATTTCCAGCGGGTCGAATTCTTCATAGCCCAGGCGCTCGGCCTCGGCCTGTTGACGACTGAGGATGCGCCCCTGGGTTTCGGTGTCGAGGCGGCGCAGTTGGTCGCGCATGCGTTCGATAGTGGTTTCCACCTCATGCAGGGCAATGCGCGCGTCGTTGACTTGCTGCTCGATACGGCCACGGAAGATCGAGGTCTCGCCGGCCAGGTTGACCAGGTCGTCCAGCAGGTCAGCGGAAATCTTCACCATGTCGGCGCCGGGATCAACCACCGCTTCGACCTTGCCTGCGGGCAGCGCCACGGGCGTCACGGGCTCATCGCTGGGGTGCACCAGGCTTTTGATACGTTCGATGAGCTTGTCCACCGAACCCACCGGCAGCCCATCCGCCACGGCGTCGATCATCTGCGCCAGGCGGTCGTGGCAGCCCTGCAGCAACGCGAACAGTTCGGCGGACGGCGCGAGCAAACCGGCGGATAGCCCTTCGTAGAGAAATTCCAGCTCATGGGCCAGGTCACCGATCGGCCCGATCTCGACCATGCGCGCGCCGCCCTTGAGGGTGTGCAGGTCGCGCAGCAGGGTTTCGACTTCCTGGCGATTGTTCGGCTCGGCCTGCCAGCGCAGCAAGGCGCTGCCGGAGCTGTCGAGAATGTCGGCGGCTTCTTCGAGGAAGATGTCCAGCAACTCGGGGTCGGTGCCCGGCGTTTCCGCAGGTGGAGCGGCCTGTGCAGCCGGCATGCCGCCCTGGCGTAGCGCGCGCAACCTGGCGACCAGTTCGGCGCTGTCGCTCAAGGGTTGATGGTGCTGCAGTTCCTCCAGTTGCAAGGCCAGTCGCTCATGGCTGGCCATCAGCACCTGCGACAGCTCGCTGGAGTAGCTGTAGCGCCGATCCACCAGGCCTTCGTACACGCACTCCAATTCATGGGCAAGGTCGGCCACCGGTCCGATGTCGGCCATGCGCGCGCCGCCCTTGAGGGTGTGCAGGTCGCGCTGCAGGGACGACAACGGCGCGGCACTGTCCGGCTCCAGCAGCCAGCGCTTGAGCGACTGCCCCGCACTGTCGAGGATATCCACGGCTTCTTCGAGGAAGATCTCCACGAGTTCATCGTCGATCCACGTTTCATCCTGCAGTTGCGCGGTGGCGGCGCCCAGTTCGGAGATGCTCAGGGTACGGCTGCCGTCGCTTTTGATCAGGCCGGTGGCAGAAGGGTCCAGCGCATCGTCCAGCAGTTCGCGCAGGGCGTGTACACGTGCCGGAGCCGGGATGATTTCCTGGCCGGCGGCCAATTGATCGAGCATGCTGATCAGCGCCTCATGGGCCTGTTCGGCCTCATGGAAAAACCGCTCGCTGACCGCCAGGCTGCTTTCTTCCACGGCGCCGTAGAGGTCGAGCAAGGCTTCGCAGAGTTCATCGATGGCGTGCAGGTCAGCAACATGCGCGCCCTCCCCCAACGTGGTCAATTCATCCAGCAGCGCGGTGAGTTCCTGGCGTTCGCCGGGGTGTTGCTGCCAGCGGCGCAGCAGGCTTTCGGCGTCGAGCAGAATGTCCATGCCCTGGGCCAGGAAGTTGGCAATCAGTTGCGGGTCGCGCTTGATCCGCAACCCCGTGTTGGGGGCGTCGAGCAGCGCGGCCAGTTGATGGTCGAGCAGGGCCTGGGTACGGCGGATCAAGTCATCCGCGCCCTTGATCGGCACCAGGGGATCGCGGTCCAGTTGACGCAACCCGCGCTGGAACAGGCCTTCGGCTTCCAGCAGCAACTCGACTTCGTCCAGGTCCAGCGGCAGGCGATGGGCCTTGTATTCGCGGGTCAGGTGATCCAGTGGGCGCACCAGCTCGGCGATGGGCAACACGCCAGCCATGTAGGCGCTGCCCTTGAGGGTGTGCAGGGCCCGTTGCAGTTCATCGCTGACTTGCAGCGGCACATGCTCGGCGGCCTGTTGCAGGAAGTGGTTGAGGCTGTCCAGATGGCTCTGGGCTTCGTTGCGGAAGATCTCCAGCAACATCGGATCGTGGGGTTCGGCGCCTGACCCTGCGCCGTTGGCCCAGGCGTGGGCGCGGGCGGCCAGGGCGTCGACCTCATCGCGCTGGTGTTGCTCGCCCGTCGCGAAGTCGGCGATCAATGCCGGCAGCAGGGCCACGGCGTCATCCAGCACCTGTTGGATCTCGGGGCCGAGGGCCACACTGCGCTCGAGCACACGGTTCAGCAGGTTTTCCACGGCCCAGGCCAGCTCCGCCAGCACCAGGGCGCGTACCATGCGGCCGCTGCCTTTCAGGGTGTGGAAAGCGCGGCGCATTTCGCCCTGGGCGGTTTTGTCCGCGCTGTTGGGCAGGTGACGGTGCAGCACCTCAAGGACTTCCTCGGTTTCTTCGAGGAAGACATCGCGCAGTTCATCGTCGATGGGCGCTTCATCGGCCGGCGGCGGCAGCAGGCTACCGGGGCGTTGCAAGGCCGGCGGATTGAGGCCCGAAGTGGGGTTGGCCAGTGCGTCGAACTGCGACTGGCTGGGCGCAACCTCGCTCGATAGCGCGCCATCGGGTGCTGCCAGCGCCTGGCGCCAGGGTTTTTCGGCAGGCAGGTAGCCCAGCGCAGCCAGGCTTTGGGTGGCCATTTCCAACACCCGTTCACCGGCGGCGTCCGGGTCCTGGAGCATGCGTTCGAGGTAATACTCCAGGCTGCTGATCACGTCAGCGAAATGCCCCAGTTGTACCTCCGACGGCGGGTTGTCGTTGACCATCAACTGTTCGTCGACATAATCGGTGCAACCGCGCATCAGGCTTGCCGCGCGGGGCAAGGGGATCATCGCCAGCGCGCCGCGCACCTGGCTCAGCAGTTCCGGCAGGGATTCCAGGCGCTGGCGGTCCCAATCGGCTTCGATACAGTCGATCACCAGCTCCTTGGCTTGCTGCAGGCACTGGCAGGATTCGCGGATGACCAACTGGTGGATCTGGGTCAGGTCGGTGGTGGGCAGGCGGCTCTCTTCATGGCCTTCCGGCTCGACGGTGCCGACCATTCCCGCCAGCGTGGCTTCCACATAGAGCAGCGCGCCGGCGACGTCCATCAACACCGCATCGTTGGGCTCGCGATGCCCCTGGGCCAGGCTCAATACCACGGCCAGCTGGTCGATGATGACTTTGCGCGGCTGGCCAAACCCCAGCACCGCGAGGGTATCGGCAATCTGTCGCAGGGGCGCCAGCAGCGCGTCGAGGTCGCTCGTGTGCTGGCGGTCGCTGCGCACGAACAGGTCGAGGCGCTCTTTGACCCGGACCAACTCTTCACACAACGCACCGAGCACCGAGCCCATGGCGTTGCGATCCGGCCCGGCAAGGCGCGCGCGTTCGGCGTCCACCACCGTGCTGTCGGGCAAGGCCTCATCCAGGCTGTAGCGCTCTTTCAGACTCTGCATGCGCGGGGTCGGTCGGGTGACTTTGGCGACGTAAAACAACAGGCTCTTGAGCAGTTCATCCGGTGCGGGTTGGTTGATCCCGCCGATGCCCTGTGCCAGCAGGCGCTTGAGCTGCTTGTCGCTGGCCTTGAGCAGGCTGCGCAGCGCCGGGCTGTTGGCGACTACGCCGGTGAGCATGCCCTCGACCAGCGCCGACGCCACTTGCCACAGCGGCAACAGCGGCGCGCCCTGGCACAGCGCCTCAAGGCGCGCGAACACCCGCGCCATATCTTCCAGGTTGCTCGGCCCGTGGTCTTCACGCAGCAGCCCGGCGAGGGCTTGCTGCAACAGTTGATGCCACTGGCGCAGTTGCGCCTGGAGGTCGGCCGGCGCGCGTTGAGCCAGGGCGTCATCGGGAAGCGGCGCAATCGACAGCAGTTGCGGGCTGAACAAGCTGGTTTCCGACAGCAGGCTTTCGCCGTGGGCACTGCGCAGGTCGTTGAGCAGCGGCAGCACCACCAGCGGTAAATCACGGCGAGCGCTGTGCACCCGGTCAAGGTACAACGGCAGTTGGCCCAGGGCCTGTTGCAGCAGGCGGATACTTTCCTCGCGCTGGCCGACATGCCCGGCCTGGAGCGCCAGGGCCAGTTCTTCGATCTCTTCGGCCAGCAGCGCCGCGCCGTAGAACTCGACCATTTGCAGCGCACCATGCACCTGGTGGATAGCGTCCAGGCACTGGCTGATCACGCCATCGTCGTGGGTCTCGACAAATGCATCCAGCGCCGAACGGGCCTGTTTCAGGGTTTCGGCAATGTCGCCCTTGACCCATTCGAGGGCCACGTAGTCGTGCCGATCAACCATAACTGCTCCGCTTAGAATTCGTGGGTTGCCTGGATCTCAAAGCCAATGGAGATCGAGTGTGGGAGGTGGCAAGCCCCTCCCACATTTTGACTGCATTTCAATCATCAGCCTGTTTGGCCGCTGGCAGGGTGAAACCCGACACCGACCTGCGCAACTGGCTGGCCATCTTCGCCAAGTTGCCGATGCTTTCGGCGGTAGCGGTGGAGCCCGATGACGTCTGCGTGGTGATCTGCTGGATCACGTTCATGGTCAGGGAGATCTGTCCCGCCGATGAGGTCTGTTGCTGCGCTGCGTTGGAGATGCTCTGGATCAGCGCGGCCAGGGTTTTCGATACGCCTTCGATCTCTTCCAGCGCCACCCCGGCGTCCTGGGCCAGCCGTGCACCGCGCACCACTTCGGTGGTGGTCTGTTCCATGGAGATGACGGCTTCGTTGGTGTCGGCCTGGATCGCGCGCACCAGGGTTTCAATCTGCCGGGTGGCCGCCGACGAACGTTCGGCCAGCCGCTGCACTTCATCGGCCACCACCGCAAAGCCGCGTCCGGCATCACCGGCCATGCTCGCCTGGATCGCGGCGTTGAGGGCGAGGATGTTGGTCTGGTCGGCAATGTCGTCGATCAGGCTGACGATGTCGCCAATCTCCTGGGACGACTCGCCCAGGCGCTTGATGCGCTTTGCGGTGTCCTGGATCTGTTCGCGAATGTTGTCCATGCCGTGGATGGTGTTGTGCACCACCTCGTTGCCTTTGTTGGCGATTTCCACCGAACGTTCCGCCACCGCCGATGATTCGGCGGCGTTGGCCGACACCTGATCGATGGACTGGGCCATCTGGTTGATCGCGGTGGAGGCTTCGGCGATCTGCTGGGCCTGATGCTCGGAGGCCTGGGCCAGGTGCATGGCGGTGGCCTGGGTCTCTTGCACGGCACCCGCCACTTGCCCGGCGGTGAGGTTGATGGTGGCCACCAGGTCGCGCAGCTGGTCCACGGAATAGTTGATGGAGTCGGCGATGGTGCCGGTGAAGTCTTCAGTCACCGAGGCGGTCACGGTGAGGTCGCCGTCGGCCAGGTCTTCGATTTCATCGAGCAGGCGCATGATCGCGTTCTGGTTGCGCTCGTTCTTCTCGGCGGTCTCGTGCAGTTGGCGGTTGGTTTCGCGCACCATCACCAGTCCGATCAGGATGATCGAGGCCAGCGCCAACAGGCCCAGCACATAGCCGCCGATGGTGTCGAAGCTGCGTCCGCTGGCGAGGTTTTCAAAACCGGTGGCCAGGTGCGAGGCTTCATCGAGCAGGGTTTGCGACAGGTTGAAAATATTGCTCGCCGAGGCGCGGACCTGGAACAACTGCGGCGAGGTTTCGAGGATTTCATCCACGGAGCCGGAGACAAACTCGAACAACTCGGCGATTTCCGCCAGCCGCGCGCGGGCATCGCGGTCTTCTACCTGAGTGATGCGCAGCCCGGGGTTGCCGTTGAGCATGCCATTGAGCACCTGCCCGAAGCGATTGGCGTCGCGGCCAAAGGTGTCGGCGGCCTGGACGGCGGTTTCGTCACCGGCCAGCACCGTGTTGACCGCGCCCAGGATACGCTCGGCCAGCAGCGACTGGCGCTGGGCCAAGGCCACCTGGCTGGCCGGCGCGCCGCGTTGCAGCAGGATGTCGACGACCTTTTCCGACTCCATCTGCAATTGCGGTACGGTTTCGGCGAGGGTCGCGGCCACTTGGTGCAGGGACAGCACGGTCTGTTCGCTGGCGAGGATCGCGTCGGTGTTTTTCAACAGCGCTTCCCAGTCCGTCTGCACCGCGCGCATTTCGGCGCGGACCGCACTGGGCGCAGCGGGCAGGCCGGTTTCCGGGTCGCCTTTTTTCAGGTAACCCCAGCGCTGGGCAAAATCGTTGCGCGCGTCGCCCAACAGCTTGAATGCGGCGGCCTTGCCGGCGGCGGCCTCGGTAGCGTTCTTGGCGATGCGTTGGGACAGCACGCGCAGTTCACCGGCGTGGCCGATGTACTGCTTGTCGTAGGTGGACTGGGTGTTGAGGTAAGCAAAGTTGGCGAACAGCAGCATGATGAATACGATCAGCGCGATAAACAGCACGATGATCTGTGAACGGCTGCGCGAGCCGGCCTGGGGTTTGGGCGTAGTAGCGGTGGTCATGCGGCGACATCCATGAAGCCAGGGGCCTGGGCCAGGGCGAAGGGGCTGAAGACCTGCCACAGCGGCTCGCCGTCGAATTGGCCCTGGATAAATGGCGCGCCGGGGCTGGGGCTCGCCAGCAAGGCGTCTTGTGCAAAATGCTGCATCCCCACCACCTCGTCTACCAACAGCCCGACAAACAGATCGTTGTATTCCACCACCAGCACCCGCCGTTGCTTGCGCGCCTTGGACAGCTCAAGGCCAAGGAAGCCGCCGAGGTCCATCACCGGCAGCAAACGCCCGCGCAGGTTAGCAACACCCCTGACCCAGGCCTTGACCCCGGGCATTAAAGTGCAACGCGGCTCATGCAGGACTTCGGCGACTTCGCCCATGGGCGCGACATACCAATGCTGCCCCAGGCGAAAGCCAATCCCGCTCCAGCGTTGCAGGCGGGTTTCCTGGGATGGCAGGTCGGCGGCCAGCAGGCGGCAGCGGCGGTCGATGTCCAGCAACAACTCGAAGGCGGTTTGCGACTCGGTCATGATGGCGTGCCGTCAGCCGGCCAGCACCTTGTTCAGGGTGGCGATCAGGGTTTCCTCGTCCACAGGCTTGGTCAGGTAATCCTTGGCACCCTGGCGTGCGCCCCAGATCTTGTCGGTCTCCTGATCCTTGGTGGTAATGATGATGATCGGGATGCCGTTGGTTTCCGGCTCCTTGGACAGCTGGCGGGTGGCCTGGAAGCCATTGAGGCCCGGCATCACGATGTCCATCAGCACGGCGTCAGGCTTTTCCTGGCGGGCCAGGGCCACGCCGTCGGCGCCGTTCTCGGCCTTGAGGACCTGGTGGCCGTGCTTTTCCAGCATGCCGGTCAGTTTGTACATTTCGGTCGGCGAATCGTCGACGATCAGAACACGTGCCATGGTTTTCCCCACTACATTGGTCGGCGCCGGCCCTTGTGAGGCGGCGTCAGTGTGCTTGTTCCACTGCGGCGAACCCGGGCACATAGGCCTTGATCGCACTCAGCAGTTCTTCCTTGCTGAAAGGCTTGGTCAAAAACTGATCGACACCCACGATGCGCCCCTTGGCCTTGTCGAACAGACCGTCCTTGGAGGACAGCATGATCACCGGGATCGACTTGAACACCGGGTTGTTCTTCACCAGGGCGCAGGTCTGATAGCCATCCAGGCGCGGCATCATGATGTCGACAAAGATAATGTGCGGGTGATGATCCACAATCCGGGCCAGGGCATCGAAACCGTCGATGGCCGTGATGACATCGCAGCCCACGTTCTTCAACAGCGTCTCGGCGGTGCGGCGGATCGTTTTCGAATCGTCGATCACCATCACTCTCAAGGCGTTGGAATGCTGTTCCATATCTGCTCTACCATCGCCACAGCGAATCGGTTTTCGGTGTGTACTGCCTGATGTTGCACAGGATGAGCGCCGCAGGCCTTGGAATTCAAGGGCTGCTGCGCCGTGGCAGTCTTTTTAGCACAGTCTCGGGGAGCAATCTATCGAGGCACCCGCCCGGTGGTTTTTCCTTGACCCACAACAGCCGCAGCGCCACTCTGACGCCACTTTTATGTGCCCCAATTTTGCTAGAGGAAATCCCCCATGAGCGTTCGCGTCGGCATTGTCATGGACCCTATCGCCAGCATTTCCTATAAAAAGGACAGCTCGCTGGCCATGCTCCTGGCCGCCCAGGCCCGCGGCTGGAGCCTGTTCTATATGGAGCAGCGCGACCTTTACCAGGGCGACGGCGAGGCCCGTGCACGCATGCGCCCGCTGCAGGTGTTTGCCAACCCCGAGAAGTGGTTCGAACTGCAGGACGAAATCGACAGCCCCCTGAGCGACCTCGACGTGATCCTGATGCGCAAGGACCCGCCGTTCGACATGGAGTTCGTCTACTCCACCTACCTGCTGGAGCAGGCCGAACGTGCCGGCGTGCTGATCGTCAACAAGCCGCAAAGCCTGCGTGACTGCAATGAAAAGCTGTTCGCCACGTTGTTCCCGCAGTGCACACCGCCCACCGTGGTCAGCCGTCGTGCCGACGTGCTGCGTGAATTTGCCGCCAAGCACGGCGATGTGATCCTCAAGCCGCTGGACGGCATGGGTGGCACCTCGATCTTCCGTCACCGCGCCGGCGACCCGAACCTGTCGGTGATCCTCGAAACCCTGACCGCCCTGGGCACCCAGCAAATCATGGGCCAGGCCTACCTGCCGGCGATCAAGGACGGCGACAAACGCATCCTGATGATCGACGGCGAGCCGGTGGATTACTGCCTGGCGCGTATTCCGGCGGCAGGCGAGACCCGTGGCAACCTGGCGGCAGGCGGTCGAGGCGAAGCGCGGCCGTTGTCCGACAAAGACCGCTGGATCGCCAGCCAAGTTGGCCCGACCCTGCGGGAAAAGGGTTTGCTGTTTGTAGGCCTTGACGTAATTGGGGAAAACCTCACCGAAATCAATGTCACCAGCCCGACCTGCATTCGCGAGATCGACAACGCATTTGGCACGAACATCGGCGAAATGTTGATGGCCGCCATCGAACGCAAGCTGCAGGCCAAGTGATATAGAACAGCCGGACACACACCAACATTGCGCTATCATGCCCGACCTGTGAAACGCGCGATGTTGGTTTTCTTGTCATGACACTCCCGTCCGATCTGCCCTCCGAACTCTCCCACAGCGGCGTGCGCCCGGCTGATCGGCTCGGATTTACCCTGTTTCTTGCGGCATTGATTCACCTGGCCTTGATCCTCGGCGTGGGTTTCACCATGGTCGAGCCCAAGCAGATCACCAAGACCCTGGAAATCACTCTCGCCACGTTCAAGAGCGAAAAGAAGCCCGAGAAGGCGGACTTTATCGCCCAGGACAACCAGCAGGGCAGTGGCACCCTGGACAAGAAGGCGATCCCCAAGACCACCGAAGTGGCGCCCTTCCAGGACAACAAGGTCAATAAGGTCACACCGCCGCCGGCGCCCAAGCCTGAAGTCAAACAGGCCACGCCCAAGCCCACGGTGACCACCGTCGCACCCAAGCCGCAAAAAGCCCCGGTCCAGCGCGAGAAAACCAAGACCGAGCCGCAACCCGAGCCCGTGAAGCCGGCACCGACGTTCGACAGCTCGACACTGTCCGACGAAATCTCCAGCCTGGAAGCCGAACTGGCCCATGAACAACAGCTTTACGCCAAGCGCCCACGCATTTACCGCCTGAACGCCGCCTCGACCATGCGCGACAAGGGCGCCTGGTATAAGGACGAGTGGCGTAAGAAGGTCGAGCGCATCGGTAACCTCAACTACCCGGAAGAGGCACGGCGCCAGCAGATCTACGGCAATTTGCGTCTTTTGGTGTCGATCAACCGCGACGGCACCTTATATGAAGTGCAGGTGCTGGAGTCGTCCGGTCAGCCGCTGCTGGACCAGGCGGCCCAACGCATCGTGCGCCTGGCCGCGCCCTTTGCCCCGTTTACCGGGGACTTGAACGATGTGGACCGCCTGGAAATCATCCGCACCTGGAAGTTTGCCAAGGGTGATCGCCTTTCCAGCAACTGAACGCGCCGTCCTACAGAAAAGCCGACAGCACTGTATTCGGGTCACGTCCAGCTTGTCAGTTCGCCCCTCCAACGCCACACTAGCGGACATGAAAAATGTCAGCCCGACCTACCTCAAGCACCAATTCCTGATCGCCATGCCCCATATGGCCGACCCGAACTTTGCGCAGACCTTGACCTACATCGTCGAGCACACGGCCAATGGTGCCATGGGGTTGGTGGTGAACCGCCCGCAGGCGCTGAACCTGGCCGATATCCTTGAACAGCTGCGTCCGGAGGTCGACCCGCCGGCCCGTTGCCAGGGCGTGCCGATCTACATCGGCGGGCCGGTGCAGACCGATCGCGGCTTTGTGCTGCACCCCACCGGGCCGAAGTTCCAGGCCACGGTGGACCTGGACGGAGTCTCGCTGTCCACCTCCCAGGACGTGCTGTTCGCCATCGCCGACGGCGTGGGCCCTGAGCAAAGTGTGATCACCCTGGGTTACGCCGGCTGGGAAGCCGGGCAGCTGGAAGCCGAACTGGCCAGCAATGCCTGGCTGACCTGCCCGTTCGATGCCGACATCCTGTTCAACACCGCAAGCGAACTGCGCCTGGAAGCCGCCGCGGCCAAGCTGCGGGTCAACCTCAGCCTGCTGACCAGCCAGGCGGGGCACGCCTGATGGCCTTGCGTTTGATCCTCGGCTTTGACTACGGCACCAAGCAGATCGGCGTAGCGGTCGGCCAGGTCATCACCGGCCAAGCCCGCGAGCTGTGCACCCTCAAGGCCCAGAACGGCATACCGGACTGGAACCAGGTCGAAGCCCTGATCAAAGAGTGGAAGCCCGATGCCGTAGTGGTCGGCCTGCCCCTGAACATGGACGGCACCCCCAGCGACATGTGCCTGCGCGCCGAAAAGTTCGCCCGCCGTCTTAACGGCCGCTACAACCTGCCCTTCTATACCCACGATGAACGCCTGACCACCTTTGAAGCCAAGGGCGAACGCCGCGACCGTGGCGGCCAGAAAGGCAGCTACCGCGATAACCCGGTGGACGCCATCGCCGCCGCCTTGTTGTTACAGGGCTGGCTGGACGAAAACACTGCTTTATTTGAATCCTGACTGACGCGGCTTGCCGCGTCTTCTTACGTTTGAGCCCGGACCTTGTCGTCGCCTCCGCCGCGCAAGGCCTTGAAGGAGCCACCATGAGCCTGCCAAACCCCGCCGAACTGATCCGCCAGATGGCGGTTAGCCTCAAGACGCACCTGGAACACCGTGGCATCAGCGAACCGCGCTTTATCGGTATTCGCACCGGCGGTGTGTGGGTCGCCCAAGCGTTGCTGGACGAACTGGGCAGCGACTCACCCTTGGGTACCCTGGACGTGTCCTTCTACCGCGACGACTTCAGCCAGAACGGCCTGCACCCGCAAGTGCGCCCGTCTGCCCTGCCGTTCGAGATTGAAGGCCAGCACCTGGTGCTGATCGACGATGTGCTGATGAGCGGCCGTACCATCCGCGCCGCCATGAATGAATTGTTCGATTACGGGCGCCCGGCCAGCATCACCCTGGTCTGCCTGCTGGACCTGGACGCAGGCGAACTGCCCATCAGCCCGGACGTGGTTGGCGCCACGCTGTCCCTTGAGGCCAGCCAGCGAGTAAAATTGTCCGGTCCCACGCCGCTCGAACTCGAACTGCAAGACCTTGCCCTTTAAACCGCCTTGTAAAGAGTCCCCGCGATGACGCCTCTAGATGCCAAGCGCCCGCTGCAGCTCAATGCTCAGGGCCAGTTGCAACACTTCTTGTCCCTCGACGGTTTGCCCCGCGAACTGCTCACCGAAATCCTCGACACCGCCGACTCGTTCCTCGAGGTTGGCGGCCGGGCGGTGAAGAAAGTCCCGTTGCTGCGCGGCAAGACCATCTGCAACGTGTTCTTCGAGAACTCCACCCGTACACGGACCACCTTTGAACTGGCGGCCCAACGGCTGTCGGCCGACGTGATCACGCTGAACGTGTCCACCTCGTCGGCGAGCAAGGGCGAGACCCTGCTCGACACCCTGCGCAACCTGGAAGCGATGGCCGCCGACATGTTCGTGGTGCGCCACGGCGACTCCGGTGCCGCCCACTTCATTGCCGAGCACGTGTGCCCGCAGGTGGCGATCATCAACGGCGGCGACGGCCGTCACGCCCACCCGACCCAGGGCATGCTCGACATGCTCACCATACGTCGGCACAAGGGCAGCTTCGAAAACCTCTCGGTGGCCATCGTCGGCGACATCCTGCACTCACGGGTGGCACGCTCGAACATGCTGGCCCTGAAAACCCTGGGTTGCCCGGACATCCGCGTGATCGCACCGAAAACCCTCTTGCCCATCGGCATCGAGCAATACGGCGTGAAGGTCTACACCGACATGACCGAAGGCCTCAAGGATGTGGACGTGGTAATCATGCTGCGCCTGCAACGCGAACGCATGTCGGGTGGCCTGCTGCCGAGCGAAGGCGAGTTCTACCGCCTGTTCGGCCTGACCACCGCACGCCTGGCCGGCGCCAAGCCGGACGCCATCGTGATGCACCCGGGGCCGATCAACCGAGGCGTGGAGATTGAGTCGGCGGTGGCCGACGGCAGCCAGTCGGTGATTCTCAACCAGGTCACGTATGGCATCGCCGTGCGCATGGCGGTGTTGTCCATGGCCATGAGCGGACAAACCGCGCAACGTCAATTCGAGCAGGAGAAGGCCCAGTGAAGCTCAGCATTCTCGGCGCCCGAGTCATCGATCCGGCCAGTGGCCTGGATCAGGTTACCGATCTGCACCTGGAGGCCGGCCGGATCATCGCCATCGGCGCCGCGCCCGGTGCTTTCAGCCCCAGCGAGACCATCGATGCCAAAGGCCTGGTGGCCGCGCCCGGCCTGGTGGACCTGAACGTCGCCCTGCGCGAGCCGGGCTTCAGCCGCAAAGGCAATATCACCAGCGAGACCCGCGCGGCCGCAGCCGGTGGCGTCACCAGCCTGTGCTGCCCACCGCACACCAAGCCGGTGCTCGACACGTCGGCCGTGACCGAGCTGATCCTCGACCGTGCCCGTGAGGCCGGCAATTGCAAAGTGTTCCCCATCGGCGCCCTGAGCAAAGGCCTGGAAGGCGAACAACTCGCCGAACTGATCGCCCTGCGCGATGCCGGTTGCGTGGCGTTCGGCAACGGCCTGGAGAGTTTCCGCAGCACCCGCACCCTGTGCCGCGCCCTGGAATACGCGGCCACCTTCGACTTGACGGTGATCTTCCACTCCCAGGACCGCGACCTGGCCGAAGGCGGCCTGGCCCATGAAGGTGCGGTCGCCAGCTTCCTCGGCTTGCCGGGCATTCCGGAAACCGCTGAAACCGTAGCCCTGGCCCGTGACCTGCTGCTGGTGGAACAAAGCGGCGTGCGTGCGCACTTCAGCCAACTGACCAGCGCCCGGGGCGTGGCCCTGATCGCCCAGGCCCAGGCCCGTGGCCTGCCGGTGACGGCAGACGTGGCGTTGTATCAGTTGCTGCTGACGGATGAGGCGCTGATCGACTTCTCCAGCCTTTACCACGTGCAACCGCCGCTGCGCACACTGGCCGATCGTGACGGTTTGCGTGCGGCAGTGAAATCGGGGGTGATCTCGGCGATTTCCAGCCACCACCAGCCCCATGAGCGCGATGCCAAGCTGGCGCCGTTCGGCGCGACGGAGCCGGGCATCAGCAGCGTGGAGCTGTTGCTGCCGCTGGCGATGACGTTGGTGGAAGACGGTTTGCTGGACCTGCCGACACTGCTGGCGCGCCTGAGCGCAGGCCCGGCCGAGGCCTTGCGCCTGCCGGCGGGCAAGCTGGCGGTGGGGGCGGCGGCAGATCTAGTGCTGTTTGATCCGGCCGGCTCCACGGTTGCGGGCGAGCACTGGCTGTCCAAGGGTGAAAACTGCCCGTTCATCGGCCATAGCCTGCCGACGAGCGTGCGCTACACCTTGGTGGACGGGCGCATCAGCTATCAGGCTTGAGCCACTAAAACCTGTAGGAGCGAGCTTGCTCGCGAAGAACGAATAGACAATGCGGGCTACCTGATAGCGCTGCGTTATCGTTAACGTTCTTCGCGAGCAAGCTCGCTCCTACAGGTTATTTATGATCTAGCGGCCGCCGTTGCGCTCGGCATTGCGGATCGAAACCTGGGTATTCAAGGTCCAGAAGTCATACAGCACTCCCACCAGGAACAAGCCGCCGGTCAGCAGGTAGATCAGGCCGGTGATCCATTTGCCCTGGTACATGCGGTGCACGCCGAACACCCCCAGAAACGCCAACAGAATCCACGCCACGTTGTATTCGATAGGCCCAGCGGTAAAACGCAGGTCCGCTTCACGGTCCATGGCCGGAATCAGGAACAGGTCGATCAGCCAGCCGATCCCCAGCAAGCCGAGGGTGAAAAACCAGATCGTTCCAGTGACCGGTTTGCCGTAATAGAAACGATGGGCCCCGGTAAACCCGAAAATCCAGAGCAGGTAACCGATCACCTTGCTGTGGGTGTCTTGCTGCGGACCAACCTGTTGATAGGTGTTCATGGAGTACCTCTTTTGCTTCGATAGATAAATTTTTTCACTTTCTTTGTGACTTTTTTACAGGCGCCCGACGTACGGCAAATGGTATCTTCCCTCCCCTGAAAGCCTTATGCCACCTGACTTGTGTAGGACAATCGCGGCGAATCGTCGCGTTTTTCCTGAGTTTGACCCCAAGGTTCAGTCGACAAACGGCCTGAGAACGACACAAAAAGCTGTTATAAAGTTGCGCGCAAACCCATAAGAGCCACGCCTAATGCGACCATTTTTAAAGACATGGCTAACCATTTGCCTATTAATGCCACTGGCCGCCCACGCCACCAATCGTGAGCAACGACTTCCGAACGTCAACGGTTTCACCCCTAAAGTCCACAGCGCGCCCAGCACTGCCAAATCGGCAAAGCCGACCGTCAGCCGCCCGACTCAACTGAGCAAGGCCCACGGTAAAGCAGTTCCAGGCCTGATGGCAGTCAACACCAGGCAAAGCAGCACCGTCCTCAGCCGCGCCGTAAACGTGCTCGGTACTCCTTATCGTTGGGGCGGCAGCAGCCCAAGTAAAGGGTTCGACTGCAGCGGCCTGGTGAAATATGCGTTTAACGACGTAGCGGCCGTGGATCTGCCGCGCACCTCCAACGCCATGGCCGCCGGTCATGGGCAGAAGGTTGAGCGCAAGGACCTGAAACCGGGTGACCTGTTGTTCTTCAAACTGAAGAGCCGCCAGGTGAACCACGTAG
Organism: Pseudomonas sp. Yb2C2; assembly: GCF_052112325.1. Taxonomy (NCBI): domain Bacteria; kingdom Pseudomonadati; phylum Pseudomonadota; class Gammaproteobacteria; order Pseudomonadales; family Pseudomonadaceae; genus Pseudomonas; species Pseudomonas sp. Yb2C2. Next base: position 114,187 of record NZ_JAVAJK010000006.1, on the reverse strand, counting down.
CCATCTACCTGGGCAACGACCGCTTCATCCACGCACCGCGCCGTGGCAAGTCGGTCAGCATCGACACGCTGAAAAAGCCGTTCTGGGACAAGAACTACGTGATTGCCAAGCGGGTTCTGCCGAAAGAGCAGAATACCTTGCGGGTAGTACAACGCTGATCTGAAGCTGGAATGCAGTAGTACATGTGGGAGGGGAGCAAGCCCCCTCCCACATTTGATGTGTGTCGTCCACACCCCTCAGATATCCCCAGGCACCCTCGCCTTCTCCCGCGCCTCTTCCCGGCTGATCACGCCTTCCGTGACCAACGCCTTCAAGCTCATATCCAACGTCTTCATGCCCAACGCGCCGCCGGTCTGAATCGCCGAGACCATCTGCGCCACCTTGTCTTCGCGGATCAAGTTACGAATAGCCGGCGTGCCCAGCATGATTTCATGGGCCGCCACCCGCCCGCCGCCAACCTTCTTGACCAGCACCTGGGACACCACCGCCTGCAACGACTCCGACAGCATCGAGCGGACCATGGCCTTTTCCCCCGCCGGGAACACGTCCACCAGCCTGTCCACGGTCTTTGCCGCCGAGGTGGTGTGCAGGGTGCCAAATACCAGATGCCCGGTCTCAGCCGCCGTCAGGGCCAGGCGGATGGTTTCCAGGTCGCGCAGTTCGCCCACCAGGATCACGTCGGGGTCTTCGCGCAGCGCCGAACGCAAGGCCAGCGAGAAACTATGGGTATCTCGATGCACCTGGCGCTGGTTGATCAGGGCGGTTTTCGGCGTGTGGATAAACTCGATGGGGTCTTCCAGCGTGAGGATGTGCTGGCGCCGATGCTGGTTGAGGTAATCGATCATCGCCGCCAGGGTAGTGGACTTGCCGGAGCCGGTGGGGCCCGTCACCAGCACCAGGCCGCGCGCAAGCTGGGCGATACGCTGGAACACTTCCCCCAGGCCGAGGTTTTCCAGGCTCTGGACCTCGGCCGGGATGGTGCGAAACACCGCGCCCATGCCGCGATCCTGCTGGAATACGTTCGCCCGGAACCGCGCCACGCCCGGCAACTCGAAGGCAAAATCCGTTTCAAGAGATGTTTCGAAATCCTTTTGTTGGTAGCGGTTGAGCAACGGGCTCAATAAATCCGCTACTTGCGGGGGTGAAAGCACCGGCCAATCCAACGGCCAGACCTCACCATCAATACGCAGCATAGGCGCCATACCGGCCGACAGATGCAGGTCGGAAGCGCCGCGACGCACGCCGGCCTGCAGTAATTCAGTGATATCCATAGGGCTTTCCATTTCCAGTAGAATGCCGCGGACTCCATATCCACGGGCGCATCTTGAATGTCGACGATAGCAGACAACATCGGCCAGGTTAGCCAGCGCATCCGCGCCGCAGCCGACGCCGTGCAACGTGACGCAAACAGCATCCACCTGCTGGCCGTGAGCAAGACCAAACCCGCCCAAGCCGTGCGTGAAGCCTATGCCGCCGGGATGCGTGATTTTGGCGAAAACTATCTGCAGGAGGCCCTGGGCAAGCAGGCCGAATTAACCGACCTGCCCTTGAGTTGGCACTTCATCGGCCCCATTCAATCGAACAAGACTCGCGCCATCGCCGAGAATTTCGCTTGGGTGCATTCCGTGGACCGTCTCAAAATTGCACAACGCCTGTCCGAGCAACGCCCGGTGGACCTGCCTGCGCTGAATATCTGCATCCAGGTCAATGTCAGTGGCGAGGCCAGCAAGTCCGGCTGCACCCCCGCCGACCTGCCGGCCCTGGCCAACGCCATCAGCGCCCTGCCGCGCTTGAAGCTGCGGGGCTTGATGGCGATTCCCGAGCCGACGGACGATCGGGCCGAACAAGACGCCGCGTTTTCCAGCGTGCGCGACCTGCAAAACAACCTGAACCTGCCGCTCGACACACTTTCCATGGGCATGAGCCACGACCTTGAGTCGGCCATCGCCCAAGGCGCCACCTGGGTGCGGATCGGTACCGCCCTGTTTGGCGCCCGCGACTACGGCCAGCCATGAAATGGCTGACATCCATCTAAGTAAGGACCTGTCATGAGCAACACGCGTATTGCCTTTATCGGCGCCGGCAACATGGCGGCCAGCCTGATCGGCGGCCTGCGGGCCAAAGGCCTGGAAGCGGCGCAGATCCGCGCCAGCGATCCGGGCGCCGAGACCCGTGCCCGCGTCAGCGCCGAGCACGGTATCGAAACCTTCGCCGATAACGCCGAAGCCATCCAAGGTGTCGATGTGATCGTGCTGGCGGTCAAGCCACAGGCCATGAAGGCCGTGTGCGAAAGCCTGCGCCCAAGCCTTCAGCCACACCAACTGGTGGTGTCGATCGCCGCCGGTATCACCTGCGCCAGCATGAACAACTGGCTCGGCGCGCAACCGATCGTGCGTTGCATGCCCAACACCCCGGCGCTGCTGCGCCAGGGTGTGAGCGGTTTGTACGCCACCCACGAGGTGACCGCCGAGCAACGTGACCAAGCCCAGGAACTGCTGTCCGCCGTGGGCATCGCCCTGTGGCTGGAACAGGAGCAGCAACTGGACGCGGTCACCGCCGTGTCGGGCAGCGGCCCGGCTTACTTCTTCCTGCTGATCGAGGCCATGACCGCCGCCGGCGTGAAACTGGGCCTGCCACAGCAAGTCGCCGAGCAACTGGCCGAGCAAACCGCCCTGGGCGCCGCGAAAATGGCTGTCTCCAGTGAAGTGGACGCTGCCGAGTTGCGCCGTCGCGTCACCTCCCCCGGCGGCACCACGCAGGCTGCCATCGAATCGTTCCAGGCCGGGGGCTTTGAAGCCCTGGTGGAAAAAGCACTGGGTGCCGCAGCACATCGTTCGGCTGAAATGGCCGAGCAGCTGGGCAAATAGTCGTCCCCCTACAAAGGAATAAATGATGCTTGGACTCAATGACGCCGTCATCTTCATCATCCAGACCTTGGGCAGCCTGTACCTGCTGATCGTGCTGATGCGTTTTATCCTGCAACTGGTGCGGGCGAACTTCTACAACCCGCTGTGCCAATTCGTGGTGAAGGCCACCCAACCGCTGCTCAAGCCCCTGCGTCGAGTGGTCCCGAGCATGTTCGGCCTGGACATGTCGTCGCTGGTGCTGGCGCTGCTGCTGCAGATCCTGCTGTTCGTGCTGGTCTTGATGCTCAAGGGCTACCTGCCTTACACCGTGCTGCTGTTGCCATGGGCACTGATCGGGATCTTCTCGTTGTTTTTGAAGATCATCTTCTGGTCGATGATCATCAGCGTGATCCTGTCCTGGGTCGCGCCGGGTAGCCGCAGCCCAGGTGCCGAGCTGGTGTCTCAGATCACCGAGCCGGTGCTCGCGCCGTTCCGCCGCTGGGTGCCCAACCTGGGCGGCCTGGATATTTCGCCGATCTTCGCGTTTATCGCGATCCAGCTGATACAAGGCTGGGGCATCCCGTACCTGGCTGACTTCGCGAACATGCCCAAGGAACTGTTCGGACTGATCTGACAGGCGGAGCAAATGCAGGAGGGGCGGGGCGACGATTCGACTTGCTCCCTCCCACATTTGGCCTTTGCTTGCCGCTGGGTGCATCGGTCTTTAGACTTACGCCTCATTTAAACGAGAGCAGGGTCGATGCCAACTGCCTTCCCCCCCGATTCTGTTGGACTGGTCGTGCCCCAAGTGGCGCACTTCAGCGAACCACTGGCCCTGGCCTGTGGTCGTTCGCTGCCTGCCTATGACCTGATTTATGAAACCTACGGCCAACTGAACGCCACGGCGAGCAATGCCGTGCTGATCTGCCACGCCCTCTCCGGTCATCATCACGCCGCTGGTTTCCACAGCGTTGACGAGCGCAAGCCTGGCTGGTGGGACAGTTGCATCGGCCCCGGCAAGCCCATCGACACCAACAAGTTCTTTGTCGTCAGCCTGAACAACCTCGGCGGCTGCAATGGCTCCACCGGCCCCAGCAGCCTCAACCCGGAAACCGGCAGGCCGTTCGGCGCCGACTTCCCCGTACTCACTGTGGAAGACTGGGTGCACAGCCAGGCGCGCCTCGCCGACCTGCTGGGTATCCGGCAATGGGCCGCGGTGATCGGCGGCAGCCTGGGCGGCATGCAGGCCCTGCAATGGACCATCACGTATCCGGATCGCGTGCGCCATTGCCTGGCCATCGCCTCGGCGCCCAAATTGTCGGCGCAGAACATCGCCTTCAACGAAGTGGCGCGCCAGGCCATCCTCACCGATCCCGAGTTCCACGGCGGTTCGTTCCAGGAAGCCGGTGTGATCCCCAAGCGCGGCTTGATGCTGGCGCGAATGGTCGGGCACATCACCTACCTGTCCGATGACTCCATGGGCGAGAAATTCGGCCGTGGCCTCAAGAGCGAGAAGCTCAACTACGACTTTCACAGCGTCGAGTTCCAGGTGGAAAGCTACCTGCGTTATCAGGGCGAGGAGTTCTCCGGGCGTTTCGACGCCAACACCTACCTGCTGATGACCAAGGCCCTGGACTACTTCGACCCGGCAGCCAACCACGACGATGACCTGGCGAAAACCTTCGAGGGCGCCACGGCCAAGTTCTGCGTCATGTCGTTTACCACCGACTGGCGCTTCTCGCCGGCTCGCTCCCGAGAGCTGGTGGATGCGCTGATGGCGGCCAAGAAAGACGTCTGCTACCTGGAGATCGATGCACCGCAAGGCCATGACGCCTTCCTGATTCCGATCCCGCGCTACCTCCAGGCTTTCAGCAACTACATGAACCGCATTACTTTGTGAGAACGCCATGAGAGCCGACCTGGACATCATCCAAGACTGGATCCCCGCCGGCAGCCGCGTGCTCGACCTGGGCTGCGGCGATGGCGAACTGCTGAGCTGGCTGCGCGACAACAAGCAAGTCACCGGCTACGGCCTGGAAAACGACCCGGACAACATCGCCCAGTGCGTGGCCAAGGGCATCAACGTGATCGAGCAGGACCTGGACAAGGGCCTGGGCAACTTCGCCAGCAACAGCTTCGATATCGTGGTGATGACCCAGGCCCTGCAAGCGGTGCACTACCCGGACCGCATCCTCGACGAAATGCTGCGCGTGGGTCGCCAGTGCATTATCACCTTCCCCAACTTCGGGCACTGGCGCTGCCGCTGGTACCTGGCGACCAAGGGCCGCATGCCAGTCTCGGATTTCCTGCCGTACACCTGGTACAACACGCCGAACATCCACTTCTGCACCTTCGAAGACTTCGAAGCCCTGTGTGGCGAGCGTGAAGCCAAGGTGATCAACCGCCTGGCCGTCGATCAACAGCATCGTCACGGCTGGGCAAGCAAGCTATGGCCCAATCTGTTGGGCGAAATTGGTATCTATCGGGTCAGCAGCCCTGGCCTGACGGATCACAAGATTGCCGTCTAATCATTTTCAAGAGGGACGATCATGAGTCGCTTGGCTATTTTTCTACTGACTGCATGCCTGGGCGCCAGCGCCATGGCGGCGGACACTATCGACGCTAATCGCAAGAAAGACTTCGGTGATATCACCGTTCATTACAACACCTTCACCTCCAGCTTCCTGCAGCCGGAAACCGCCCAGAAAGTCGGCGTGGTGCGCAGCAAGGAGAAGGGCTTGATCAATGTGACCGTGATCAAGGGCGTAACCCCGGTGGCAGCGCAAGTGACAGGCACCATCAAGGACCTGGGCGGCAAGAGCGAGATCCTGACGTTCAAGCAAATCGACGAGAAAGGCGGGATCAATTACCTCGCGCCGTACTCCGTGACGCAGCGGGAATACAAGACGTTTACCATCAATGTGGAAACCGGCGGCAAAGCCCATAGCTTCCAATTCAACCAGGAACTGTTTCCGGCGGAATGATGAACCTTACTCAACTCGTATTGGCCAGCCATAACGCCGGCAAGCTCAAAGAACTCCAGGCCATGCTCGGCGAATCCGTGCAGCTGCGCTCCATCGGCGAGTTCAGCCAGGTGGAGCCGGAAGAGACCGGCCTGTCGTTCGTCGAGAACGCCATCCTCAAGGCGCGCAATGCCGCACGCATCTCGGGCCTTCCGGCGCTGGCGGACGACTCTGGCCTAGCGGTGGACTTCCTCGGCGGCGCGCCGGGTATCTACTCGGCGCGTTATGCCGATGGCAAGGGCGATGCGGCCAACAACGCCAAGCTGCTGGACGCGCTCAAGGACGTGCCGGACGCGATGCGCGGCGCGCAGTTCGTCTGTGTGCTGGCTTTGGTGCGGCATGCCGATGACCCGCTGCCGATCCTCTGCGAAGGCCTGTGGCACGGGCGCATCCTGCACGCGGCCAGCGGTGAGCACGGTTTTGGCTATGACCCGCTGTTCTGGGTGCCGGAGCGCAATGTCTCCAGTGCCGAATTGAGCCCGGCCGACAAGAACCAGATCAGCCACCGTGCCCGCGCAATGGATTTGCTGCGCCAGCGCCTGGGCTTGAAATGACCCGGAACACCTCCGCGCAGCCGCTGATCCACGGTGGCGCGCAAACACCTCGGGCGGCGCTGCCGGTGCTGCCGCCCCTGGCGCTGTACATCCACATCCCGTGGTGCGTGCGCAAATGCCCTTACTGCGACTTCAACTCCCACACCGCCAGCAAGGTGCTGCCTGAAGAAGAGTATGTGGACGCCTTGCTGGCCGACCTCGATCAGGACCTGCACGCGGTGTATGGGCGCGAACTGAGTTCGATCTTCTTCGGCGGCGGCACGCCAAGCCTGTTCAGCGCTGCGGCGCTGGGCCGATTGCTCAAAGGCGTGGAAGCACGCATCCCGTTTGCCGGCGACATCGAGATCACCCTGGAAGCCAACCCCGGCACGTTCGAGCAAGAGAAGTTCGTCGCCTACCGCGCGCTGGGGATCAACCGGCTGTCCATCGGCATCCAGAGCTTCCAGCAGGAAAAGCTTGAGGCCCTGGGCCGCATCCACAACGGCGACGAAGCCGTACGCGCCGCCGGGATGGCGCGCCAGGCCGGGTTCGACAACTTCAACCTGGACCTGATGCACGGCTTGCCCGATCAGTCCCTGGACGATGCGTTGAGCGACCTGCGCCAGGCCATCGCGCTCAAACCCACACACCTGTCCTGGTACCAGTTGACCCTGGAACCCAACACCGTGTTCTGGAACCAGCCGCCCGCGCTACCGGAAGACGATACCCTGTGGGACATCCAGGAAGCGGGCCAGGCGCTGCTGGCCGAACACGGTTACGCACAATACGAAGTGTCGGCCTACGCCCAGCCCGGGCGCCCGGCGCGGCATAACCTCAACTACTGGAGTTTCGGCGACTTTATCGGCATCGGCGCCGGCGCCCACGGCAAGCTCAGCCATCCGGACGGGCGCATTGTGCGCACCTGGAAGACCCGCGCGCCGAAGGACTACCTCAACCCGGCCAAAAGCTTCCAGGCCGGGGCGAAGGAGCTGACCAACGAAGAGTTGCCGTTCGAGTTCCTGATGAACGCCCTGCGCCTCACCGAGGGCGTCGACGCCACGCTCTACGCCGAACGCACCGGCCTCGACCTGGCGAGCCTCGACGAGGCGCGGCGCGAGGCAGAACAAAGTGGCTTAATGCAGGTCGAACCGTCACGCCTGGCGGCCACCGATCGCGGGCAACTCTTTCTCAATGACCTGTTGCAGAAGTTTTTGAGCTGATCGCTCTAAGGAAATCGAATGGATCTGGTACTCGACCTGCTCGCCACGGTATCCCGCTGGAGCCGCAGCAACCTGTCGGAAATCTCCCTGGCCCTTGTGGGCTGTTTGCTGGTGCTGTTTGGCGCCGACATCAAGGGCTGGGTCGAAGCACGCCTGGGCAGCGTTGCCGGCGCGTTGCGCGTACCGTTGATGGCCCTGCTGTGCATGATCGGCAGCGGTGCGGCGCTGATCTACGCCACGCCGTGGATTGTGCGGGGATTGAGCCAGTTCAATAACTACAGCCTGGCGCCGGTGCTGGTGGTGGTGCTGGTGTTGATTGGCGTCGTCGCCGATCGCCGCTGACCTCAAATCCAACACAAAACAACTGTGGGAGGGGGCAAGCCCGCTCCCACATTTTTTACTGCATTCCAAGCCAGGGACTTGTCAGTCGACTTTCTCGAACTTCAAATCCCAAACCCCATGCCCCAGCCGCTCACCACGCCGCTCGAACTTGGTGATCGGGCGTTCGGCCGGGCGTGGCACGCATTTGCCGTCTTGCGCCAGGTTGCGGTAGCCAGGGGCAACGTCCATCACTTCCAGCATGTATTCGGCATAGGGTTCCCAGTCGGTAGCCATATGCAGGACACCGCCGACTTTCAGCTTGCTGCGCACCAGTTCCGCGAAGGAGGCCTGGACGATGCGGCGCTTGTGGTGACGGCTCTTGTGCCATGGGTCGGGGAAGAACAGCATCAGGCGGTCGAGGCTGTTGTCGGCGATGCATCGGTTGAGCACTTCGATCGCGTCGCAGTCATAGACCCGCAGGTTGGTCAGGCCTTGTGTCAGCACGCCATTAAGCAGCGCACCGACACCTGGGCGGTGGACTTCCACACCGATGAAATCCTGTTCCGGCGAGGCTGCGGCCATTTCCAGCAGGGAGTGGCCCATGCCGAAACCGATTTCCAGGGAACGCGGGGCCGAACGGCCGAACACCTGGTCATAGTCCACCGGCGCATCGGCCAGGGGCAGGACGAACAGCGGCGTACCTTGCTCCAGGCCCTTTTGCTGGCCCTCGGTCATGCGGCCGGCGCGCATCACAAAACTCTTGATGCGGCGGTGCTTGGACTCGTCGCCTTCTTCCACGGTGTTCGGCGTTTCGTTTGATTCAGTCATCAATGGCTCTTACTTGATCAGACCATCCAGCGGCGAAGAGGCGCTGGCGTAGAGTTTTTTTGGCATGCGCCCGGCAAGGTAGGCCAGGCGGCCGGCGACGATGGCGTGTTTCATGGCTTCGGCCATCAGCACCGGGTGCTGGGCGTGGGCGATGGCCGAGTTCATCAGCACCGCGTCACAGCCCAGTTCCATGGCGATGGTGGCGTCGGAGGCGGTACCGACACCGGCGTCCACCAAGACCGGGATCTTGGCTTCTTCGAGGATTATCTGCAGGTTGTACGGATTGCAGATACCCAGCCCGGAACCGATCAGGCCGGCCAGCGGCATCACGGCGATACAGCCGATTTCGGCCAGTTGGCGGGCGATGATCGGGTCATCGCTGGTGTAGACCATCACGTCAAAACCTTCCTTGACCAGGGTTTCTGCGGCCTTGAGGGTTTCGATCACGTTGGGGAACAGGGTTTTCTGGTCAGCCAGCACTTCCAGCTTGACCAGGTTGTGGCCGTCGAGCAGTTCACGGGCCAGGCGGCAGGTACGCACGGCTTCGATAGCGTCGTAGCAACCGGCGGTGTTCGGCAGGAAGGTGTAGCGATCCGGCGACAGCACGTCGAGCAGGTTCGGCTCGCCCTCGATCTGGCCGAGGTTGGTGCGGCGCACGGCGAAGGTCACGATCTCGGCGCCCGAGGCTTCGATGGCCTGGCGGGTTTCTTCCATGTCGCGGTACTTGCCGGTGCCGACCAGCAGACGGGACTGGTAGGTACGACCGGCCAGGACGAAGGGCTTGTCGTTGCGAACGATGCTCATGGGAAATCCTCGAAATGGGGTGAGGTTCTGCAGAATCCGGGGCTACATAAACGCGCGGGACTAGCCGCCGCCGATGGCGTGGACCACCTCGACCTGGTCACCCTCGGTGAGCGTGGTCTCGGCGTGCTGGCTACGCGGGACGATATCCAGGTTGAGTTCCACTGCGACGCGACGCCCGGTCAGGTCCAGGCGGGTCAGCAGGGCCGCAACGGTTTCACCGTCGGGCAGTTCAAGGGATTCGCCGTTCAACTGAATGCGCATGCCAGGGGCCGCCATCGTTTTTAGGGGCCAGCATTCTAGCGCGATTGGGACCTGAAGGTCAGCTTCAAGCGTCAAGCGGTCACAGTTGCAAGCGCCATGCTGCCAGCCCCAACAGGAACCAGCCAGACAGGAAGGCCAGGCCCCCGAACGGCGTGATGATGCCGAGCTTGCTGATGCCGGTCATGGTCAGCACATACAAGCTGCCGGAGAACAACAGGATCCCGACTACGAACGAGATGCCAGCCCACGTTACCAGCCGGCCCGGCAGGTGCGCGGCCAGCAACGCCACGCCGAACAGCGCCAGGGTGTGCACCAACTGATAAGTCACGCCGGTGTGAAAGATCGCCAGGTACTCGGCGCTGAGGCGGCTTTTCAGGCCATGGGCGGCGAACGCACCGAGGGCGACACCGGTGAAGCCGAAAAAGGCAGCCAGCATCAGAAAGCTACGCAGCATGAGGAACTCCAGTCAGACTCATTGGACAGGGTCTGTATAATGGCCCGCTCAACGGGTTCGGCCAAGCCATCTCTATGCTGCGTGTCCTCTTCAAACGCCTTCTCAACGTCGTGAAATGGTTTGCCATCGGCAGTGTTCTGCTGGTGCTGCTGTTCCGTGTCGTCCCGCCGCCCTTCACCGCGCTGATGGTGGAGCGAAAGGTCGAATCCTGGTTCGACGGCGAACCCATTGACCTGCAACGCACCTGGGTGCCGTGGGACGAGCTCTCCGACGACCTGAAAGTGGCGGTGATGGCCGGTGAAGACCAACGCTTCCCGCAGCATTGGGGCTTTGATTTCGGCGCGATCCAGGCAGCGCTCCTGCACAACGAGCGCGGCGGTTCGATCCGGGGCGCGAGCACGCTGAGCCAGCAGGTGTCGAAAAACCTGTTCCTGTGGGCGGGTCGCAGTTATTTGCGCAAAGGCCTGGAAGCCTGGTTTACCGGGCTGATCGAGGTGTTGTGGCCCAAGCAGCGGATTCTTGAGGTGTACCTCAACAGCGTGGAATGGGATGAAGGCGTGTTTGGCGCGCAAGCGGCGGCGCGACATCACTTTGGCGTGAGTGCCAAGGGGTTATCCCGGCAGCAGGCCAGCTACCTGGCGGCGGTGTTGCCTAATCCACGGGTGTGGAGTGCCAGCCATCCGACCGCGTATGTGGCGCGACGGGCAGCCTGGATTCGCCAGCAGATGAGCCAGCTGGGCGGAGAGGGTTACCTGGTGGAACTGAACAATTCCCGCAAAGCGCCTTGGTCCGACTGATACAACACAAAACAAATGTGGGAGGGGCTTACCCCCTCCCACATGTTCAGGCGGCGATCGACAACTTCAGCTTGTTCATCGCGCTTTTCTCAAGCTGGCGAATGCGCTCGGCCGACACGTTGTACTTCTGTGCCAGGTCGTGCAGCGTGGCTTTTTCTTCCGCCAGCCAGCGCTGGTAGAGGATGTCACGGCTGCGGTCGTCCAGCACTTCCAGCGCTTCGTGCAGGTTGTGGTTGGAGTTGTCGCTCCAGTCGGCGTCTTCCAGTTGACGCGCCGGGTCGTACCGGTGGTCTTCCAGGTAATTGGCCGGCGATTGGAAAGCGCTGTCGTCGTCCGCTTCGGCGGCCGGGTCGAAGGCCATGTCATGGCCGGTCAGGCGGCTTTCCATCTCGCGCACTTCACGGGGCTCAACGCCGAGGCTTTCGGCCACGCGGTGGACTTCCTCGTTGTTCAGCCACGCCAGGCGTTTTTTCTGGCTGCGCAGGTTGAAGAACAGCTTGCGCTGGGCCTTGGTGGTCGCGACTTTCACGATGCGCCAGTTGCGCAGGATGAACTCGTGGATTTCCGCCTTGATCCAGTGCACGGCAAACGACACCAGGCGCACGCCCATCTCAGGGTTGAAGCGCTTTACAGCCTTCATCAGGCCGACGTTGCCTTCCTGGATCAGGTCAGCCTGGGCCAGGCCGTAGCCGCTATAGCTACGGGCGATATGTACGACAAAACGCAGGTGGGCGAGCACCATCTGCCGAGCCGCCCCCAAATCCTGCTCATAGTAGAGACTCTCGGCCAGTTCACGCTCCTGCTCGGGCGTCAGCAATGGAATGCTGTTGACCGTGTGCACATAGGCTTCCAGGTTCGCACCCGGGACCAAGGCATAAGCAGGTTGCAAAGAAGTGGTCATACGAAAAAACCTCCGACTCACATAACTCGTGCAGTTCAGCACTGCGAAAATTGACCGGGAACCGTAGGACAAGTTCCCTAAACCACTGATACGGTCAATACAAACGAAACCACATTACCCTGACATTAACTACTTCGGTGCCAGCTCGCGTAAATGCCGTGCGACCGCAATCCAGGCACCGATATAACCCAACAATACCGCGCCAAGCAAGAGCGACAGACCATCGGCAACCGGCACCCCGGCCAGGGCAAAATCGCTGCCGTACAAGCCGGCAAGCCCGACAACCGCGTCGTTCAGCCAGTTCAGGCCGAATGCCAGCACGCCCCAGGACAAAATCCCCGCACCCAGGCCATAAAGCGCGCCCATGTACAGAAAAGGCCGACGCACATAGCTGTCCGTGCCGCCGACCAGTTTAATCACTTCTATCTCGGTGCGACGGTTTTCAATATGAAGACGAATGGTATTACCTATCACCAAAAGTAATGCAGACACCAATAGCACCGTCAGGCCGAATACAAAGCGGTCGCCCAGCTTGAGGATCGCCGCCAGGCGCTCCACCCAGACTAGATCAAGTTGCGCCTGTTGCACCTTCGGCATCTCTGCGAGTTTTTGTCGCAGGGCTTCAAGGCCCGCCTTGTCGACTTCATTCGGCGTCACCAGCACCACGCCCGGCAGCGGGTTCTGCGGCAGCTCTTTCAGCGCCTCGCCCAGGCCGGACTGTTGCTGGAACTCCTCAAGGGCCTGGTCGCGGCTGACGTACTCGGCGTCCGCGACGCCCGGCATGTTCTTGATATCGTCCCGTAGTGCTTCGCCTTCCTTGGTGCTGGCATCCAGGTTCAGGTATAGGGAAATCTGTGCCGCACGCTGCCAGGAACCGCCCAGGCGCTCGACATTATTAAGCAGCAGCGACAAGCCCATCGGCAGGCTCAGGGCCACGGCCATCACCAGGCAGGTAAAAAAGCTGCCGATCGGCTGCTTGCCCAGGCGACGCAGGCTGTCCAGCAGGCTGGCGCGATGGCTTTCGATCCAGGCGCGCAGCAGGGTACTGAAGTCCGGGCCGTCATCGTCGTCGTGTTTTTTCTTTTTCGGCTGCGGATCAGCCGGTTTCGGCGCCACGCGCTCGGAAACCTTGGGGCTACGTGTTGCACTCATACGCCAGCCTCCCCGTCACCGATCAGGCGACCGCGTTGCAGGGTCAGCATGCGATGGCGCATGCGGGCGATCAGCGCCAGGTCATGGCTGGCGATCAGTACGCTGGTGCCCAGACGGTTGATGTCTTCGAATACGCCCATGATCTCGGCCGCCAGGCGCGGGTCGAGGTTACCGGTGGGTTCGTCCGCCAGCAGCAAGGCCGGGCGATGGACGATGGCGCGGGCAATGCCGACGCGCTGTTGCTGGCCGGTGGACAGGTCGCCGGGGTAGAGGTCGGTCTTGTCCGACAGCGCCACGCGCTCCAGAGCCGAATCCACGCGCTTGACGATTTCGGCCTTGGACAACCCAAGAATCTGCAACGGCAGGGCAATGTTGTTGAACACCGTGCGATCGAACAGCAACTGGTGGTTCTGGAACACCACGCCGATCTGGCGGCGCAGGAACGGGATCTGCGCATTGCTGATGGTGGCCAGGTCCTGGCCCGCCAGCAGCAACTTGCCCGTGGTCGGACGCTCCATGGCCAGCAGCAGGCGCAACAGCGTACTCTTGCCGGCCCCCGAGTGACCGGTGACAAACAAGAACTCGCCGCGACGCACTCGAAAGCTCAGCTCATGCAAGCCCACATGCCCGTTGGCATAGCGTTTACCGACCTGTTCGAATCGAATCATGAACGCTCCCGCTCGGCAAACAGTGCCTGGACAAAGGGTTCGGCTTCAAAGGTGCGCAGGTCGTCGATGCCTTCACCGACGCCGATATAACGAATCGGCAACCCGAACTGCTTGGCCAGGGCGAAGATCACGCCACCTTTGGCCGTGCCGTCGAGCTTAGTCAAGGCCAGGCCGGTCAGTTGGACCGTCTGGTTGAATTGCTTGGCCTGGCTGATAGCGTTCTGGCCGGTACCGGCGTCCAGCACCAGCAACACCTCGTGCGGGGCGTCTGCGTCGAGCTTGCCGATCACGCGGCGGACTTTCTTCAGCTCTTCCATCAGGTTGTCTTTGGTGTGCAGGCGACCGGCGGTATCCGCGATCAGCACGTCGATGTTACGAGCCTTGGCGGCTTGCACGGCGTCGAAGATCACCGAGGCGGAATCGGCACCGGTGTGCTGGGCGATGACCGGGATCTTGTTGCGCTCCCCCCAGACCTGCAATTGCTCGACGGCAGCGGCGCGGAAGGTGTCACCGGCGGCGAGCATGACTTTCTTGCCTTCCGACTGCAGCTTCTTGGCCAGTTTGCCGATGGTGGTGGTCTTGCCGGCCCCGTTGACACCCACGACCAGGATCACGAACGGCTTGTTCGGGGTGATCACCAACGGTGCTTCCACGGGTTTGAGCATCGCAGCCAGCTCGGCCTGCAAGGATTTGTAGAGGGCGTCGGCATCGGTCAGCTGCTTGCGCGCGACCTTCTGGGTCAGGCTCTGGATGATCACAGCGGTGGCTTCGACGCCCACGTCAGCGGTCAGCAGGCGGGTTTCGATGTCTTCCAGCAGCTCATCGTCGATGACTTTCTTGCCGAGGAACAGGCTGGCCATGCCTTCGCCGATGCTGGCGCTGGTCTTGCTCAGGCCTTGCTTGAGGCGGGCGAAGAAGCCGGTCTTGCTGGTTTCGGTGGAGGCGACGGGCGGTTCGATGACGGCGGGAGCGGCAACCACCGGCTCCACTAGCGCAGGCACGGGGGCGGGCGCTTCGACAACGACCGGCTGCGGCTCAACGGTCACCGGAATCGGCGGCACCACATGCTCGGCCTGCACATCTTCAACCAGCGCCACAGGCTCTTCGGGCACCGGCAGCTCAGGCCACGGCTTGTGTTCGGGCTCAGGCTCCACCTCGGCCACCGGCTGCAACACCGGCTCAGCCATCGGCAACACCACCGGCGCCGGCGCTTCGGCAACGGGCTCGGCTTCTACTATAGGCTCGGGGATCGGCTCAGCTTGAACCTGTGGCTGTTCAGCGACGGTTTCCTGCGGCTTTTTGCGCAGCCATCCGAACAGGCCTTTCTTCTCGCCAGCCGCAGCTGGGGTCTTCTTGTCGTCGTTGGAACCAAACATGGAGACGGCTATCTCAAGGTAGCGACGCGCCGAGGGGCACATCGGTAAATAAAATTCGATGCGTAACAGACTGTTTTTTAGCCAGCTCGTTCATGCGCAACATTTTGTAAGGCCTAAATAGGGCCTTAACAAGACAGCCATAGTGGCCGTCCCTAGGTCGGATCAGTATCCTAGGGCGTGTCATTCATCATTACCAGTGCCGCGTTGTCGCCTAAAAGCCAGCCAGGCAAGGCGCAGGCCGCTGGGAATGTCTTTTCCTTGCCAAGGCCTGCAACGCAGCCTGGCTGACTTTTAGGCACAACCCGAAGGGCCGGGCCTGCTAGTGTGCAGGGCTGCGTTACTCGGAGCTTATTTGGAAAAACCAAACTGCGCTCCTCGCGCCTTGCCCTGCACACTAGCAGGCTCCGGCGCGGCACTGGTAATGATGAATGACACGCCCTAACCTCCTCGCCCGCCGACGCTAAGACCAAGCGGGCAGCCCAACAGGTTTAAAAACGAATGAATGCTCTAGCCCGCCACGCCGCAGGCCTGCTGTTCAGCACAGTTTGTCTGCCCCTTTCAGCCTTGGCTGCCGACCCACAACCCACCCATGAATTCACCCTGGATAACGGCCTCAAGGTGGTCGTGCGCGAAGACCATCGCGCGCCGGTGGTGGTTTCCCAGGTCTGGTACAAGGTCGGTTCGAGCTACGAAACCCCGGGCCAGACCGGTTTGTCCCACGCCCTGGAGCACATGATGTTCAAGGGCAGCGCCAAGGTCGGCCCCGGCGAAGCCTCGCTGATCCTGCGTGACCTGGGCGCCGAAGAAAACGCCTTCACCAGTGATGACTACACCGCCTACTACCAGGTGCTGGCCCGTGACCGCCTGGGCGTTGCCTTTGAGCTGGAAGCCGACCGCATGGCCAGCCTGCGCCTGCCGGCCGACGAGTTCAGCCGCGAAATCGAGGTGATCAAGGAAGAACGCCGCCTGCGCACCGACGACAATCCCATGTCCAAGGCCTTCGAGCGCTTCAAGGCGATGGCCTTCCCGGCCAGCGGCTATCACACCCCGACCATCGGCTGGATGGCCGACCTCGACCGCATGAAGGTCGAGGAGCTGCGCCACTGGTACCAGTCCTGGTATGTACCGAACAACGCCACGTTGGTGGTGGTCGGCGACGTCACCCCGGACGAGGTAAAAAACCTCGCCCAGCGCTACTTCGGCCCGATCCCCAAGCGTGACGTACCGCCCGCCAAGATTCCGATGGAGCTGGCCGAGCCCGGCGAGCGCCTGCTGACGATGCATGTGCAGACCCAATTGCCGAGCGTGATCCTGGGCTTCAACGTACCTGGCCTGGCCACCGCCGAAGACAAGCGTTCGGTCCAGGCCCTGCGCCTGATCTCGGCCCTGCTGGACGGTGGCTACAGCGCACGGATCTCCGAGCAACTGGAGCGTGGCGAAGAGCTGGTATCCGCCGCGTCCACCAACTACGACGCCTACACCCGGGGCGACAGCCTGTTCACCCTTTCGGCCACCCCGAACCAGCAGAAGAAAAAGACCGTTGCCCAAGCCGAAGCCGGCCTGTGGCGCCTGCTGGAAGAGCTGAAGGCCAAGCCACCGACCGCCGAAGAACTGGAACGCATCCGTGCCCAGGTCATCGCCGGCCTGGTGTACCAACGCGATTCCATCACCAGCCAGGCCACGGCCATTGGCTCCCTGGAAACCGTGGGCCTGTCCTGGAAACTCATGGACACCGAACTGGCCGACCTGCAAAGCGTGACCCCGGAAGATATCCAGAAGGCCGCGCGCACCTATTTCACCCGCGAACGTCTGAGCGTCGCCCATGTTTTGCCTGAGGAGACCGCTCATGAGTGATCGCAAAAGCAGCCGCCTGATCCTGCCGGGCCTGATCGCCGTGACCCTGGTCGCGGCGAGCGCCGTGTATTTCCTGCGCCCGAGTGAGTCCGTTGCCAGCCAGGCGCTGGATAAGGCTCAATCGGCCAACAAACTGCAATCCCTGGCGGAGCTGGACGGCAAGGCGCCGACCAACCGCAAGCTCGACGTGCAAACCTGGACCACCGCCGAAGGCGCCAAGGTGCTGTTCGTCGAGGCCCATGAGTTGCCGATGTTCGACATGCGCATCCTGTTCGCCGCCGGCAGCAGCCAGGACGGCAACGTGCCGGGCCTGGCGCTGATGACCAACGCCATGCTCAACGAAGGTGTACCGGGCAAGGATGTGAGCCAGATTGCCAGTGGTTTTGAAGGCCTGGGCGCCGACTTTGGCAATGGCGCTTATCGCGATATGGCGCTGGTGTCCCTGCGCAGCCTGAGCGACAGCGCTAAACGCGACGCCGCCCTGGCGCTGTTTGACGAGGTGATCGGCAAGCCGACCTTCCCCGCCGACTCCCTGGCGCGGATCAAGAACCAGATCCTCGCCGGCTTTGAATACCAGAAGCAGAACCCCGGCAAGCTGGCGAGCCTGGAGCTGTTCAAGCGCCTGTACGGCGATCACCCCTACGCTCACCCGAGCGAAGGCACGCCGCAAAGCGTTCCGAAGATTACCCTCGCGCAGCTGCAGGCGTTCCACGCCAAGGCTTATGCGGCGGGTAATGCGGTGATTGCCGTGGTCGGTGACTTGACCCGCGCCGAAGCCGAAGCGATGACGGCCAAAGTGTCCGCTTCGCTGCCCAAGGGCCCGGCCATGGCGAAAATCGCCCAGCCAACCGAGCCCAAGGCCGGCCTGAGCCATATCGAGTTCCCGTCCAAACAGACTCACCTGCTGTTCGCCCAATTGGGTATCGACCGCGCCGACCCGGACTACGCAGCCCTGTCCCTGGGCAACCAGATCCTCGGCGGCGGCGGCTTCGGCACCCGTTTGATGAGCGAAGTGCGCGAAAAACGCGGCCTGACCTACGGTGTTTACTCCGGTTTCTCGCCGATGCAAGTGCGTGGCCCGTTCATGATCAACCTGCAGACCCGCGCCGAAATGAGCGGCGGCACCCTGCGCCTGGTCGAAGACGTGCTGGCCGACTACCTCAAGACCGGTCCGACGCAAAAGGAACTGGATGACGCCAAGCGCGAGCTGGCCGGCAGCTTCCCGCTGTCCACCGCCAGCAACGCCGATATCGTCGGGCAACTGGGCGCCATGGGTTTCTACAACCTGCCGCTGAGCTATCTGGAAGATTTCATGAAACAATCCCAGGCCCTGACCGTAGAGCAGGTCAAGGCGGCCTTGAACAAACACTTGAGCGCCGACAAGATGGTCATCGTGACCGCCGGCCCAACGACTGCGCAAAAGCCACTACCGCCCCCCACTGATAAACCTGCCGAGCAGCCGCTCGGGGTTCCGGAGCATTAATGGCCAGTTCATCTCGCCCGAAAAAACCTGTCCACAACGTGCATAACGGTGTGGGCCAGCTGCGCATCATTGGCGGCGAATGGGGCAGCCGCAAGCTGAGCTTCCCCGACGTCGTGGGCCTGCGCCCGACGCCGGACCGCGTACGTGAAACCCTGTTCAACTGGCTGGCGCCGTACATTGCCGGCGCCAAGGTGCTGGACCCGTTCGCCGGCAGTGGCGCGCTGTTCCTGGAGGCGCTGTCCCGTGGCGCGGCCCAGGCCCAGGCGCTGGATGCCAGCAATGTCGCGGTGTCCAGCCTCAAGGAACACCTGGGCACCCTGCGCTGCACCAATGGCCAGGTGCAGACCGCCGACGCCCTGCGCTACCTGGAAACCCAGGCGCCCAGTGCCTACGACGTGGTGTTCCTCGACCCACCGTTCAACCAGAACCTGTTGCCGACCGTGTGCGCCTTGCTCGAAGAGCGCCAATGGCTGGCACCGGACGCGTGGATCTACACTGAAAGCGAGACCGCGCCGTCTACCCTGGGTTTGCCGGGCGCCTGGCGCCTGCACCGGGAGCAGAAATCCGGTCGTGTGTATTACGCGCTGTGGCATCGATTGGTCGAAAGCGTCGCTTAAAATCTGTGGTGAGCAAGCCCGCTCACCACAGACAGTGAGTCAGCTCAAAACTGAGAGTGTCATGACACCGTCCTCCGACCTGTTCACCCCCGCCTTCGGCCTCGGCAACCCTCACCTGCAAACCCTGTGGGGGCCGCTGTGGCGCCCGACTACCCATATCGAACGCCAACGCGAACGCCTGTGGCTGAAAGACGGCGACTTTCTCGACCTCGACTGGCATGGCCCCCATGACGCGCAGGCGCCGTTGGTGCTGGTGCTGCATGGGCTGACCGGCTCATCCAATTCCCCCTATGTGGCCGGCCTGCAAAAAGTCCTCGGCGCCCACGGCTGGGCCAGTGCGGCCTTGAACTGGCGCGGCTGTTCGGGCGAGCCCAACCTGCTGGCGCGCAGCTATCACTCCGGCGCCAGCGAAGACCTCGCCGCCGCGATTGCGCACCTGCGCGCCAAGCGGCCGTTGGCGCCGCTGTATGCGGTGGGTTATTCGCTGGGGGGCAATGTGCTGCTCAAGCACCTGGGGGAAACCGGCGAGGCGTCCGGGCTGCAAGGCGCAGCGGCGGTGTCGGTGCCATTTCGCCTGGACCAGTGTGCAGACCGGATCGGGATAGGTTTCTCGCGGATTTATCAAAAGCACTTCATGAGTGAAATGCTCGCGTATATCCGCGTCAAACAAAGCCGTTTTTTACAGGATGGCCGCGCGGACGGGCTGAAAACCCTGGAAGCGCTTGGCTCGCTGGAGAAGATGCGCACCTTCTGGGACTTCGACGGCCGGGTCACCGCGCCGCTGCATGGGTTCTTGAGTGCCGAGGACTATTACCGTCGCGCGTCGAGTCGCTACTACCTGGGCGCGATCCGCACACCGACGCTGATTATCCAGGCGGCCGACGACCCGTTCGTGTTTGCCCACAGCTTGCCCGAGGCCAGTGAGCTGTCGGCGTGCACCGAGTTTGAGCTGACGGCCAAGGGCGGGCACGTGGGCTTCGTCGATGGCTCGCTGAAACGCCCAGGCTACTACCTAGAGCGGCGCATACCGCAATGGTTATTGGCACGACACGGTTAAACATGTGAGAGGGGCAGGCCCCTCCCACATTCGGATTGGGTTTACACGACCGGGAACTCAGTCCCCCGTAGCGATTGCCCGCGTCGGATCGGTAATCCACTCGCTCCACGACCCCGCATACAACTTGCCCAACGGGTAACCCGCCAGGCTCAGGGCGAACAGGTTGTGGCAGGCCGTCACGCCCGAGCCGCAATACGCCACCAGTTCCTCCGGCGAGCGCCCCTGCAACTGCGCGGCGAAGCGCTGCTTGAGTTGCTCGGCCGGGAGGAAACGCCCGTCACTGCCCAGGTTTTCGTTGAACGCCGCACATTGCGCACCGGGGATATGCCCGGCAATGGGGTCGATAGGCTCCACCTCGCCGCGAAAACGCGCTTGGGCGCGGGCATCGATCAGGGTCAGGCCGGGTTGGCCCAGGCGTTTTTGCAGATGTTCGGCATCCAGCAGCAAGTGATTGTCCGGCGTGCCATCGAAAGTCCCACGCTCGATTACCGGCGCATCCAGGCTCAACGGGAAACCCGCGGCATGCCAGGCCTTGAGGCCGCCGTCCAGGATAAACACACCGTCACGCTTGCCCAGCCAGGCCAGCAGCCACCAGGCACGAGCCGCATAAGCGCCAGGGCCGTCGTCATACAGCACGATATCGGTGTCAGCATGGATACCCCATGCCCGCAGTTGCTCGGCGAAGGTGCCCGCCGCCGGTAACGGGTGACGACCGGTCACACCTTTGATCACCGGCCCGCTGAGATGGCGCTCCAGGTCGGCATATTGCGCACCGTCGATATGCCCTTCAGCGTAGCTGCAACGCCCGTAATCCGGGTCTTCCAAGGCAAAACGGCAATCCAGGATCACCAACCCCGCCGACGTCTGGCGCTCGGCCAATTGCTGGGGGCTGATCAGTTGGGCAAGCGGCATGATGGACTCCTGTGAACAGATTCGGGAAAGGTCCTACTTCACTTCTTCCAGTGCCTGGTTCAACGGCACGTAAAATTCTTTGAACAATGCATCCACCGCCTCTTTTGCCCGGGGCGTGACAAAGCCCGCCTCCAGCACCAGCACCTGATACACCCCGCGCTTGATGGCTTCGGCGCTCAGGTGGGCGGAATTTTCATTGGTGGTGCACAGGAAACGCACCCAGGAGGTGAGGATGATCCAGGCATTGAGGGTCAGGGCTTCGGTTTGCACCGGGTCCATGTTCAGGATGCCTGCATCGACAAACCCCTGGTAGATGGCGCCGCCCTGGATCAGGCAACGCTGGGAAAAACGCCGATAGCCGGTGGCCAGGTCCGGGTCGCTCTCCAGCAGGTGTTCAAGGTCGCGGTGCAGAAAACGGTAGCGCCACATGCCGGCCAGTACGGCCTGGAGATAAAAGCGCTTGTCCTCCACGACCATTGCACGCCCCTGGGGCGGACGCAGGAAACTGTCCACCAACGCTTCATATTCGCGAAACAGCACGGAGATGATCGCTTGCTTGTTGGGGAAGTGGTAGTACAGGTTGCCCGGCGAAATTTCCATATGGGCGGCGATATGGTTGGTGCTGATACTGCGCTCGCCCTGCTGGTTAAAAAGCTCCAGGCTGGTTTGCACAATACGCTCGCTGGTCTTTACTCGTGGTGCCATAGGGGAATCAGCTTCTGTACACGTGATAGGGCATCTTACGGCCTATCCTTGCCAGGATAAATCTGCATGTTGCTGCAATGTTATTTGACAATTTAGAGTAATGACTCTAAAAATCCACGCAGACCAATAACAATCGGTGCTGCGCCATGTCTGCCAACGTTGCCTACCTGCAAGATGCCCAGGCGCTGGATCAACTCCAGGACCTGTTCGACGCCCAACGCCGCGCCTACGCCGCCAACCCGATGCCGCCAGCTGCACAGCGCCAGCAGTGGCTCAAGGCCTTGCGGGATGTGCTCAGTGACGAGCGCCAGGCACTGATCCATGCGATCAGCCAGGATTTCAGCCAGCGCAGCGCCGACGAAACCCTGTTCGCCGAACTGATGCCCAGCCTGCATGGCATTCACTACGCCAGCAAACACCTAAAAGGCTGGATGAAACCTTCCCGCCGCGCTGTAGGCCTGGCCTTCCAACCCGCGTCAGCCAAAGTCATTTACCAACCCCTGGGCGTGGTCGGCGTGATCGTGCCGTGGAACTACCCGCTGTACCTGGCCATCGGCCCACTGGTCGGTGCGTTGGCGGCAGGCAACCGGGTGATGCTCAAGCTCAGCGAATCCACGCCCGCTACCGGCGAACTGCTCAAGGCGTTACTGGCGAGGGTTTTCCCCGAGGACCTGGTGTGCGTGGTGCTCGGCGAGGCCGAGGTGGGCATGGCGTTTTCCAAGCTGCGCTTCGATCACCTGCTGTTTACCGGCGCGACCAGTATTGGCAAGCACGTGATGCGCGCCGCTGCCGAACACCTCACGCCAGTCACCCTGGAACTGGGCGGCAAGTCGCCGGCCATTGTCTCCGCCGACGTACCGCTCAAGGACGCCGCCGAACGCATCGCCTTCGGCAAAGCCTTGAACGCCGGGCAAACCTGCGTGGCCCCGGACTACGTGCTGGTGCCGGAGGACCGCGTGGAGGGTTTCGTCGAGGCCTACAGCAAGGCGGTTCGCGGGTTTTATCCGACGCTGGCCGACAACCCGGACTACACCGCCATCATCAATGAGCGTCAATTGGCCCGGCTCAATGCCTACGTCAAGGACGCCACCGACAAGGGCGCCACCCTGATCCGGCTGTACGACCAGGGCCAGGCACGGCGCATGGCCCATAGCCTGCTGCTGAATGTCAGCGATGACATGACCGTGATGCAGGACGAAATCTTCGGCCCGGTGCTGCCGATCGTGCCTTATCGCGGCATCGACCAAGCCTTTGCCTACATCAACCAGCGCCCTCGCCCGCTGGCCCTGTATTACTTCGGCTACAACAAGCGCGAGCAGGACCGGGTCCTCCATGAGACCCATTCCGGCGGTGTCTGCCTGAACGACACCCTCCTGCACGTGGCCCAGGACGACATGCCCTTTGGCGGCATCGGCCCGTCGGGCATGGGCCACTACCACGGCCATGAAGGGTTCCTGACGTTCAGCAAGGCCAAGGGCGTGCTGGTGAAACAGCGCCTGAACGCGGCGAAATTGATCTACCCGCCCTACGGCAAATCGATCCAGAAACTGATCCAGAAGTTGTTTGTCCGCTGACACCGCCACCCACGGGATAACAATAAAAATGAACCCTAGCCTCACGGATTCACCCGCGCTATCACGGCGCGGCGTCTTGAAAATCGGTCTGTGTGCCAGCGCCTTCCTGGCCACGGCCGGATTGGGCGCCAGCCTCAGCGGCTGCTCCAGCAGCACCCCGGCCAGCGGCTTTGCCATGTTGCGCAGCAGTGACCTGCCGTTTCTGCGCGCGGTGATCCCGGTGCTGCTCGAAGGCGTGGCCAGCGCCCAGGACGTGGTCGCCGGGATTGAAGACACGCTGAAAAAACTCGACTACAGCCTGCAGCACCTGTCGCCGGAGATGTTCAAGCTCACCCAGCAGCTGTTCGATGTGCTCGGCATGGGCATTACGCGTGGCCCGTTGACCGGCATCTGGGGCAGCTGGGAAAACGCCAGCGCGGAGCAGATCCGCAACTTCCTGCACCGCTGGGAAAACAGCTACCTGAACCTGCTGCGCATGGGCCAGGGCTCGCTGCTCAAGCTGGTGATCATGGCCTGGTACTTCCGGCCCGCCGCCTGGGCGCATTGCGGCTACCCCGGCCCGCCGAAGATCTGATTTGCATCCCTCACAATAAAAACAAGAGACGACCCTGATGCCCGTACCCGATCTGTTCCGCGACGGCCTGGCCCGCGGCTGGAAAACCCACAATGGCGCCGCCCTCGACAGCGACCTGACCCTGGAGGCCGACGTGGCCATCATCGGCAGCGGCGCCGGTGGCGGCACCACTGCCGAGATCCTCAGCGCCGCCGGCTACAAAGTGCTGTTGATCGAAGAAGGCCCGCTCAAGACCAGCAGCGACTTCAAGCTGCTGGAGGACGAGGCCTACGCCAGCCTGTATCAGGAAGGTATCGGCCGCATGAGCAAGGACGGCGCCATCACCATCCTGCAAGGCCGCGCGGTGGGCGGTACCACGCTGATCAACTGGACCTCCAGCTTCCGCACCCCGGACGCCACCCTCAGCCATTGGGCCAGCGAGTACGCGGTAAAAGGCCACAGCAGTGCAGAGATGGCACCGTGGTTCGAAAAGATGGAGCAGCGCCTGGGCATCGCACCGTGGGCCATCCCCCCGAATGCCAACAATGATGTGATCCGCAAAGGCTGCGAAAAGCTCGGCTACAGCTGGCATGTGATCCCGCGCAACGTCCGTGGCTGCTTCAACCTGGGTTATTGCGGCATGGGCTGCCCGGTCAACGCCAAGCAGTCGATGCTGGTGACCACCATTCCGTCCACCCTGGAAAAAGGCGGTGAACTGCTCTACCTGGCGCGCGCCGAGCAGCTCAAATACAGCGGCGACACCATCAGCAGCCTGGAATGTGTGGCGATGGACGCGCGCTGTGTGGCGCCTACCGGGCGCAGGATCAGTGTGAAGGCCAAGCATTACGTGCTGTCGGGCGGCGGCATCAACAGCCCGGCGCTGCTGATGCGCTCGGGTGCCCCCGACCCGCATTCGCGGCTGGGCAAGCGGACCTTTTTGCACTTGGTGAACTTCTCCGCCGCATTGTTCGACGAGGTGATCAACCCGTTCTACGGCGCGCCGCAGTCGATCTACTCCGACCATTTCCAGTGGCAGGACGGCACCACCGGCAAAATGTCCTACAAGCTTGAAGCGCCGCCCTTGCATCCAGCATTGGCCAGCACCTTGTTCGGCGGCTATGGCACGCAGAACGCCCTGGACATGGGCCAACTGCCCCATACCCACGCCATGCTCGCGCTGTTGCGTGACGGCTTTCACCCCGACAGCCAGGGCGGCAGCGTGGACTTACGCGGTGACGGTACGCCGGTGCTCGACTATCAGGTCTCACCCTATGCCTGGGACGGCCTGCGCCGGGCCTTCCACAGCATGGCCGAAATCCAGTTCGCGGCGGGCGCCAAATCGGTCAAGCCCATGCACCATGACGCACGGTTCGTGAACACCTTGGCCGAGGCACGCAGCGTCATTGAGGGTTTGAATCTGGAATTGCACCGGACAACCCTGGGCAGCGCCCATGTGATGGGCGGCTGTGCCATGGGCGAAGATCCCAAAAACGCGGTGGCTGACAGCCTTGGCCGGCATCACCAATTGCGCAACCTGTCGATCCACGACGGTTCGTTATTCCCCACCAGTATTGGGGCCAACCCGCAATTATCGGTGTACGGATTAACCGCTCAACTGGCGACAGCCTTGGCCGAACGTCTGAAAACAGCGTGAAAAAACACGCCATTCGCGGTGTCTATACGGCTTTCTTATGCATAAGTTGACTTGGCCGACCGGGATGGCTGCGATACCATCCGGTTCCCCAACGGACTCCGCCAGGACGACGCGATGAACCGAGTGTTGTACCCAGGTACCTTCGACCCGATTACCAAAGGCCATGGCGATCTGGTCGAACGCGCCTCTCGTTTGTTCGACCATGTGATCATCGCAGTCGCGGCCAGCCCCAAGAAAAACCCGCTGTTCCCCCTGGAACAGCGCGTGGAGCTGGCGCGTGAGGTCACCAAGCACCTGCCCAACGTGGAAGTGGTGGGCTTTTCCACGTTGCTCGCGCATTTCGCCAAAGAGCAGAACGCCAATGTGTTCCTGCGTGGCCTGCGCGCGGTGTCGGACTTCGAATACGAATTCCAGCTGGCCAACATGAACCGCCAACTGGCGCCGGACGTGGAAAGCCTGTTCCTCACGCCGTCGGAACGTTATTCGTTCATTTCCTCGACGTTGGTCCGTGAAATTGCCGCTTTGGGCGGGGATATCACCAAGTTCGTGCATCCGGCCGTGGCTGATGCGCTGACGCTGCGCTTCAAGAAGTAATGTGGTGAGCGGGCTTGCCTCGCTCACCACGGCTCGCACTGCGGGCGCCAATGCGGCACAATTGCGCGCATTAGTTTTCAGATGCCTTGGCTGACAGCCCTGGCAGGAGTTTCCATGTCCTTGATCATCACCGACGATTGCATCAATTGCGACGTCTGCGAACCCGAGTGCCCGAACGCCGCCATCTCCCAGGGCGAAGAGATCTACGTGATCGACCCCAACCTGTGCACCCAGTGCGTCGGTCACTACGACGAGCCGCAGTGTCAGCAGGTATGCCCGGTCGATTGCATTCCGCTGGATGAAGCTCATCCGGAGTCGGAAGAGCAGTTGATGGAGAAGTACCGGAAGATTACCGGTAAGGCCTGAAGTCCTTCAGGGCCTCATCGGGGGCAAGCCCTCTCCCACTTGATTTGTGAATACGTTCAAAATGTGGGAGGGGGCTTGCTCCCGATAGCGATATCAGCCCTCACACAGCAATCAGCTCTGGCACCTGGGGCAAAACACACTCGCCCGCTGCCCCAGCACCACATTGCGCAGCTCAGTCCCGCAGACCTTGCACGCCTCGCCACCGCGGCCGTAGACGAACAATTCCTGCTGGAAATACCCTGGCTGCCCATCCCCCCCGATAAAGTCGCGCAACGTGGTGCCGCCACGCTCGATCGCCGCCGCCAGAATGCGCTTGATCTCGATCGCCAGCTTCACATAACG
The DNA here is from genome assembly GCF_052112325.1 of Pseudomonas sp. Yb2C2. NCBI lineage: Bacteria > Pseudomonadati > Pseudomonadota > Gammaproteobacteria > Pseudomonadales > Pseudomonadaceae > Pseudomonas > Pseudomonas sp. Yb2C2. Next base: position 87,292 of record NZ_JAVAJK010000006.1, on the reverse strand, counting down.
CCCGCGTGAAATACCGCCGGCCGCGCGACGCGGATCAATCCCCGCCGCAAACAACGCTTCAGTCGCATAGATATTGCCCACGCCCACCACCACCGCGTTGTCCATGATGAACGGCTTCACCGCCATCGACTTGCCGCGGGACAGCTGGAACAACCGCTCACCGTCAAACAGCTCGGTCAACGGCTCCGGCCCCAGGCGCAACAGCAACTCGTGGTTATGCGGGTCCTGGCTCCAGAGCATCGCGCCGAAACGCCGAGGGTCGGTGTAGCGCAGGGCCAGGCCGGACTCCAACTCGATATCCACATGTTCATGCTTGGCCGCCGGCATGCCGACCTCGACCAGGCGCAAGTTGCCCGACATGCCCAGATGGCTGATCAAGGTGCCCACTTCGGCATTGATCAACAGGTACTTGGCCCGCCGCTCCACCAGCACGATGCGCTGGCCGGACAGGCGCACATCCAGGTCTTCCGGGATCGGCCAGCGCAGGCGCCGCTCACGCACCACCACGCGACTGACCCGCTGGCCTTCCAGGTGCGGCGCAATCCCACGCCGGGTGGTTTCGACTTCTGGTAACTCGGGCATGTGTACCTCGTGAAGGGGGGATCAGTGCGCGCCCAGTTCGCGGATCGACAACTTCAGGCTTTCGAAGTCGTAGTCCGACAGGCCCACGTAGTCCAGCACCAGGTGGCCGATGGCATTCCACTCATGGTCCACCGACTGGTTGCCCAGCACGCGGCAGGACGAGCAGATGTGCTCGGCCATCTTCAGGATCGCCAGCAGGTTCTTCAACTGAGGATTGCGCGACGTCTCATCGCTGAAGATCGCCAGGGCATTGTGGTGGTTGGCGATGGCGTCGGTCACATGCTCCGGCAGGCGCCAGGACTTGGCGGTGTAGTAGCCGACCACCGCATGGTTGGTGTTGAACGCATTGTTTTCGGTGTCGACCACGCGGCAGTCGGGGCCGGCATTGGCGTAGGCCTCTTCGAGCACCGTCATGTAGTTGGGGAAACGCTTGAGCATCAGCGGCACGCCGCAGTCGTGGAACAGCCCCAGGGCATAGGCCTCGTCCACCGCCTGGGCGCCGGTGCGCTTGGCCAGGGTGAGGCAGGTCATGGCCACGTCCTGGGCGGTGTCCCAGAAGCGGTTGAGGGTGACGATGGTGTCGTCGCTCATCTCGCCCCTGATCGACAGGGCGTTGATCAGGTTGATGATCGAGCGGCTGCCCAGCAGGTTCACCGCGCGCTGGATCGAGGCGATCTTGTTGCTCAGGCCGTAATAGGACGAGTTGACGATCTTCAGCAGCGCGCCGGAGAGGCCCGGGTCCTGGGAGATCAACCGCGCGATCACTTCCAGGTCCGGGTCGGGCATGTACTGCTCCATCTGCAAATCCACCATGATTTGCGGCTGGGGCGGCACGCTGATGCCTTGGAGGGCCTGCTGGATCTGTTCGGCGGAAAGCTCTTGGGACATAAGTACACACTCTGGGCTAGGTGGGGATTCTAACCCTTATCTCCCCCCGGCTGACACCTCCCCGCACATCCGGCAGCCCGGCCATTTCCTACATAACAAGGTATACTCCCGCTCTTTTTTCCGGAGCGACAGTCATGTCCCTGCCAAGCCTGCGTCTCAAAGCCAACGCCGATCGTCGTTTGCGCAACGGCCACCTGTGGGTCTACAGCAACGAAATCGACGTGGCCGCCACCCCTCTGCACGGCTTCCAGGCGGGCGACCAGGCCATCCTGGAAGCGGCCGGCGGCAAGACCCTGGGCATCGTGGCCATGAGCCCGAACAACCTGATCTGCGCACGCCTGCTGTCGCGCGACATCAAGTTGCCACTGGACAAGTCGCTGCTGGTGCACCGCATCAACGTCGCCCTGTCCCTGCGTGATCGCCTGTTCGACAAGCCGTTCTACCGCCTGGTCTACGGCGATTCCGACCTGCTGCCGGGCCTGGTGGTCGACCGTTTCGGCGATATCCTGGTAGTTCAGATCGCCTCGGCGACCATGGAAGCCCATAAAGACGACGTGATCGCCGCCCTGACCCAAGTGCTCAAGCCGAGCGGCATCCTGTTCAAGAACGACTCCGCCGCGCGCGACGCCGAAGGCCTCAACCGCTACGTCGAAACCGTGTTCGGCCTGGTGCCGGAGTGGGTGGCGCTGGAAGAAAACGGCGTGAAATTCGAAGCCCCGGTGATCCAGGGCCAGAAAACCGGCTGGTTCTACGACCACCGCATGAACCGCGCCCGCCTGGCCCCGTATGCCAAGGGCAAGCGAGTACTGGACCTGTACAGCTACATCGGCGGCTGGGGCGTGCAAGCGGCAGCCTTCGGCGCCAGTGAAGTGTTCTGCGTCGACGCCTCCGCCTTCGCCCTCGACGGCGTAGAGCGCAACGCCGCGCTGAACGGCTTTGCCGAGAAGATGACCTGCATCGAAGGCGACGTCTTTGAAGCGCTCAAAGAATTGAAAGCCAGCGAAGAACGCTTCGACGTGATCGTCGCCGACCCACCGGCCTTCATCAAACGCAAAAAAGACATGAAAAACGGCGAAGGCGCCTACCGCCGCCTCAACGAGCAAGCCATGCGCCTGCTCAGCAAGGACGGCATCCTGGTCAGCGCCTCGTGCTCCATGCACCTGCCGGAAGACGACCTGCAGAACATCCTGCTGACCAGCGCCCGCCATCTGGACCGCAATATCCAGATGCTGGAACGTGGCGGCCAGGGCCCGGATCATCCGGTGCATCCGGCGATTGTCGAGACGCGGTATATCAAGAGCATTACGTGCCGGTTGTTGCCTAATAGCTGATTAACATCTGAAGGGGGGATCCAAAATGGATCTCCCATGATTTCATTACATCTAAGCCATTCCGCCCGACCGTATTTTACCGACTGCCTATTAAGCATAGAATAACTACCCCACGTCACTTCGTAGTACCAATCCGACAAAAAAACTCGAATATTCCTACGCGTTTTTTCTTGAAATTTCTTCATTAAATCCTATTATTCAATTGTCACCGATGACGGCGACGCTTTAATTAAATATAAAGTTGAAAATAAGGAGATCCAAAATGAAAAATATCAAACTGGAAACTTCCCACATCGCCAACTTGGCTTTCTTGGTAGTACTGAAAGCCCGCTAAGCAACTAAAACGCTGGGGAGTGCCGGCTACCCAGCGTTTTTTCCGCTCCGCACGGAGGCAGTGCAATGCAGATAAACCCTTATATATTTATACTCCCCAAAACACCTACAGCGATAGTTTGGAACTATAAAAATCACAAACAATATGAGCTCAATCTAGAATACTCAGTACGACTCACCAAACTGATAAACGATCCAAAAATCTTCGACAATTCAAACCCAATAGACACTCAGCTATTAGAAGCCGAAATTTTGACAGACACACCTTCTACGCCAATTAATTGGGGCTGGGATGAGTTATCAAAAATTTTCCATATTGGCACCAAAAACATACCTTGCGATCAAATGCCCGAAAACGCAGACGAATGGGCGAGCATCTACTTAGACCATTGTGCAAAAACATTATCAACACCTCCCCCTCCAGACCGAATACACAAACAAAAAGCTGACACTCCATTAATTCGCTTACCAGCACCTATTAACCTTTCAGAGAATTCACTTCAAAGTGCATTGCTCACCCGAAAAACCTGCCGTACATTCACAGGCGAATCCGTTGCCCTGCAAACCATAAGTACAATTCTTTACTTATGCTTAGGACACTTAAACGAACGAGCAAACAATGTTGATGAAAGTATTGCAAAAGGACTCGAAGCCCGAAGGAGCAGCCCTTCCGGTGGGGGATTAAACGCGTGTGAAGGTTTCCTTTACGCTAAAAATATAGATGGGTTGAAGCCGGGCATTTACGCTTATAACGCATCCGAGCACACTCTAAGCACCGTCAATACGCAACTGAAAACGGCATTGGGGCAAGTGCTTTCAGGACAGCACTTCATTAACGAACTCCCGGCAGGTCTCTTCATCACTTGTCGATTTGACAAACTCTGGTGGAAATACGAGCACTCACGAGCTTATCGAATGGCTTATGTCGAAGCGGGACATATTTCACAAACCTACCAACTGGTCGCGACAGCGATGGGACTGAGCACTTGGTTAACGGGCGCACTTACAGACAATCAAGTTGAATCCTTATTAGGATTTGAAGAAAACAATCCTGAACAAGTTTTATTTTTTGTCGGGTGCGGTAAAAGTGACGGACAAGTGATATGCAGGGAACTAAAATCGCTGCTAAACAACCGAGGGTAGGAATTATGGTTGAGCCGCTCATCGACTCTGATCTGTGGAAAGCCAGCTTCACTCTTGGAGACTGGAACACCCGCGCATCAGTAAGAACCAGCGATTACCAATACAAGTTACCTCAAGATTTAGAAAAACAGCTGGAGTCAAGAGATTGGTTTCCTCCCGCCCTACTTCCCTATCTTAAACATCCGGAAGTCAAATTAGCCGACAAAGCCATCACTAAGCGTCTCTGCGCCAATCACTTAGTAAACTTCCTAAACTACACAACACTACTTGAACACCAGATCGTTAATCGCTCCGTAGAAATAATAATTCATGACGAGCTTGAATTTACGATACCTTCTCGTATGAAAACAGCGGCACTGCAGCTTTACACTGACGAAGGTTATCACGCGCTATTCTCCTATCAGCTTGCCGAACAAGTCAGTAAATTTTATGATATGGCAACTCAATCAACTATCCACAGACGAATAACAAAACTCAATCAGCTAATCGATACCACCCCGAATAAGCAGAAGTCGATCACGTGGCTTCTAATTGGTTTCGTATCGGAAACCATCATTGCAAAAGATCTACGTGATGTTTATCAAAAAAACTTGGTCTGCTGCGTTCAGGAGATGCTCAAAGATCACCTCGCTGACGAGGCCCGACACAGTCGATATTTTAGCGAAGTCTTTCATTATTTGTGGATTCAGATGAGTGACGAGCAACGAATTCTATCTGCCAAACAGCTCTTAGATATTATCCTTATTTTCTTTGAGACGGATAAGAAATGGCTCGAATTGAGTTTACGAAGCGTGCAATTAAGTGAGACCACTGTCGATCAAGTCCTGACCATGATGGCTGACCCGCACGCCCATATTCTTCGCGCTCGCGAAGGTGCCAGCACCACATTTCAAGCATTGAAAAAAGCAGGTTTTTTTAAACGAACTGATATTCGCCAGCTGTTCTCAAATGTGGGGCTTATAGATGAATAAGACACGTACCGCTAACGGTAACAAAAAAAGACAAAGGTCGGCGATCGTGCTATTAATGACCATGGTGTTACTTGGTGTTTTCCCTCTAGATGTTTTACTCCCTTCTTTCCCCGCACTGGCTGAACACTTTCAAAATAAACCTTCGGATATTGCGTTCTCTATTAGCCTTTTTGCTATCGGTATCTCCCTATCACAACTTTTAATCGGACCACTCTCAGATATCGTAGGGCGCAAGGGGTTGTTGATTGGCGGGATGGTTGTATCCATTGTAGGTGCCACCGGTTGCGTATTCTCGACCGAATATATGTGGTTTCTGATATTTAGAATGGTCCAAGCCATCGGTTGCGGCTGCTTCGTGCTGTCACAGGCGTTGGTTCAGGATATGTTTGAAGGTAAAGAAAGGGACCAGCTGAGAATCCTGATGATCACGGCGAGTGGCATTTTTATTTCAATATCTCCGCTACTTGGTAGTGTACTGCAACAGCTTTTTGACTGGCCTGGCAGCTTTTTTCTTTTTATCGTATTGGCCCTTGGCGTTTTGTCAAAAGCGTATTTTTTACTAGACAATCATCATGTAAACTTTCATCCAAAGGAAGATATTTTCTGCGCTTATCAACGGGTACTCAGCAACCGCAGCTTCGTCGGTTACTGGCTAATTGCAGCAATTGCTTTCGCCTGCCACTTTTCATTCATCGTCATATCACCGCTCATCTTCATGGATCAGTTGCAGCTATCCACTTATGAATTCTCACTAACCTTGCTACTTTACGGCGCGGCCTATATTGCTGGCGGCATCGTAGCTCGCATACTCGCTAATAGGCTGGCGCCCAAGGTTCAAATCGTGCTCGGTTTGGCCCTGATTTTTTGTTCTGGGCTATTGATGCTCTTTTTTTCCAGCACTTTTGAGCTTTCAACGATGACAGTATTAATCCCAATGATCGTCTGCACCACCGGAACTACCATTTGTCGGCCCATCGCTACCTCTAAAGCTATGGACGTGTTTCCGGAAAATGCAGGCACCGCGGCGTCGGCTGGGAACACTTTAATTTTTATACTGGGTGGATTGATTAGCGCATTGATCAACATGAATACAGATAACCCGCAGATGACCCTGGCATTAGCTTTTTTGCTGCTGAGTACAGCGGCCCTCGTGTTGAATTCGTTGATTTCACGTCGCCTGGAATTGCTGAACGTCGGTTGAACCCGCCAATACACATACGCCCATTCCCTCCAGCCGCCAGCGGTGTAGAATCGGCCCTATTCATCGCCAGTCATCCCCCGGCGGGTTTATGAGCTCGAGGCCCAAGCAAGCGGCGATCCCGCGATGCGAGTGGCAACTTCCGGACACACGGCCATTTTCTGAGTGTTCCAGTCGTCAATTAGAAGCTCACTCCCCTTTAGTACCTGATTAGCCGCCCGGAGTGCTCCAATGCCTGATTACCGCTCGAAAACATCCACCCACGGCCGCAACATGGCCGGCGCGCGCGCACTGTGGCGTGCCACGGGGATGAAAGATGACGACTTCAAAAAGCCGATCATCGCGATTGCCAACTCGTTCACCCAGTTCGTGCCTGGCCATGTCCACCTCAAGGACCTGGGCCAACTGGTCGCCCGCGAGATCGAACGCGCCGGTGGCGTGGCTAAAGAATTCAACACCATCGCCGTGGACGACGGCATCGCCATGGGCCATGACGGCATGCTGTATTCCCTGCCGAGCCGCGAGATCATCGCTGACTCCGTGGAGTACATGGTCAACGCCCACTGCGCCGACGCCATTGTGTGCATCTCCAACTGCGACAAGATCACCCCCGGCATGTTGATGGCTGCCTTGCGCCTGAACATCCCGGTGATCTTCGTTTCCGGCGGGCCGATGGAAGCCGGCAAGACCAAACTCGCCTCCCACGGCCTCGACCTGGTTGATGCCATGGTAATCGCCGCCGATTCCAGCGCTTCTGACGAGAAGGTTGCGGAATACGAGCGCAGCGCGTGCCCGACCTGCGGTTCGTGCTCCGGCATGTTCACCGCCAACTCGATGAACTGCCTGGTGGAAGCCTTGGGCCTGGCCTTGCCGGGCAACGGTTCCACATTGGCCACTCACAGCGACCGCGAGCAGTTGTTCCTGCAGGCCGGCCGCACCATCGTAGAGCTGTGCAAGCGCTACTACGGCGAGAACGATGAGTCGGTATTGCCGCGCAATATCGCCAACTTCAAGGCGTTCGAAAACGCCATGACCCTGGACATCGCCATGGGCGGTTCCACCAACACCATCCTGCACTTGCTGGCTGCGGCCCAGGAAGCCGAGATCGATTTCGACCTGCGCGACATCGACCGTCTGTCCCGCCATGTGCCGCAACTGTGCAAGGTCGCACCAAACATCCAGAAGTACCACATGGAAGACGTGCACCGCGCCGGCGGGATCTTCTCGATCTTAGGCTCCCTGGCCCGTGGCGGCCTGCTGCACACCGACCTGCCGACCGTGCACAGCAAATCCCTGGCCGAAGGCATCGCCAAGTGGGACATCACCCTGACTGACGACGAAGCCGTGCACACCTTCTTCAAGGCTGGCCCGGCCGGTATCCCGACCCAGACCGCGTTCAGCCAGTCGACCCGTTGGGACACCCTGGACGCCGACCGTGAAAACGGCTGCATCCGCAGTGTCGAACACGCCTACTCCAAAGAAGGCGGCCTGGCCGTGCTGTACGGCAACATCGCCCTCGACGGTTGCGTGGTGAAAACCGCCGGTGTGGATGAATCCATCCACGTCTTCGAAGGTCGCGCCAAGATCTACGAAAGCCAGGACAGCTCGGTTCGCGGCATCCTTGCCGACGAAGTCAAGGAAGGCGACATCGTGATCATCCGCTACGAAGGCCCGAAAGGCGGCCCGGGTATGCAAGAGATGCTCTACCCGACGTCGTACCTGAAATCCAAAGGCCTGGGCAAAGCCTGCGCCCTGCTCACCGACGGCCGTTTCTCCGGCGGCACCTCGGGCCTGTCCATCGGCCACGCGTCACCTGAAGCCGCTGCCGGCGGTGCGATTGGCCTGGTGCAGGACGGCGACAAGGTCCTGATCGACATTCCGAACCGCTCGATCAACCTGTTGATCAGTGACGAAGAGCTGGCGGCACGCCGGGTCGAGCAGGACAAGAAAGGTTGGAAGCCGGTGGAGAAGCGTCCGCGCAAGGTCACGACCGCGTTGAAGGCCTATGCCCTGTTGGCGACCAGTGCCGACAAGGGTGCGGTACGTAACAAGGCGATGCTGGATGGGCTGTAAGGGCTAACCGCCACACATGAAAATGCCCCGCTAAATGCGGGGCATTTTTATATCCGGATGTAATCAGAACTGCGGTGTGTAGGTCATCGTAAACATCACATTACGCGGATCGCCGTAGTAGTTGCTGCCCCAGTTCGCGTTGTAGGCCGGGATGTAATACTTCTTGTCGAACAGGTTGTACAGGTTCGCCGCCACGGTGAATTCCTGATTGATCTTGTAAGCCACCCGTGAATCCCACAGCGCATTGCCCGGCACGCTGAAGGTGCGGTCGTAGGCTTCGGTGCTGCTTTGCGCGGTCACGCCGGCGCCGACACTGAACTTCTGCCAGTCACCCGGCAGTTGGTAATCGCCCCAGACCTTGAGCAGGTGCTTGGGGGTCCAGGTGCTGAAGATCTTGCCTTCGTAGGTGTCGTCCTTGAGGAATTTTGTGGTGTTGTAGGTGTAACTGGAGGCCAGTTGCAGGCCTGGCAGCACTTCACCGCTCAAGGTAGCTTCAAAGCCTTGGCTGCGGACTTTGCCCGAGGCGACCGAGCAGTACCAACCATTGCAGTTCATCGGCCCTTGCAGGTCCTGGACGCCACGGTTTTCCTGGTCGTAACGGAAGATGGCAAACGAGGTGTTGAGGCGACCCTCGGCCAACTCGCCCTTGATGCCCAGTTCGTAGTTTTTGCCTTCGATAGGTTTGAGCAACGAGCCGGAGGTGGTCAGGTTGGTTTGCGGCTCAAAGGCATCGGCATAGCTGGCATAGGCCGACCATTGATCATTCAGGGCGTAGACCAGGCCTGCATACGGCGTGACCTTGCCGGTGGTTTGCGTGGTGCTTTTCTCGGCTGCGTTATACACACCGCCAAACCCGCCCTGGCCTATGTATGAATAGTCATACCAACTGGTGCGTGCACCGACGATCAGGGTCAGCGGGTCCAGGACTTTTACGCGCCAGGTGCCATAGATGCCCTTCTGACGGATGTCATACCAGCTCTTGGAGGCAGCGCCGTCCCTGAACAATTGCGATGCGTCGCGCTGCGGGCGGTTGTGGTCGATGTTGAAGATATCCGCACCGGGATTTGACGCCCGAGCCCACTGGTCATTGGTGGTGAGTTTGGAATAGTTGGCACCCAGCACCATCTCCTGCTGCAAACCCAGCCCCTCGAACTTGCCGTTTACATACACATCGGCGCCGCGGCTCTTGGTATTGAAGTCGGTGATCCAGTCCACGTAGGGCACAGTGCCGCCGCCTACAGGGACGGTGTCCCATGTCGCCTGGTAGGTTGCGTCGTTGTGCTCGTCCATTGCCACCAGCGCCGCTTTCACCTTCCAGTCCTCGTTGAAGCGATGCTCGATATCGGCAAACACCTGGGTCTGGTTGTTGACATTACGGTTCCAACTGGCGCCAACGAAGGTCGAGCGCGACAGACCGATATCGCTGCCATCGGCGTAACGCGGCAGCGACATGAAGTTGGGGCGCGAGTGGCCTTTCTGGTTGCTGATGCCGACGCCGACGGTGGTGTCGGGGCTGAAGTCGTAGTCCACGGCGCCGTAGACTGTCTGATTCCAGCCACCGACGTAATCGACAAACGAATCCGTAGTGTCGTAGTCAGCCACAAAACGGCCGCGCAACGTGCCTTCGGCGTTCAGCGGGCCGCCAGCATCCACTTGGGTACCGTAATGGTCCCATGAGCCCGCCTTGGCGGTGATGGTCACGGTCGGCGCCTGCTGACCGCGCTTGCGCACCAGGTTCATCGTGCCGCCGGGGCTGTTGGCGCCTTGCAGCAAGGCGGCCGGGCCGCGCAGGGTTTCGACGCGGTCGTAGATCGCCATGTTCTCGGTGAGGTAGCTGCCCAGCGTGTAGGTATTACGCGGGATGCCCACACCGTCGTATTGCAGGGTGCCGACTTCAAAACCACGGGAGAAGATGAACATGCCGGGGCCGGGAGATTTGGTCGCGGTCAGGCCGGGCGTGCGCTTGACCACCTCGGAGAGCTTGGTGGTGTTCTGGTCATCCATCTGCTTGCGGGTCATGACGCTGACCGATTGCGGGATGTCCTTGAGCTTTTGCTCGCCCTTGCCCAGGGTCACGGCGCCCGTGGTGTAGGAACCGCTGCCTTCAGTGGTCACGCCCAGGTGTTCGGCGCTGATGGTGGTGGCGCCGACTTCGATGGCTGCGCCTGTGTCCATGCGCTTTTCCAGGGTCACGGTGTCCGCGTTGATAAACGCCGCACTCAGCCCGGTACCGCCGAGCAGTTGCCCCAAGGCTTCGCGCTGGCCGAGGTTGCCTTTGACACCCGGCGACAGCACGCCCTGGGTCAACTCACCCGACACCAGCACCTGAACTCGCGTCACCGCCGAAAACGCCGCCAGCGCACCGTCCAGGCTTTGCCCTGCAATATCGAAACGGTAGGTCTGGGCCTGGGTGGTTTCGGCGGCCTGCAAATACAGCGGCGCAGTGCCACAGGCCATGGAAATGGCCAGTGCCAACAAGGACCGTGCGGCGAATCGATGTGCCATGGATGGTGCTCCCCGGTGCAAAAAGTCTGTGATCGGCGCCGCACTACTTGAGAGTGCTTACTATTTACGCCTCAGTGATCAAGGACGAGTGCCTGGGGAGAAACCCTGAAAGTTTTTTCAAAAAGTTGCGATTACGATGCCTTGCCTTCGCGCAACACCAGTAAATACGGGGTGTAGTGCTCGGCACGCAGGTTGAGGGTGTACTCCAGCGCTTTGATCACGGCTTCGGGTTTGTCGATTTCAAACACACCCGACACCACGCGGTTGCGCAGCGCATCACCTAGCACCAGAGTCTTGCCGGGCCAATAGCGATTCAACTCGCTCACCACTTCCGACAGCGGCTGCTGGCGGAACACCAGTTGCCGTTGGCGCCAGGCAAAGCCGCTGGCCGGGTCGAAAGCATGCACCTCGGCCAGGCGCTGGCCTTGATATTCCACGGCCCGCCCTGGCTCCAGGTACACCGGCTCACCACTGCCGGCACTGACCTGCACCTTGCCCTGCGCCACCTGCACCCGCGTCTGCGCATCGCGCCGCGCAACGCTGAACTGCGTCCCGACCACCTTCACCCAGCCGTCGCCGGACTGCACCACGAAGGGCCGTGTCGGATCCTTGGTGACGTCGAAAAAGCCTTCGCCACGCAGCAAACGGATTTGCCGTTCGCCCCCGCTCAAGCGGATCTGCACCGCGCTGTCGGTGTTGAGTTGCAGGTGCGAGCCGTCGGCCAGTTCGATGCTGCGCGACTCGCCGGTGCCGGTGGCGTAGTCCGCGCGCAGGCGATCGGGCCATGGCGTGCTCTGCACGGTAAGCCCCACGGCCAACAACACCGCCGCAGCACACGCCCAGCGCTGCCAGGCTCGCGCCGGTTTGCGCCAGGCGGCCTGTTCGGCGCGGCGAATCACCCGCGCAGGTTCGCGCAGGCCGCCGAGCATCGCCTGCACTTCCCGCCAGGCGTCATCCTGGGCCGGACCTTGCCCCAGCCAGGCGGCAAAGGCGTCCATGTCGGCCGGCGTCACGTCCTCGGCCTGCAGGCGGAAATACCAGCCGGACGCTTCGTCGAACAACACGTCGGCAGTGGAGGTGGCGGTCATGAGCGACATCCTTGTTCATCGCAGGCAAGCCGCGTCTTGATGTACGCGCGGCATTCAATCAAGGCGCGACGCAGTTGGTATTCCACACTGCGTGCCGTGATCGATAGACGTTCGCCAATCTCGCGATAGGAAAGTTCGTCGACATGATAAAGCAGGAAGATCTGCCGAGTCGCTGGGGGCAACGCCAGGATCGCATCCTGCATCAGTTGTTCCTGTTGGTAGGCGGCTAATTGCTCGTCGGCACCCGGATTGCTGCACGGCAGCTCTTCGCTGGGCTCGCCGGCGTCCAGGCGCTCACGGCGGATGGCCTGGCGCTGGTGATCGCGCACCAGGTTGCTGGCGATGGTGAAGAGGAAGGCTGGGAGGTTGTCGATCTTTTCGCCGCAGTCCATGCGAGCCAGGCGCAGGAACGACTCCTGAGTCAGGTCGGCGGCCACCTGGGCGCTGCCGGTGCGGCGAGTGACGAAGGCTTCGAGGGCTTTCTTCTGCTCCGCGAACAGGCGCGCGATCTGCGAATTCCAGGAGGGCACAGCACTACCTTGAGAAGAACGGAGGGTTCAGGAAGTGCGCACGCTAGCAGAGGATGAGATTGGTTCGCAATTGATATCTATTTTAGGCTGGGTTTTGTAGTGCTATTCAGACAGCCATCGGGGGCAAGCCCCCTCCCACCTTTTGATGTGTGAACACCTTAAAAATGTGGGAGCTGGCTTGCCTGGGATGCAGGCGACTCGGTGTTACTGAATCTCGTCAGGCTTGACGATCACCCAGTTCTTGTCCGCCGTCACCGGCAACCCTTCCTTGGCTTGCGCCGCTGCATGCTTGGCGATCATGCCGTTGAGTTGGGTCATGTATTTGTCCTTGCGGTTGATCCACAGGTGGATGCCGCCCTTGGCCACGTCCACATCGTGGAACAGCATGTAGCCGTCGCTGGTCGGCGTATCGCCGCCGACGATTACCGGTTTTTTCCATTCGTCGATGTAGGTGAGGATCGCCGCGTGCTTGCCGGCCATCCAGGTCGCCGGGGTCCACAGGTAGGGGGTCAGTTCCAGGCCGAGGTTGGCTTTTTCGTCGTATTTGCCGGCGGCGATCTGTTTACGTGCGGTGGTCAGTTCGCCGGTGTTGCGGTCCTTGAGCAAGGTCGTCACGCCGATGACATTCTCGGGTTTGACGTTGTAGCCGTACTTCGGATCGGCGGCGACCATGCGCACCAGTTCTTCCGACGCGGCGGTCATCACGTACACCTCGATGCCGTTTTCCATCAGCTTGTTGTACAGCTCGGCCTGGCCGGTGAAGACCTTCGGCGGTTGTACCTCGGACTGCTTGACCACGTCGCCTTCAAAATAGCTGACCGGCACCGGTTTGCCGGAGGCCATCAGTTCATCCACCTGGACCTTGAGTTCCTTGAGGGTAAAGCCGGAAAACACCTGCGCAACCCACGGGTAGCAAACCATGTCGTCGACTTCGCAAAGGCGGTAGTAGTAACTGAACAGACTTTCCTTATGGTCGGCGGTGTCTTTGAACGGCATCAGCTTGAGCGACGGGTCGAGGCTGTCGCGGGTGATCAGGCCCTTGTTTTCCATGTAGGGCAGCAGGGATTCTTCGAGGTCGTAGCGGTAGCTGGTGTTGTCCATGTCGAACACCGCAAAGTTACCCTTGTTGGCGTTGGCGGCGATCATCTCGTTCAGTTGTTTGGCGGCGGGTGCCGGCCAATGTTTCAACTCGGTTGCGGCGAACGCCTGGCTGGCGAGTCCGAGGCAGAATGCGGCGGCTAGTAATTTCGGCGCGAGCTTCATAGGCGTTGTCTCCCTGAGTGAAAGACATGGACGCTAACAAATCCCTGTGACAGTTCCCAACGCGAGCACGACGGTGTGCGTCCTGATTCCGTCACGGGCATACGCCAGAGCGTCAAAGCCTTATTCCGAAAACGACAGCTGCCATTCCATATCGGTATTAAATCAATATATTTCAAGCTGTTAGGATTTCCGGTTCGCAATCGCGGGCTCACGCGATTGGCTGCCTTCTCAACGGAGCTTCAATGAATCTGCCCCTGATTCTCAACTTGCTGGTGTTCGTGGCCCTGTTGCTGGGCCTGGCACAAACCCGTCGCACCCACTGGAGCCTCGCCAAGAAGGTCCTGTTCGCCCTGGTCCTCGGCGTAGCGTTCGGTACGGCCTTGCACGCCATTTACGGCGACGGCAACCCCGTGCTCAAAGCCTCCATCGGCTGGTTCGACCTGGTCGGCAACGGCTACGTGCAACTGTTGCAAATGATCGTGATACCGCTGGTATTCGCTTCGATCCTCAGTGCCGTGGCGCGCCTGCATAACGCCTCGTCCCTGGGCAAGATCAGCTTCCTGACCATCGGTACGCTGCTGTTCACCACCGCGATTGCAGCGCTGATCGGTATCGGCCTGACCAACCTGTTCGGCCTCACCGCCGAAGGCCTGGTGGCCGGTACCCAGGAAATGGCACGTCTGCAAGTGATCCAGAGCGATTACGCCGGCAAGGTCGCCGACCTGAATATCCCGCAGTTGCTGCTCTCGTTCGTGCCGGCCAACCCGTTCGCCGACCTGGCCCGGGCCAAGCCGACGTCGATCATCAGCGTGGTGATTTTCGCCGCCTTCCTCGGGGTTGCCGCGTTGCAACTGCTCAAGGATGACGTGGAAAAAGGCCAGAAGGTGCTCAACGCCATCGACACCCTGCAAGCCTGGGTGATGCGCCTGGTGCGCCTGGTGATGAAGCTGACGCCGTACGGTGTGCTGGCGCTGATGACCAAGGTGGTCGCCGGTTCCAACCTGCAGGACATCATCAAGCTCGGCAGTTTTGTGGTGGTGTCGTACCTGGCCCTGGGCCTGATGTTCGTGGTGCACGGCCTGTTGCTGTCGTTGGCCGGGATCAACCCGCTGCGCTTCTTCCGCAAGGTCTGGCCGGTACTGACCTTTGCCTTCACCAGCCGCTCCAGCGCGGCGGCCATCCCGCTGAGCATTGAAGCGCAGACCCGCCGCCTGGGCATCCCGCAATCCATCGCCGGCTTCGCCGCCTCGTTTGGCGCGACCATCGGCCAGAACGGCTGCGCCGGCCTCTACCCTGCCATGTTGGCGGTGATGGTGGCGCCGACCGTGGGCATCAACCCGCTGGACCCGCTGTGGATCGCGACTCTGGTAGCGATTGTGACCCTGAGTTCGGCCGGTGTGGCGGGCGTGGGCGGCGGCGCGACCTTTGCCGCGTTGATCGTGCTCCCGGCCATGGGCTTGCCGGTGTCACTGGTGGCGCTGCTGATTTCCGTGGAGCCGCTGATCGACATGGGCCGTACGGCGCTGAACGTGAATGGTTCGATGACGGCGGGGGCAATTACCAGCCAGATCATGGGGCAGACGGATAAAGCGTTGTTGGATGCGGATGAGCATGGGGCGTTGGCGCAGGCCTGACGGAATAAGCTAGCAGGGACCTCAGTCCCTGCTAGCTCGAACGATCAGCAGCCTTTCGGTAAACCTCATCACGCTCACGCTTATTGACAGCCACGACAAGCACCGTGATCTCCTGGTCAATGACTTGATACACCAACCGATAGCCACTGCTGCGCAGCTTGATTTTGTAGCAATCGGGCAAGCCATGCAGACGGCTGGCTTCAATACGTGGATTGATCAGGATCTCAACCAGCTTCTTTTTAAACTGTTGACGAACGGTATCGCCCAGTTTGTGCCATTCCTTCAAAGCCCGTGTATCGAAATCCAGCTCATAGGTCATCCAGTGAGACCTTCACCCGCTGAGGCGCAGCCAGCCGCTCCCGAACGGTTGCCAACAATGCCTCATCATCTTCAGTCATGAGGACAGGCTTGAAAGGTAACTGACCGCGCTCTGCCACGTACTGCAAGGCTTGACGCATTAATTCCGATGGGGTGACGCCGAGCTTTTCCAGCTCGTGATAAGCACGAGCCTTAAGATCGTCGTCGATACGTACGTTGATAGAAGCCATGGGGCAGCCCTCACTGTAAAGACATTGGTCATTACAGTGACGCATCGAGGCTTCTTTTGCAAGTCTGACTAATCTGGTGCCAGTCAGGCCTTTTCCCAAACCTCAAAGCTGTACGCCGGCTTGTCCCCTTCCGCCGGATTCTCGACGTTCGACACCAACTTCCACTGGCTCGCATCAAACACCGGAAACCACGCATCCCCCTCCGGGCTCAGCGCCACGCGCGTCAGGTACAGGCGATCCGCCTGTTCCAGCCCCTGCGCATACAACTGCGCACCGCCGATCAGCATCAGCTCATCCGCGCCCTGCTCCAGCGCCCAGGCTTCAGCCCGCGCCACGGCGGCATCGAGTGACGGAAAAACTTCCGCACCTTCCAGCGCCAGGTCGGTCTGACGGCTGACCACAATGTTCAAGCGCCCCGGCAGCGGTCGGCCCAGGGAGTCCCAGGTCTTGCGCCCCATGATGATCGGCTTGCCGAGCGTGGTGGCCTTGAAATATTTGAAATCCCCCGGCAAATGCCAGGGCATGCTGTTGTCGACGCCGATCACGCGGTTTTCACCGAGGGCTGCGATCAGGCTTAAAGGGAGAGTTTTTTTCATGGCGACGAGAATACCAGAGCCACGAACCAGCGGTTATGCTCCAAGCTCACTTGCACGACAGGAAGACGCGTGACCGCACTGACCCCCCTGCACAAACTCTGGCTGACGGAAACCGTGCGCCTGCGTGAAGAACACGCCGGCCCCCTGGAAGACCAGGAAGCCAATCGCCTCGCGCGCACGGCGGGCGGCGACCTGCCGACGCGCATCCAGCAGCGCGCCCTGCACCTGGCCGAGCGCAATGGCCTGACCGCCGCCCTCACGCGCTGGCTGCAAGGCGCACGCCTGGCGCTGGTGCTGCTGGCGGTGGTGGCCGTCATCAGCGGCGCGGGGCTGGCCTTTGCTGCGCTGGGCAACGGCTTGACCCCGGTGAATGTGTTCTGGGCCCTGGGCAGCCTGCTCGGCCTGAACCTGATCCTGCTGTTGAGCTGGGCGTTGGGGCTGTTGTTTGCCGGCGAGCACAGCGCCAGCCTCGGGCGCTTGTGGTTGTGGCTCAGTGAAAAACTTGCGCGCGATGCCAAGGCCGCCCAACTGGCCCCGGCGTTGCTGCTGTTGCTGCAACGGCAGAAACTCAATCGCTGGGCGGTCGGTGTGCTGGTCAACAGCCTGTGGTTGCTGGCGCTGCTCAGTGCGCTGGTGATTCTGCTGACGCTGCTCGCCACCCGCCGTTACGGCTTTGTGTGGGAAACCACTATCCTCGGCGCCGACACCTTCGTCGCCGTGACCCAGGCCCTCGGCACCCTGCCCGCCCTGCTGGGCTTCAACGTACCGACCGTCGAGATGATCCGCGCCAGCGGCGATTCCGCCCTGAACATCGAAAGCGCCCGCCAGGCGTGGGCCGCCTGGTTGGTCGGGGTATTGCTGGTCTACGGCCTGCTGCCAAGATTGATCCTCGCACTGCTGTGCCTGTGGCGCTGGAAACGCGGGCGCGCCGCCTTGCGCCTGGACCTCAACCTGCCCGGCTACAGCCCACTGCGCGAACGCCTGATGCCCAGCAGCGAGCGCCTTGGCGTCAACGACGCCGCGCCGGAACAACTGCACCCCGTCACCGGCGGCGTCAGTGAGCTGGACAGCGACGGCGCCTTGCTCGTCGCCATCGAACTGGACGATCAGCACCCCTGGCCACCCAAGCTGCCGGCTAATGTGAAGCACGCCGGCATCCTCGACAGCCGCGAATCGCGCAACAAGCTCCTGGAGCAACTCAGCCGCTTCCCGCCCGCGCGCCTGGCCATCGCCTGCGACCCGCGCCGCTCGCCGGACCGCGGCAGCCTGGCGCTGATCGCCGAACTCGCACGCAGCGCCGCCGCCACCCGTGTCTGGCTGCTGCAAGCCCCGCCCGGCCAGGCGCTGGATGCCGAGCGCCTGGGCGACTGGCACAGCGCGCTGCAACAACTGGAGCTGCCGTTCGCCGACTGTGCGCCGTTGAACTGGCTGGAGACCGGTCATGACTAAGCCACTGAAACTCGCCGTGGTCGGCCACACCAACGTCGGCAAGACCTCGTTGCTGCGCACCCTCACCCGTGACGTCGGGTTCGGTGAAGTCTCCCATCGCCCCAGCACCACGCGGCATGTCGAAGGCGCGCGCTTGTCGGTCGACGGCGAAGCCTTGCTGGAGCTGTACGACACACCCGGCCTGGAAGATGCCATCGCCCTGCTCGACTACTTGGAACGCCTGGATCGCCCCGGCGAACGCTTGGACGGCCCAGCCCGCCTGGCGCGGTTCCTGGAAGGCAGCGAAGCCCGCCAGCGTTTCGAACAGGAAGCCAAGGTGCTGCGCCAACTGCTGGCCTCGGACGCCGGCCTGTATGTGATCGACGCTCGCGAACCGGTGCTGGCCAAGTACCGTGATGAGCTGCAAGTGCTGGCCAGTTGCGGTAAACCGTTGCTGCCGGTGCTCAACTTCGTCAGCAGCAGCGACCACCGCGAGCCGGACTGGCGCGAAGCCCTGGCACGCCTGGGCCTGCATGCGCTGGTGCGTTTCGACAGCGTCGCGCCGCCGGAAGACGGCGAACGTCGCTTGTATGAAAGCCTCGCCCTGCTGCTGGAAAACGCCCGGCCGCAGTTGCAGCGCCTGATCCTCGACCAGGAAGCCCAACGCCAGGCCCGTCAACAGAGCGCCGCGCGGTTGATTGCCGAATTGCTGATCGACTGCGCCGCGTGCCGACGCAGCGTGGTGACTGAAGATGAGCAACAAGCCATCAGCGATTTGCGCAAGGCGGTGCGTCAGCGCGAACAAAAATGCGTGGAGGCCTTGCTCAAGCTGTTCGGCTTTCGTGCCCAGGACGCCGCCGCCAGCGACTTGCCGTTGCTCGACGGCCGCTGGGGTGATGACCTGTTCAACCCGGAAACCCTCAAGCAACTCGGCGTGCGCGTCGGCGGTGGCATCGCTGCAGGCGCAGCGGCCGGAGCCGGGGTGGACCTGCTGGTCGGCGGGCTGACCCTCGGCGCCGCCGCCCTGGCGGGCGCCATCGCCGGTGGCGCGTTGCAGACCGCCCGCAGCTACGGCAGCCGCCTGCTGGGCAAGATCAAGGGCCAACGCGAGCTGACCGTGGACGACAGCGTGCTGCGCCTGCTCGCCCTGCGCCAGCGCCAGTTGCTCAAGGCCCTGAACCTGCGCGGCCATGCGGCGATGCACAGCATCAAGGTCGATACGCCCCAGGACAAGACCTGGCGCGAAGGCAAATTGCCGGACGCGTTGCACAAGGCCCGCGCCCACCCGCAATGGTCGTCCCTCAACCCCCAGGCCAGACTGAGCCAGGCCGAACGCCAGGAGCAGGTCGAAGCCCTGGCCCAGCGCCTCGACGAGACTTAAGCCGCCAGCAGCTGCCGGGCCTTGGCCTTGAGCACTTCCAGGTCGAGCACCGGCACGTGCATTGCCTTGGCCTGTTCGTCCCAGTGGCGCAGGCGCAGGCTGACCTGACACAGCGGGTCTTGCTCAAACGCCCGAGCCTCCTCGGCCGTCATCACGCCGCCCTGGTAACCCAGGGTGCGGCGGCTCGCCTCGCTCAAGCATGCGTAGTAGTCCGGCCGGCTGAACGTCAGGTAGCGCTTGGCCTGGACGTGGTACTCCACCAGCCTGGCCAGGCGCTCACTGAAGCCTGCACGGCGCAAATAATCCGCGCCCAACCGCTCATGGCTGACCACGCCATAACCGCCCATGTTCTCGCCACCCTGGCCACAGAGATGGCCGATATCGTGGAAAAACGCCGCCAGCACCACTTCATCATCGAAGCCTTCGGCCATGGCCAACTGCGCGGCCTGGGACATGTGCTCGATCTGCGACACCGGCTCGCCGATGTAATCCGCCGCGCCGTGCTGCTCGTACAAAGCGAAGATTGTGGCAATCGCCTGTTCCGGGCTCATCACGCCGGCCCCCACAGGGTTGTGATATTGCGCTCGGCCATCGCCGGCCCCACGCTCATGCCCACACCGGTGTGCATCAAGGCAGCGCTCACGCCAGGTGCGGCCTGCACAAATGAAAACGGCGCCGGGCCCCTGGCGCCGTAGACGCCCTGCCAGCGTTCCATCACCTGGATCTTGCAACCCAAGGTCTGTTCGGCCAACTCGATCATCCAGTCATCCACCTGTTCGGCATTGAACGGCGAGGCATCGCTGCCGTAGTCGTGGGAGTCGCCGATGATCAGTTCGCCATGGGGCGTCGGGCTGATCAGCAGGTGAATCCCGTGTGCATGCAGGTGCGGCGCCTCGCGCAGGATCTGCGCCTGTACCGGCGCGGCTTCAGGCAGGTCGGCAAAAGCGCCGTAGTGCACGCAACTGAGGCCGGTGAGCAAGGCGTGTTGCAGGTTGAGGTTGAGTGCAGGCCGGGCGCGCAGCATTTGCAGGCGGCAGATCTGCGGGTTGAGTTCGGCGATGGCCTCGGCCAACAGGGTTTGATAATCGTGGCCGGAACAGACGATGACCTGCTCGCCACGAAAGCTGCCCGCCGTGCTGTGCACCTGGCCCGGTTCGACATCGCGCACCAGGGTGGAGAAGTAAAATTCCACACCCAGTTGCTGGCTCAGGTAGTGGATCAGCGCCGGTATCGCCTCGCGCGAATACAGTTGCTGGTCGTCCCGGCCATGCAGCGCGGCGCGGTGATGGCGGAACTGGCCGCCATACAGATCCTTCAAGGCCGCGCCTTGCAACAGGTCGACGTTATAGCCGTGTTCACGCGCGCGGCCGGCGCAGAAGGCTTCCAGCAGATGCTCTTCGGCTTCGGTTCGGGCGAACAGGTACGAGCCGTTGCGCTTGAGCTGCAGGCCGGCAACCCGAGCCCATTGCCCCCAGATATCACGGCTTTGCCGCGCCAGGTCAAGCATCGGCCCCGGCGGCTGCCCGGTGACCAGGGCCTGACCGAAGTTGCGTACCGAGGCGCCCAGGGGCGTGGCGCTGCGCTCGAACACCTTGACCTTGAGCCCGCGCCTGGCGGCGGCGTAGGCGTGGGACAGGCCGAGGATGCCGGCACCGATGATCAGTAAATCTGTCATGGAATATGCAACCCTCTGTAGGAGCGAGCTTGCTCGCGAAGAATGTCAACGATAAGGCAGCGCTTCAGGTTATCCGCGCCGTCTATTCGCTCTTCGCGAGCAAGCTCGCTCCTACAGGTAGAGGTGAAAATTATTGTTTTTCCGACTTGCCGTCATAGCGCTTACGCCACTCAGCCAGGATGCTGTCGCGGTTTTTCGAGGCCCAGCCGAAGTCGTTCTTGATCAACCGCTGCTCGTAGTCGGCCGGCAATTCGGTCTGCGGCTTGGCGATCCCCGGCTGGGCGAGCACGGCGAAGTTGTCCTTGTACAGGTCCATTGCCGCTGTACTGGCGGAGAAGTCAGCGAGCTTTCTGGCGGCGTCCGCATGGGCGGTGCCCTTGATCACGGCGGTGGCTTCGATGTCCCAGCCCAGGCCTTCCTTCGGCAGGATGATGTCCAGCGGCGCACCCTGGCGCTTCAGCTGCACGGCCGGATACTCAAAGGAAATACCAATCGGGAACTCACCGGAAGCCGCCAGCTTGCACGGCTTGGAACCGGAGTGAACGTACTGGCCGATGTTCTGGTGCAAGTCGTCCATGTACTGCCAGCCCTGCTTCTCGCCGAAGGTTTGCAGCCACGCGCTCACATCCAGGAAGCCGGTGCCGGACGAGGCCGGGTTGGGCATCACGATCTTGCCCTTGTACTCGGGCTTGGTCAGGTCTTGCCAGCTCACCGGCTTGGTCAGGCCCTGTTTCTCGGCTTCGACCGTGTTGAAGCAAATGGTCGCGGCCCACACATCCATGCCGACCCAGGCCGGTGGGTTGGCGGCGTCACGGTAATTCTTGCCGATCTTGTCCAGGTCCTTGGGGGCGTAATTGTCCAGCATGCCCTGCTGATCGAGGATCGCCAGGCTCGACGCGGCCAGTCCCCAGACCACATCGGCCTGCGGGCGGTCTTTTTCGGCCAGCAGCTTGGCGGTGATGATGCCGGTGGAGTCGCGGACCCATTTGATCTCGACGTCGGGGTTGGCCTGCTCGAAGGCTTTTTTGTAGGTCTTCAACTGCTCGGCTTCAAGGGCCGTGTACACGGTCAACTCGGTCTTGGCGAAGGCATTCAGGCTGAATGCAGTGAGTACGGCAGCGACCAGCGCCAGGGGCTTGAACATGGAGCACCTCCTTCAGGGATGGTTATTGGCCGGGCGCGGTCTGGCGCCAGGCTTGGGAGCGGCGCAAGGCGCCACGTGAAGCCCACGCCAGCAGCAGCGAAACGCTGCCTG
Source organism: Pseudomonas sp. Yb2C2 (assembly GCF_052112325.1). NCBI lineage: Bacteria > Pseudomonadati > Pseudomonadota > Gammaproteobacteria > Pseudomonadales > Pseudomonadaceae > Pseudomonas > Pseudomonas sp. Yb2C2. The sequence continues at coordinate 64,870 of NZ_JAVAJK010000006.1, read as the reverse complement.
AGGTGAACAGGATCAGGGTCGACATGGCCGCCGCGCCGCCCACATTGCCGGCGTCGTCCATGTTCAACACGGCGACGGCGGCGAGAATGGTGTCGGGGCTGTAGAGGAAGATCGCGGCGGACACGGTGGTCATCGCCGACACAAACAGGTAGCGCACGATGTCCAGCAGTGCCGGCAGGCAAATCGGTACCGTGACTTTCAAGTAATGGCGATACAGCGGCGCCTTGAGCGACAGCGCCGCCGCTTCGAACTCGGCGTCCAGCTGGCGCAACGCGGTGGTGGCGGTCATCTGTGCGGTGGTCAGGTAGTGAGCAATGGTGCACACCACCAGCAGGGTCATGGTGCCGTAGAACAGATGCAGCGGGTTGCCACTCAGGTTGAAAAAGAACACGTAGCCCAGGCCCAACACCAACCCAGGCACGGCCATCGGCACAAAGCTGAGCATGCGCAGCGCCAGGTTCAGGCCCTTCTGGCCCTTGGTCTTTTCCATCAGGTAGGCGCCGGTGAAGATCAATACGCTGCCGATCAACGCCGTGCACAACGCCAGGGTCAAGCTGTTGCGATAGGCCAGCCAACCGCCGCCGGCCGTGTCTTCGAACTGGTAGTGGCTGAGCGACAGCGACAGGTTGTACGGCCAGAACTTCACCAGCGAGGAGTACACCGCCATGCCGAACACCAGCAGCAACACGGCACTGATGAGCAGCACGATAAGCAGATAGGCGCTATCCCTCAGGCGCGACGGCGCCGGCTGGAAGACCTGGGCGCGGCCACTCATGGCATCGCCGTGGCGACGGCGCAACCAGGCGTCGACGCCAAAGCTGAACAGCGCCGGCAGCAGCAACACCATGCCGATCAACGCACCGCGACCGAACTGTTGCTGGCCGACCACCGCCTTGTAGGCTTCCAGCGCCAGCACCTGGTAATCCCCGCCCACCACCACGGGCACGCCGAAATCCGTAATGGTCAAGGTGAACACCAGGCAGAACGCAGCAAACACCGCCTGGCGCGTGGCCGGCCAGGTGATGCTGCGGAACGCCCGCGCAGGGCTGGCGCCCATGCTCGAGGCCGCGTCGAACAAGCGCGCATCGGCCAGGGACAGCGCCGACAGCAAAATCATCAGGGCATGTGGGAAGGTGTAGATCACTTCACCGAGGACAATGCCCCAGAAGCCGTAGATGTTGTCCGAGAGCAGCCCGCGCAACAGGCCCTGGTTACCGAACAGGTAGACCAGTGCAATCCCCGGCAGCATCGACGGTGCCATCAGCGGAAGCAGCGACAGGCCTCGCCAGATGGCCTTGCCGGGAATCAACGTGCGTTGCAGGGCGTAGGCAAACAGGTAGGCCAGCGGTACGACAATGGCCGCCACGCTGAGGGAGACTTTCAGGCTATTGCCCAGCAGCCAGTGGAAGTTGGCGCTGGTGAGCAACTCCCGTGCGGCGACCAGGCCACCGCCCTGCCCGGTCTCGCTGCTGAAACCGCGCCAGAAGATCGCCAGCAGTGGCAGCAATACGGCGATGCCCAGCAGCACTAGCCAGAGCAGTTTGCCGCCGACCACGAAAATACGGTCGCCGGTTTCGGCGCGTGACGCTTGACGCGCCAGAGTCAAGACAGCGGCCATCTCAGGCAAACACCTGCAGGCTGCGCGGCGGCAAGGCTACCCAGATGTCCTGGGCGCCCAGGCGCGGCATGGCTTCCGGGGCCAGTTCGGCAAGCAGCGGATGGCCGGGCAGTTGCTCCAACTCAAAGCTCATGCGGCAGCGGTTGCCGAGGAAAGTGATCTCGCGGACCTTGGCCGGGAACAGGTTCTCCTCATGCACCGACGGGTTGACGCTGATCGCTTCCGGGCGGCAGAACAACCGGCCGGACCTGGCCACGCCGGCATCCTCGGCCAGGCGCATGTTCATCCCGCCGACCTGGGCATGGCTGGCACTGTTGCGACTGAACGGCAGCCAATTGCCCTGGCCGACAAACTCCGCCACAAACGGCGTGGCCGGGCGGTCGTAGATTTCCTGGGGCGTAGCGTATTGCTCGACCTTGCCGTTGTTCATCACGGCAATGCGGTCGGCCATCAACATGGCTTCGTCCTGGTTGTGGGTGACCATCAGGGTGGTGATACCCAGGCGCCGTTGCAGCTGGCGCAGCTCGGTGCACAGGTGTTCGCGCACGCGGGCGTCGAGGGCCGACATCGGCTCATCCAGCAACAGCAATGACGGCGCCGGTGCCAGCGCACGGGCCAGGGCGACCCGCTGCTGTTGGCCGCCGGAGAGTTGGCCGGGGTACTTCTTTTCACTGCCAAGTAGCCCCACCAGTTCAAGCATCTGTCCGACACGCTGGCGCACTTCATCGCGACCGCTGCCGGTGAGGCCGTAGCCGATGTTCGCTTCGACGGTGAGATTGGGAAACAGCGCGTAGGACTGGAACAGAATGCCGTAGTCGCGAGCCTGGGGCGGCAGCAGGGAAACATCGCGGTCACCCAGGTAAAGTTCGCCGCTGTCCTGGCGTTCCAGGCCGGCAATGCAGCGCAGCAACGTGGTCTTGCCGCAACCGGAAGGGCCGAGCAGGCACACCAGCTCGCCGGCAGCCACGTCCAGGGACACATTGTCCAACGCCGTAAAGGCGCCGAAGCGTTTCTGGATACCGCGCACGTTCATCGGCGCGCCGGGTTGGGTCAGGGCTGTGTTCATGGTGGCACCTCATCAAACTGATGAAGGCCATGCTAGGCAGGCAATGCGTCGCTCTTGTGGCAGGAAGGCAAAAGGCGGCGATAGTGGTATTCGCAGATTTGTGTAGGACGCTTGGCGGTGGGCTGCCTGGTCTACCGCAATCGGGAGCAAGCCCCCTCCCACACTTGACCGAGTTCCAACATGGAAATGCGGGCACCTGTGGGAGGGGGCTTGCCCCCGATTGGTCCCCAAAGCCACTACAAGGCTTTAGATCGGCGACATTTCCTGCGCCAACCCCAGAAACGCCGCCGGCAGACGAGCGCCTTTTCTTTCCTTGAGGCAGTACAGGTACTCGGGAATCTGCGGCGCATGCTCGAGGGTCAGCACCTTCAGCTGCGGGTCATGGGGCACTTCCTGGCGGGCGATGATGCTGATGCCGATATTGCGCAGCACCGCTTCGCGGATAGATTCACGGCTGCCGATTTCCAGCAGCGGCCCGTAACTGACGCCCGCACCTTGCAGCATCTCTTCCGTAAGCCGCCGCGTGGTGGAGCCGGCTTCACGCATCAACAGCGTATGCCCCGCCAACGCACTGAGGGGTACATGGTCGAGCTTGGCCAGTGGATGGTTGCGGTGTACCGCCAGCACCAACGGGTCGGTGCCCAATACACGGCGGATCAGGCGCGGGTCTTCGAGCAACTGCGAGGATGCAGCGACATCGACGCGGTAATCGTCCAGCGCTTCGAGTACCTGCTGGGAGTTGCCGATTTCCACCGATACCTCCACCTGCGGCAGGCGTTCGCGAAAGGCTTTGACCAGGTCGAGGATGTAGTACGGCGCCGTCGCGGCAATCCTCAGTGCGCCCTGGACCTGGCCGCTGTTGCGCAGGAAAAACTCGATGTCCGCTTCCTGCTGCAGCAGCGTCTTGACCATCGGCAGCAGGCGCGCGCCCTCGTCGCTGACGGTGAGGCGGCGCCCGCCACGGTAGAACAGCTCGACGCCGTACTGGCTTTCCAGGTTGCGAATCTGGGTGGTAACGGTGGGCTGGCTCAGGCCGAGTTTTTTCGCCGCCTGGGTGATGCTGCCCAGGCGGGCGACCATAAAAAACGCCTTCAACTCGGCACTCAGCACACCACCCTCTCATCCTCTATTTGCGCAACAGGCGCAGGCCATTGAACACCACCAGCAGGGCCACGCCCATGTCGGCGAACACTGCCATCCACATGGTCGCCATGCCCAGGAACGTGACCACCAGGAAGATCGCCTTGATCACCAGGGCCAGGGTGATGTTCTGCTTGAGGATACTCGACGTTTGCCGCGACAAACGAATGAATGCCGGAATCTTGCGCAAATCATCGTCCATCAAGGCCACATCGGCCGTCTCGATAGCGGTGTCGGTACCTGCTGCGGCCATGGCAAAGCCAATCTCGGCGCGCGCCAGGGCCGGGGCGTCGTTGATGCCGTCGCCGACCATGCCCACCCGGTGGCCTTGGCCGTAGAGGGTTTCGATGGCGTGCAGCTTGTCGGTGGGCAACAGGTCGCCCTGGGCCTGATCGATGCCGACCTGGGCCGCAATCGCCTGGGCGGTGTGGGTGTTGTCGCCGGTGAGCATCAGGGTCTTGATGCCCAGCTCATGCAGTTGCTGGATGGCTTCGCGGCTGCTGTCCTTGACTGTGTCGGCCACGGCGAACAGCGCCAGCGGGCCGGACTTATCGAGCAACAGCACCACGGACTTGCCCTGTTTTTCCAGGGCGAACAGCTTTTCTTCCAACTCCGGCGAACACAGGCCGAGGTCTTCCACCAGGCGGTGGTTGCCCAAGTGATAGGTCTGGCCATTAATATCGCCGCGCACGCCGCGACCGGCCAGGGCTTCGAAGTTATCCACAACGTGCACCGGCAGGTTTTTATCCACCGCCGCATTGGCGATTGCCAGGGACACCGGGTGGTCGGAACGCCCGGCCAAACTGGCAGCCAGGGCCGGGGCGCTGTCTTCGACAGTGGTGAACAGCGCCAGGTAATCGGTTTGCACCGGCTTGCCGTGGGTGATGGTGCCGGTCTTGTCTAGGGCCAGGTAGTCAAGCTTATAGCCACCCTCCAGGTACACACCGCCCTTGATCAGGATGCCTTTGCGTGCCGCAGCCGCCAGGCCGCTGACAATGGTTACCGGGGTAGAGATCACCAGGGCGCACGGGCACGCCACCACCAGCAGCACCAGGGCGCGGTAGATCCAGTCGAACCAGGCGCCGGCCATGAACAGCGGCGGGATTACGGCCACGCCCAAGGCGAACAGAAACACGGCCGGGGTGTAGATTTTCGAGAAGCTGTCGACGAACCGCTGGGTCGGTGCCCGCGCGCCCTGGGCCTGCTCCACCGCATGGATAATGCGGGCCAGGGTGGAGTTGTTGGCAGCCGCCGTGACCTTGTACTCCAGGGAACCGGCCTGGTTGATGGTGCCGGCGAAGACCTTATCGCCGACGGTCTTTTCAATCGGCAGGCTTTCACCGGTGATCGGCGCCTGGTCGATGGTGGACTGGCCGGCGGTGACTTCACCGTCAAGGCCGATACGCTCGCCGGGTTTTACCCGCACGATTGCGTCCAGCTCAATGCTTTTGACCTCCATTTCAACCCAGCTTCCATCAGCCTGCCGAACCGTGGCCTGTTCCGGTGTCATCTGCATCAAGCCACTGATGGCATTGCGCGCACGGTCCAGGGACTTGGCTTCGATCAGCTCGGCCACGGTAAACAGGAACATCACCATGGCCGCTTCCGGCCACTGGCCGATCAGGACCGCGCCAGTGACCGCGATACTCATCAACGCGTTGATGTTCAGGTTGAGGTTTTTCAGGGCAATCCAGCCCTTCTTGTAGGTGGTGAGGCCGCCGCTGAGGATCGACACCAGCGCTACCAGCGCAATCACCCAAGTGGGCGCGGCGTTGGTGAAGTGCAGTACTTCGGCGCCCAACGCCCCCACACCGGACAACGCCAGCGGCCACCAATGCTTCTTGGCGGGCGGCTCGGCGGCCGGGGTGCCCTCCACGATCGGATCGGCCTGCATACCCAGGGATTTGATCGCATCGATGATCGGCGCGGTACTCGGCAGGTCATGGGTGACGCCGAGGATGCGGTTGATCAGGTTGAATTCCAGCTGCTGCACACCGGCCAGCTTGCCCAGTTTGTTCTGGATCAGCGTCTGCTCGGTGGGGCAGTCCATGGCTTCGATGCGGAAGGTACTCAGGCGCGAGCCGGCGGTGGGCGCCTCGCTCAACTGCACCAGCGCAGGCGCAGGCGTGCCGGAACAGCAGGAACCGCCATGGCCGTGATCGTGCACGGGGGTGAGTTTCTTCGGCCCATGATCATGGTCATGGTCGTGTTTGTGCGGGGTGTGAATGGAGTCGCTCATCAGGTCGCGTCCGTAAGGTGCCTGTTGCCAAGTAAAGACCCTGTAGCCACTATAGGGTCAAGCACCCATTTGGAGATTGCTGCAATGAAGATCGGCGAACTGGCCAAACTGACCGATTGTCCGGTGGAAACCATCCGTTATTACGAGAAGGAAGGCCTGCTGCCACCCCCGGCACGCACCGAGGCCAACTACCGCGTGTACACCCAGGCGCACACCGAGCGACTGATCTTTATCCGCAACTGCCGCAGCCTCGACATGACCCTGGAAGAGATCCGCAGCCTGCTCGGGCTACGGGACAGCCCCCAGGACCAGTGTGAAAACGTGAATGCGTTGATCGACGAGCATATCCACCATGTAAAAGCGCGGATTGACGGGCTGCTGGCGTTGCAGGAGCAGTTGCTGGACCTGCGCCAACGCTGTGGCGGTGGGGACCACTGCGGGATTTTGCAGCGACTGGAGGTCAACGGCGGTGTAGCCGCCAGCGAGGCCGAGCCCTCACACGTAGGCAGAAGCCACGGGCATTAACCGGACCAAATGTGGGAGGGGCGGTGCGACGATTCGACTTGCCCCCTCCCACACAAGCCCACACCCTTAGACTGAGGCAGCCTTTAGATAGCCACGTCGGCCTTGATGCTTGGATCAGCGTCATAGCCCACGATTTCAAAGTCTTCGAACTTGTAATCGTAGATCGACGCCGGCTTACGCTTGATCACCAGTTCCGGCAGCTTCTTCGGCGTGCGCGCCAGCTGGGTGCGGATCTGCTCCATATGGTTGCTGTAGGCGTGGGTGTCGCCGGTGGTGACGATGATCTCGTGGGGAATCAGGTCGCATTGCTGGGCCAGCATATGGGTCAGCAGCGCCAGGGCGGCGGTGTTGTACGGCAGGCCGAGGAATACGTCGGAACTGCGGATGTACAACTGCATCGACAGATGGCCGTCATGCACGAACGCCTGGTACAGCAGGTGGCACGGTGGCAGGGCTTGCTTGCCATTGCGCGCGTTTTCCTGGGGGCTTTTGGTTTCGTCCGGCAGGTATTCGACGTTCCAGCCGTGGAACAGGATGCGACGGCTGTTGGGGTTGGTCTTGAGCGTGTGCACCATGTAGTCGATCTGGTTGATCGTGCCGCCATCCTTGGTCGGCCAGGCGGTCCACTGCTCGCCATACACCGGGCCCAGGTCACCGTCTTCAGTGGCCCACTCGTCCCAGATTTTCACACCGTTTTCGTTCAGCCACTTGATGTTGGTGTTGCCGCTCAACATCCAGATCAGTTCGTTGGCGATGCTTTTGAAGTGAAGCTTCTTGGTGGTCAGCAGCGGGAAGCCGTCGGCCAAGTTATGCCGATACTGACGGGCGAACACGGCCTTGGTGCCGGTGCCGGTACGGTCGCCTTTGGTCAGGCCATTGGTCACGACGTCGTTCAGTAGTTCGAGATATTGCTTCATGTCATTACCCGTATCGTTGAAGCCGAGACCTCGCGGGCCTCGGCATTCGAATTTAAAGCGCGGTGTGCTTCAGCGGTTGCGGGCGATTGTACGCCCACCACAGCAGGCCCAGGCCGACCAGGATCATCGGAATGCTGAGCACTTGTCCCATGGTCAGCCAGCCCCACGCCAGGTACCCCAGCTGGGCATCCGGCACGCGCACGAACTCGACGATGAAACGGAAGATCCCGTAGAACAGCGCGAACATGCCGGAAACGGCCATGGTCGGGCGTGGTTTGCGCGAAAAGAGGTACAGGATAAGGAACAGGGCCACGCCTTCCAACGCGAACTGGTACAGCTGCGACGGATGGCGCGGCAGTTGCGCCGGGTCGCTGAACGGCGGGAACACCATGGCCCACGGCACGTCGGTCGGCTTGCCCCACAACTCGGCGTTGATGAAGTTGCCGATGCGCCCGGCGCCCAGGCCGATCGGTACCAGCGGCGCGACGAAGTCCATCAGTTGGAAGAACGACTTGCCGTTGCGCCGGCCAAACCACCAGGCCGCGATCATTACGCCGATAAAGCCACCGTGGAATGCCATGCCGCCTTTCCACACTTCGAAGATCAGCGTCGGGTTGGCGATGTAGGCCGAGAGATCGTAAAACAGCACATACCCCAGGCGCCCGCCGACGATCACCCCCATCGACAACCAGAACACCATGTCGGAGAGCTTCTCCTTGGTCCAGGTCGGGTCGAAACGGTTCAGGCGCCGGGAGGCCAGCAGCCATGCACCGCCGATGCCGATCAGGTACATCAACCCGTACCAGTGGATTTTCAGCGGACCGATGGCCAGGGCCACCGGGTCGATCTGCGGGTAAGGCAGCATTGCGACTCCTCGTTAAATCATTCGTTATGGCAACCGGACCATGCCCGGGCGCGATTAAGCCTGCGTTACAGCAAAAAATTCAAACCGACACAAAACAGCAAGCCGGCGAACAACCGCTTGAGCAAGCGCGGCGACAACCGGTGCGCCAGGCGTGCGCCGAAACGGGCAAACACCATGCTGGTCAGGGCAATGCCCAGCAGCGCCGGCAAATACACGAACCCTAGACTATGAGCGGGCAACAGCGGGTCATGCCAGCCCAGAATCATGAAACTTAACGCACTGGCCAAGGCAATCGGCAGGCCACAGGCGGACGAGGTGGCCACCGCTTGTTGCATCGGCACGCTGCGCCAGGTCAAAAACGGCACGGTCAGCGAGCCGCCGCCGATGCCGAAAATCGCCGAAGCCCAGCCAATCAGGGTACCGGCCACAGTCAGGCCGAGCTTGCCCGGCACCGTGCGGCTGGCCTTGGGCTTGACCTCCAGGGCCAGTTGCACGGCGATGATCAGGGCGAATACGCCGATGATCTTCTGCAAGTGGGGGCCGGAAATCGCCTCGGCGGTCAGCGCACCAAAACCGGCGCCGAGCAGGATGCCCACGGTCATCCAGACAAAGATCGGCCAACGCACCGCGCCACGTCGGTGGTGCTCACGCACGGCATTGACCGAGGTAAAGATGATCGTCGCCAGGGAGGTGCCCACGGCCAGGTGGGTCAGCACCTGCGGGTCGAAGCCCTGCAAGGTGAAGCTGAACACCAGCACCGGCACGATAATGATCCCGCCGCCCACGCCAAACAGCCCGGCGAGCACGCCCGCGCACGCGCCCAGCAGCAAATACAGCAGAAATTCCATGGGAGCCCCCAAACCAGGTCCGGCATGTTAACGGATGGAAGGCATGCGACCCAACTGGATACGATGGAACACCGCCGCCGGTGTGGGTAGAGTGGCAAAAAACACAAACGGGAATCGCCTGATGTGCCTGATTGTTTTTGCCTGGCGGCCGGGCCATGCCCAGCCGCTGATCGTCGCGGCCAACCGTGATGAGTTCTACGCCCGCCCCAGCCTGCCGCTGGCGCAGTGGCCGGATGCGCCCGAAGTCTACGCCGGCCGCGATCAGGAAGCGGGCGGCACCTGGCTGGGCGTGAATGCCGATGGGCGTTTTGCTGCCCTGACCAATATCCGTGATCCGCACCAGCCGCCGGCACGCAAGTCCCGCGGTGAACTGGTGGCGCGTTTTCTCAATGGTTCGCTGCCGATTGACCAGTATTTGGCCGAGGTTAACGGCCGTTCGATTGAATATGCCGGGTTTAACCTGCTGGTGGGGACGCGGGAAGAGTTGTGGCATTACAACGCCAATCACACCGAGCCGACGCAGTTGAAAGCGGGCGTGTATGGGTTATCCAATGCAGGGCTGGATACACCTTGGCCGAAACTGCTTAAGGCCAAAGCCGCGCTGAGTGAGTTGCTGAACGATCCCCAGCCCGAAGCGCTACTGGAGATTCTGAGCGATCCGCAGATTGCACCGTTTGCCGAGCTGCCGGATACCGGCGTGGGGTTGGCGACGGAGAGTTTGCTGTCGAGTGTGTTTATCGCCAGCCCGAGTTATGGGACACGGGCGAGCACGGCGTTGATTGTGAATGCCGATGGCACGCGGCGGATGGTGGAGCGAAGCTTTGGACCGCATGGTGGGCGGCTCGGAGAGGTAGAACTCAAGTTCTGACGCTGATGCCGTCTTACCCAGCAGCGCCCCCCCGTATCGCCATTAAAGGGTCTTGGCAGACGCCGGGTTGATCATCCGCGTCAGCCCCAGGTTTTTCAGCGCCAATTGCAGCGAGCTGTGGATAACCTGCGGGTTGTCGATGGTCATCAACTCCGCCAGCAGATCCTTGGCCATGCTCAGTTCAACCTGGCGCAGCATCCACTTCACCTTCGGCAGGTTGGTGGCGTTCATCGACAGGCTATCAAAGCCCATCGCCATCAACAGCACCGCTGCCGCCGGGTCACCGGCCATTTCACCGCAGATGCTCACCGGCTTGCCTTCGGCATGGGCGTCGCGCACCACGTGTTGCAGGGCTTGCAGCACCGCCGGGTGCAGGTAGTCGTAGAGGTCGGCCACCCGTGGGTTGTTACGGTCCACGGCCAGCAGGTACTGGGTCAGGTCGTTGGAGCCCACGGACAGGAAGTCCACCTGCCGCGCCAGTTCCTTGGCCTGGTACACCGCCGCCGGGATTTCGATCATCACGCCAATCGGCGGCATCGGTACGTCGGCGCCTTCGTCGCGCACTTCGCCCCAGGCACGGTGGATCAGGTGCAAGGCTTCTTCCAGCTCATGGGTGCCGGAGATCATCGGCAGCAGGATGCGCAGGTTGTTCAGGCCTTCGCTGGCCTTGAGCATGGCACGGGTCTGCACCAGGAAGATTTCAGGGTGGTCGAGGGTAACGCGAATACCGCGCCAGCCGAGGAAGGGGTTGTCTTCCTTGATCGGGAAATACGACAGTGACTTGTCGCCACCGATGTCCAGGCTGCGCATGGTCACCGGCAACGGGTGGAAGGCGGACAGTTGCTCGCGATAAATCGCCAGCTGCTCCTTCTCACTCGGGAAACGCTGGTTGATCATGAACGGCACTTCGGTGCGGTACAGCCCCACGCCTTCGGCGCCGCGCTGTTGCGCGCGCGCCACATCGGCCAGCAGGCCGGTGTTGACCAGCAGCGGTACACGGTGACCGTCGAGGGTCACGCACGGCAGTTCGCGCAAGGAATCGAGCCCGAGCGCCAGTTGCTTCTCTTCTTCCACCACCTCGGCGTATTGCTTGCGCAGGACTTCGCTGGGGTTGGTAAACACCTCGCCGCGATGCCCATCGACGATCATGTCGATACCGTCGACCTTGGAGTACGGCAGGTCCACCAGGCCCATCACCGTCGGAATGCCCATGGCCCGGGCCAGGATCGCGACGTGGGAGTTACCCGAACCCAGGACCGAGACCAGGCCCACCAACTTGCCTTCGGGCACTTCGCCGAGCATGGTGGCGGTCAGTTCTTCACTGATCAGGATGGTGTTGTCGGGGTAGACCAGGTTGGTGCTGCGGTCTTCCTGCAGGTAGGCCAGCAGGCGGCGGCCGAGGTCGCGCACATCCGAGGCCCGCTCGCGCAGGTAGGCGTCGTCCATCAATTCGAAACGGTTGACGTGATCGGTGACCACCTGACGCAGCGCGCCCTGGGCCCACTGGCCGGTCTTGATCACGGTCTTGACTTCGTTCCCGAGGGACGCGTCGTCGAGCATCATCTGGTACACGTCAAACAGCGCGCGCTCTTCGGGGCGCAACTGGGTGGCCAGCTTGGTCGACAGGTTGCGCATGTCGGCGCGCACGCCTTCCAGGGCCGTCTTGAACAGTTTGATTTCAGCGTCGATGTCGTCGACGTGCTTGTCCGGCACCACATCGAGGTCGGCCGGCGGCAACATGACCACGGCAGTACCGACCGCCGCACCCGGCGAACCCGGTACACCGACGAACTTGGCTTCCTGGATACCCTTGCCCTGGCCGCCCAGGCCGCGAATCGAGCCGGTGGCTTCGGCGTGGGCGATAACCCCGGCGAGCTGCGCGCTCATGGTCACGAGGAAGGCTTCTTCGCCCTCGTCGAACTGGCGACGTTCTTTTTGCTGGATGACCAATACGCCGACGACGCGGCGGTGGTGAATGATCGGTGCGCCGAGGAACGAGGCGTAGCGCTCTTCGCCGGTTTCGGCAAAGTAGCGATAACGCGGGTGATCGGCCGCGTTTTCAAGGTTCAGGGGTTCTTCACGCGTCCCCACCAAGCCCACCAGACCTTCATTGGGCGCCATGCTGACCTTGCCGATGGAGCGCTTGTTCAAGCCCTCGGTGGCCATCAGCACAAAACGGTTGGTCTCTGGGTCCAGCAGGTAAACCGAGCAGACCTGGCTGCCCATGGCTTCCTTGACGCGCAACACAATAATCCCCAACGCCGCCTTGAGATCCTTGGCGGAGTTAACTTCCTGGACGATCTTGCGCAGCGTATTGAGCATGGCTCGGGGTCGAACTCCGTCGTCAGTCGCGCGCTAAAAGGCGCGGGGCAAGCTCTTTGAGAGCGCGACGATAAACCTCGCGCTTGAATGTCACCACCTGGCCCAGCGGGTACCAATAACTGACCCAACGCCAGCCATCGAACTCCGGCTTACCGGTCAAATCCATCCGCACCCGCTGCTCGTTGGAGATCAGGCGCAGGAGAAACCATTTCTGCTTCTGGCCGATGCACAGCGGTTGGCTGTGGGTACGCACCAGGCGTTGCGGCAAACGATAGCGCAACCAGCCCCGGGTACAGGCCAGAATCTGCACATCTTCACGCTCAAGGCCGACTTCTTCGTTCAACTCACGGTACAAGGCGTCTTCAGGGGTTTCGTCGGGGTTGATTCCGCCTTGAGGAAACTGCCAGGCATCTTGGTTGATTCGGCGAGCCCATAGCACCTGTCCGGCATCATTCGTAAGAATAATCCCGACATTAGGACGGAAACCATCGGGGTCGATCACGGCAACAACCTCGCAAACGCATGTCGCCGCATTGTTCCACAAAGGTTGTTCCAGCGGCAACGAGGCTTCTTACCTTATGTGCACTCTTGTGAAAAGACCGTATTCTGGACGCCTTTTTACAGACTTTTCAGCGAGTAACTGCAATGCGCCTGGCTTTATTCGACTTGGACAACACCCTTCTCGGCGGTGACAGCGACCACGCTTGGGGCGATTACCTCTGCGAACGGGGGATTCTCGACGCGGTCGCCTACAAAGCCCGCAACGACGAGTTCTACCAGGACTACCTGGCCGGCAAGCTGGACAACGCCGCCTACCTGAACTTCTGCCTGGACATCCTCGGCCGCACCGAGATGGCCCAGCTGGACGAATGGCATAACGACTATATGCGCGACTGCATCGAGCCGATCATGCTGCCCCTGGCTGCTGAACTGCTGGCCAAGCACCGCGCCGCTGGCGACAAGCTGGTGATCATCACCGCCACCAACCGTTTCGTCACCGCGCCAATTGCCGCACGCCTGGGCGTCGAGACGCTGATCGCCACCGAGTGCGAGATGGAAAATGGCCGCTACACCGGGCGCAGCACTGATGTGCCGTGTTTTCGTGAAGGCAAGGTGACGCGCTTGAATCGGTGGTTGGAAGAGACTGGCTACAGCCTGGAAGACAGTTACTTCTACAGCGACTCGATGAATGACCTGCCGCTGTTGGAGCAGGTGACGCATCCGGTGGCGGTGGATCCGGATCCGAATCTGCGCGCTGAAGCCGAGAAGCGGGGTTGGCCGGTGATTACCCTGCGTAGCGAGTAACCGTGGTGAGCGGGCTTGCCCCGCTCACCACACCGGCTTGGCGCCCATGAGCCCGGCAATCGCCACAAACCCCACCAGGCTTACCACCGCCAGCACCAAGGTGAAATTCAAGCTGCCGCCCTCGCCTTTGCGCAGCCGGTTAAGCCGTGCCACCAGCCAGAACCAGGCCAGCGCGGCCACGGTGTAGAGGATGCTGGAACCCAGGATCCAGGTCTGCCCCAGCGGCCAGCCGACCAGGTGCACCAGCCACCAGCCGGTAAACGGCATGCTGACCATGCAAACGCCCATCAGCAACCACACGAACGCCCACGGGCGTTGCACAGTCACGGCCGGGCCGTCGCTGCGCTTGCGCCAGGCCAACAGCGCCAGGCCGAGGCCGCTGAGCAGCAGCAACACCGTGGCGGCGATGTGGATAACTTTGAGGGTGGTCAGGGTTTCCATATGTCGTTTTCCTTAAAGGCCGCCCCAATCAGCGTAGTCGCTCAACCGAGAAACAGTTTGTAGGCCGGGTTATCGCTTTCATCCCAATACGGGTAGCCAATGGCCTCCAGGGCCGCCGGTACCAGATGGCGCTCGTTCGCCGGCACTTGCAGGCCGGCGACCACACGGCCGTCAGCGGCACCGTGGTTGCGATAGTGGAACATCGAGATGTTCCAGCGTCCGCCCAATTTATTAAGAAAGTTGAACAGCGCCCCCGGACGTTCCGGGAATTCGAAACGGAACACCACTTCATCACTGACCTTGGCCGCATGCCCGCCGACCATATGGCGGATGTGCAACTTGGCCAGTTCGTTCTCGGTCAGGTCCAGCACCGGGAAACCCTGGCCGGTGAGGCTGGCGATCAGCGCACTGCGCGGGTCGTTTTCCGGGTGGGTCTGCACGCCGACAAAGATGTGCGCTTCGCTGCCGGAGTGGTAGCGGTAGTTGAACTCGGTGATCTGGCGCTTGCCCACCGCCTCGCAGAACGCCTTGAAGCTGCCCGGTTTCTCAGGGATGGTCACGGCAATAATGGCTTCGCGGCCTTCACCCAGCTCGGCGCGCTCGGCCACATGGCGCAGGCGGTCGAAGTTGACGTTGGCGCCGGAGTCGATGGCCACCAGGGTCTGGCCGGTGACGCCACGGGTCTCCACGTATTTCTTGATCCCCGCCACACCCAGCGCGCCGGCCGGCTCGGTGATGGAGCGGGTGTCGTCGTAGATGTCCTTGATCGCCGCACAGATTTCATCGGTGCTGACGGTGATCACTTCATCCACATAGTGTTTGCAGATGTCGAAGGTGTGCTGGCCGATCTGCGCCACTGCCACGCCATCGGCAAAGATACCCACGGTGGGCAGCACCACACGCTCGCCGGCGGCCATGGCAGCTTGCAGGCAGTTGGAGTCGTCCGGTTCGACGCCGATGATCTTGATCTCCGGGCGCAGGTATTTCACGTACGCCGCAATGCCCGCAATCAGCCCGCCGCCGCCCACCGGTACGAAAATCGCGTCCAGGGGCCCCGGGTGCTGGCGCAGGATCTCCATCGCCACGGTACCCTGCCCGGCAATGGTGTGCGGATCGTCGTAGGGGTGAATGTAGACGTAGCCTTTTTCGTCGACCAGCTTCAGCGAGTAGGCCAGGGCTTCCGGGAAGGAATCGCCGTGCAGCACCACTTTACCGCCACGGGAGCGCACGCCTTCGACCTTGATCTCCGGAGTGGTCTTGGGCATCACGATCGTGGCCTTGACCCCCAGCACCTTGGCCGCCAGGGCCAGGCCCTGGGCATGGTTGCCCGCCGAGGCCGTGACCACGCCGCGTGCACGCTCTTCAGCCGTCAATTGAGTCAGCTTGTTGTACGCGCCGCGAATCTTGAACGAGAACACCGGCTGCAGGTCTTCACGCTTGAGCCAGACCTTGTTGCCCAACCGCTCGGAGAGCTGGCGGGCGGTCTGCAGCGGGGTTTCTACGGCAACGTCATAGACGCGCGAGGTGAGGATCTTTTTGACGTACTGTTCAAGCATCGGCGGAAATCTCTGGGCGGGTTGGGCAGGGCCAAGGAGTCTAACCCAGCGTTTGGCCGGGCGACCACACGAATCCGGAGGTTTTGTTGGGTTATACTCGCGCGCCTCGATAACTCCCCGCCCGTTCCGGAGCCCGCATGACCCAGGATCAACTCAAACAGGCAGTGGCCCAGGCCGCCGTCGATTTAATCCTTCCCAAACTCGACGACAAGAGCATCGTCGGTGTCGGCACCGGCTCCACCGCCAACTGCTTTATCGATGCGCTGGCCCGGCACAAAGGCGCATTCGACGGCGCCGTGGCCAGTTCCGAAGCCACCGCCGCGCGTCTCAAGGGCCATGGCATTCCGGTGTACGAACTCAACACCGTGAGCGACCTGGAGTTCTACGTCGACGGCGCCGATGAAAGCGACGAACACCTGAACCTGATCAAGGGCGGCGGTGCAGCCCTGACCCGCGAGAAGATCGTCGCGGCGGTGGCCAAGACCTTTATCTGCATCGCCGACGCCAGCAAGCTGGTACCGGTGCTCGGCGCGTTCCCGCTGCCGGTGGAAGTCATCCCGATGGCTCGCAGCCACGTAGCCCGCGAACTGGTAAAGCTCGGTGGCGATCCGGTGTACCGCGAAGGCGTGTTGACCGACAACGGCAACATTATCCTCGACGTGTTCAATATGCAGATCACCCACCCGGTGGAGCTTGAGACCCAGATCAACGCCATCGTCGGCGTGGTCACCAATGGCCTGTTCGCTGCGCGTCCGGCGGATGTGCTGCTGCTGGGCACTTCCGAAGGCGTGAAAACCCTTAAAGCCTGATGCAAAACCCAATGTGTCTCAGGGATTGGGTTTCTTGAACACATAAAACAGGTTCGGCTCGCTGACCAGGTACAACGTACCCTCGTCATCCATGGCGATTCCTTCGGCCTGGGGCACCCGTTTTTTCAGGCCATGGCGTCCATTGAGCAGAGACAGGCTGCTCAATGGGCGACCGTCGATGTCCAGCTCCAGCACCAGGAACGACTCATCCGACAGCGCCAGCAAATGACCGCTGCGCTCGTCGTATTGCAGGCTCGACAGGTCGCGTACAAACAACCCGGCATCGCGCTTGGGGTTGTTGATCACGTGCACCGAGTAGGTTTTTTCCGGTTTGAAATGGGGAAAGCCGTGGACCTCGTAGATCAGCATCGGGTCGCGTTCCTTGGCCACGAACAGGCGCTTGCCCACCGAGTCATAGGCCAACCCCTCAAACCCCTTGTTGCCCCCGACATGCAGGCCCAGGGTCATCTGTTCCGCATCGGCGGCGTCGAGGAATTGGGTATCGTCGTCCACATGCACCTTGATCAACCGCTGCTGGCGCTCGTCGGTGATGACATAGATGTTGTCGCTGATAAATTCCACCGCCTCGGCATCACCAAACCCCACCAACGGGATGCGTCGCAGGATCTTGCCCTCAAGGGACAGCTCGATCAGCTCGGCGTTTTTATTGGTGACGGTAAACAGGCTCTTGCGTACCGGATCGTAGGTGAGGGCCGAGACATCGTCGTCGAGCCCTTCGATAACCTGGGCTTCAAGGGTCACTCGGTAATCCGCCAGGCCGATGGAGCGCTCGTCCGCCGGCTGACGCCAGGCCTGCCAGTTGAACCAGGCGCGCTCGAACAGGCGAAAATGCTGCGCAACAGCCCCGGCGCTGACCAGGGCGATCAACACCAGCATAAAAAGAATGGGTTTGGGGCGGGCAAATCGACGCATCGGGCGGTGCTCAAAGTCAAAAGTGGCGAATGAATATCACGCCTGTCTGAATTTAAACTTAAACGCGCCCCGGTGTCTGGCGAATGCCGCTAATAGAGAAATATCCGACGTGATTCGTCTGTTATTTCTGCTTTTCGAAACGATAGAACAGGTTTGGCTCACTGACCATATAAAGCGTGCCGTCCTCATCCATCGTTACCCCCTCCGCACGGGGGATGGTGTTCTTGAGGCCGTTGAAGCCACCGAGCAGGGTCATGAAGCTGACTTGTTCACCCTTCTCATCCAACTCCAGCAACAAGTGGGAGTCGGCCGATAACACCAGCAGATGGCCGGTGCGCGGGTCGATGGCCAGGGCCGAAAGGTTGCGCATGTCCAGCTCTTTGCTGGCCAGTTTCTGTTTATCGCCGACAAGGGTCTGGCTGCCGTCGCTTTTCCAGGTGAACAACGCCGGCGGCCGCTCTTCTCCCAGCACAAATTGCTGATTGCGCTTGTCCCAGGTAAGCCCCTCGAACGCTTTGTTCTGATCCTTGGACGGGCCCAGGTCATAGCTCGGGAAGTCGGCCTTGTTCAATTGCTGGGTGGCAGCGTCGATCTTGACGATGGTCAGGTTGTGCTGGCGTTCGTCGACCACGGCCATCAGGCCATTTTCCATCACGGTCACGCCTTCCGGGTTGTCCCAGCCATTGAGCGGCATCTTGCGCAATACATCGCCTTGCAGGCTCAGCTCGACCAGGAACGGGTTTTTACCCATGACGGAAAACAGGGTTTTGGTCTGCGGGTTATAGGAGACGTCCGAGGCTTCGTCTTTCTCCATGCCCGGCAAAACCTTGGCGTCGATGACAACGTGATAGTCAGGCAACCACACACTTTCGCTGCGCTCGGCGGGCGTTTCAAAGCCCTCCAACAGCCACAGCACGCCGCGATCGTCCCAATGCATGGCCCAGGAAATGCCGTACACGATGGCACCCGCCAGAAATAGCCAGGAATACCAGCGCAAGGCAAAGCGAGAGCGCGGCTTGGGTGTGGCGGAAGGCAGGGACACGGCCATTGGGTGCTTTTCCGGAAAGTCAGCGGTAGGTGATAGCACAGGATCAATGGACCCGCGCGCAGGAGGCTGAGGATTATCCGGATGGGGTGTGAAAAAAATGCAAAAGCCGATGCACGAGATGGATTCGGACCCAATGTGGAAGGGGGCAAGCCCTAATGCCAGTCAGTTAAGCGTACATCGCCTCCTGTAGGAGCGAGCTTGCTCGCGAAAAACGTCAACGATAACGCGTGCTTCCTGAATGAACGCGGCGCCTGTGAGTTTTTCGCGAGCAAGCTCGCTCCTACAAAAAGCCTTAACTGACTGGCATTAGGGCAAGCCCCCTTCCACATCAGGTGCTTATCGAACGCTGCTTTCGAAACGATTCACGCCGGTCAATTCCAACACCAGGTCATCACCCACATTCAATGGGCCCACGCCGGCCGGGGTGCCGGTGAGGATCACGTCGCCGGCCTGCAGCGAGAAGCAGCCGGCCATGTACTGGATCATCGGCACGATCGGGTTGAGCATGCTCGCGCTGTTGCCGTCCTGGCGCACTTCGCCATTGATGGTCAGGCGAATGCCAATATCGGTCACGTCCGCGAAGGTGCTGCCGACCACGAACGGCGCAATCACCGCCGCGCCGTCGAAGGACTTGGCGATTTCCCACGGCAGGCCCTTGGCTTTCAGCTCGGATTGCTTGTCGCGCAGGGTCAGATCCAGGGCCGGGGCGAAACCGGAGATGGCGTCCAGCACCTCTTCACGGCTGGGCTTGTTCGACAGCGGCTTGCCGATCAGCACCGCGATTTCCGCCTCGTAGTGCACCGAACCGCGCTCGGTCGGAATGCTGAAACCGCCTTCCAGCGGGACGACGCAACTGCCCGGCTTGATGAACAGCAACGGCTCGGTCGGCACCGGGTTGTCCAGTTCCTTGGCATGTTCGGCGTAGTTACGCCCAATACACACCACTTTACCGACAGGAAAGTGGATATTGGTGCCGTCGACATACTTGTGCTGGTAGCTCATGAAACGACTCCTTCGGGGGCGGTTAAACCGCGAAAATCTTGCCAGGGTTCATGATCCCGTTCGGGTCGAACACCGCCTTCACTGCTTTCATGTATTCGATCTCAACCGGCGAACGGCTGTAAGTCAGGTAATCACGCTTGGTCATGCCCACGCCGTGTTCGGCGGAGATCGAGCCGTTGTACTTCTGAACGGTTTCGAACACCCACTTGTTCACCGTGGCGCACTTGGCGAAGAACTCATCCTTGCTCAGGTTTTCCGGCTTGAGGATGTTCAGGTGCAGGTTGCCGTCGCCGATATGGCCGAACCAGACAATTTCGAAGTCCGGGTAGTGTTCGCCGACGATAGCGTCAATTTCCTTCAAGAACGCCGGAACTTTGGAGACTGTGACCGAAATATCGTTCTTGTACGGCGTCCAGTGGGAAATGGTCTCGGAGATGTACTCGCGCAGTTTCCACAGGTTATGCAACTGGGTTTCGCTCTGGCTCATCACGCCGTCCAGCACCCAGCCCTGCTCGACGCAGTGCTCGAAGGTTTCCAGGGCGTGGTTGGCGACTTCTTCGGTGGTGGCTTCGAATTCCAGCAGCGCGTAGAACGGGCACTCGGTTTCGAACGGCGCCGGCACATCGCCACGACCGAGGACTTTGGCCAAGGCCTTGTCGGAGAAGAACTCGAAGGCGGTCAGGTCCAGCTTGCCCTGGAAGGCGTGCAGCACCGGCATGATCGAGTCGAAATCGGTGGTGCCGAGCACCATCGCGGTGAGGTTTTTCGGCGCACGGTCCAGGCGCATGGTGGCTTCGACCACAAAGCCCAGGGTGCCTTCGGCGCCGATAAACAGTTGGCGCATGTCATAGCCGGTGGCGTTCTTGATCAGATCGCGGTTCAGCTCCAGCACATCACCCTTGCCGGTGACGACCTTCATGCCAGCCACCCAGTTGCGGGTCATACCGTAGCGAATGACCTTGATTCCGCCGGCATTGGTGCCGATATTGCCGCCAATCTGGCTGGAACCGGACGACGCGAAGTCTACCGGGTAGTACAGGCCTTTTTCTTCGGCGACGTTCTGCAATTGCTTGGTGACCACGCCCGGCTGGCACACGGCGGTGCGGTCGGTGAGGTTCACGTCGAGGATCTGGTTCATATAATCGAACGAGACGACCACTTCGCCATTGGCCGCCACGGCAGCAGCCGACAGGCCGGTACGACCACCGGATGGCACCAGCGCCACCTTGTGCGCATTGGCCCAACGGACGATGGCCTGCACCTGCTCGGTGGTCTTGGGGAACACGATGGCGGTCGGCGCGGGCGCGAAGTGCTTGGTCCAATCCTTGCCGTAAGCCTCCAGGGAGTCGGCGTCGGTCAGCACTTTGCCGGGCTCAACCAGGGTCTTTAGCTCATCAATCAGGGCAGGATGGGTCATCGACAGAACTCTCGAACAATTCATGGTCATCCTGAGAACGCTTCACGTCGCAGGAATAGGTGTTTAGCGGGGCGCGTATGCTAGCATACCGCCCCCGCAGGACAGAGCCCAAGGGCGTTTCTGCGGTGACGGCTTTCCTGCCGTCCGGGTCAGCTCTGTGCCCTGATTTACCAATACGTTTCTGTTTGACGAGTGGCTGTTGTCGTCAGGCAAGGCGCCGCGACGACTCATAGCTGGCTATGGGGAGGAGCGGCAACGCAGCATGACGGCAACAGACGCCGTCAAACGGGAACAGTATTGGTGAATCAGGGCACATCCGGCTATTCGATTCCCTGCCATTTTTCTCCGGGATACAGGTTTACGCAGATGAGCAAGACTTCTCTCGATAAGAGCAAGATCAAGTTCCTTCTTCTGGAAGGCGTCCACCCATCGGCCGTCGACGTACTGAAGGCCGCCGGGTACTCCAGCATTGAGTACATCACCAGTTCTCTGCCGGAAGCCCAGCTCAAGGAAAAGATCGCCGACGCGCACTTTATCGGCATTCGCTCCCGTACTCAGCTGACCGAAGAGATCTTCGATCACGCCAAGAAACTCGTGGCGGTCGGCTGTTTCTGCATCGGCACCAACCAGGTCGACCTCGACGCAGCGCGCGAGCGCGGCATTGCAGTGTTCAACGCCCCGTACTCCAACACCCGTTCCGTGGCGGAGCTGGTGCTGGCCGAGGCCATCCTGCTGCTGCGCGGTATCCCTGAGAAGAACGCTTCCTGCCACCGTGGCGGCTGGATCAAGAGCGCGGCCAACTCCTTCGAAATCCGGGGCAAGAAGCTGGGTATCGTCGGTTACGGCTCGATCGGCACGCAACTGTCGGTACTGGCCGAAGGCCTCGGCATGCAGGTGTTCTTCTACGACACCCTGACCAAGCTGCCATTGGGCAACGCCACCCAGGTGTCGAGCCTGACCGAGCTGCTGGGCATGTCCGACATCGTCACCCTGCACGTTCCGGAAACCGCCGAGACCCAGTGGATGATCGGCGAGAAGGAAATCCGCGCCATCAAGAAAGGCGGCATCCTGATCAACGCTGCACGGGGCACCGTGGTCGAGCTGGACGCCCTGGCCGACGCGATCAAGGACAAGCACCTGATCGGCGCCGCAATCGACGTGTTCCCGGTGGAGCCACGCTCCAACGACGACATCTTCGAAAGCCCGCTGCGTGGCCTGGACAACGTGATCCTGACCCCGCACATCGGCGGCTCCACCGCTGAAGCCCAAGCCAACATCGGCCTGGAAGTGTCGGAGAAGCTGGTCAAGTACAGCGACAACGGTACCTCGGTCTCGTCCGTCAACTTCCCGGAAGTGGCCCTGCCGGCTCACCCTGGCAAGCACCGCCTGCTGCACATCCACCAGAACATCCCTGGGGTGATGATGGAGATCAACAAGGTGTTCGCGGAAAACGGCATCAACATCTCCGGTCAGTTCCTGCAGACCAACGAGAAGGTCGGCTACGTGGTGATCGACGTCGACGCCGAGTACTCGGACCTGGCGCAAGAGAAGCTGCAGCACATCAACGGCACTATCCGTAGCCGCGTGTTGTTCTAACGCTGCACACGCTGCACAAAAAATGGGAGACCCGCAGGGGCCTCCCATTTTTTTGTCTGAACAAATCTTACTTGACGTTAACCGTGATCACTTTCGAGGCTACAGTGGGCTCGAATTGGCGATGCACGTTGTCGCCTGCGACCAGTTGCAGGGTGTGCTTGCCTGGAGCCAGGGTCAGTTCGGTTTCAGTCTGCGCCTTACCGAAGTGAATCGACGTGGCGGTGGCTGGGATGGCCTCATCAGCCTTCAGCGACTGTACATCCTGGTCTACCAGCAGATGATGGTGGCCGGCGTTTGGTACTTGCTTGTCGATAGGCTCAAGGTCCAGGCCCTTGACGCCGAATTTGACGGTGAAGGTTTTGTCGACGGTCGCGCCATCCTTGGGCGAGACGATAAACACCTCAGCCCCCTTGGGCGCGGGGGTACGCGGAACATCGGCGGCATTCGCCAACATCGAGGCACCCAGCAGCAGGCTGGCAATGGTTGCACGGGACAATAGGGCTTTCATTCGCTTCTCCAGTTTTTCCATGAAATCTGTAGGGTTCTGACAACTTCGCGACAAATTGCTGTCCAAGGCACTCACCACCATAGCAAAGCGATGCTGAACGGCGCCTCGCACATTCGAATTCTTTAGGAGTGACCATGCGCTTTTCGCCTGGCCTGTTACTGTTGCTGCCCCTTCTGAGCCCCCTGGCTCATGCCGAACTGATCGACGATGTAAACGATCGCGGCGAACTCCGCATCGCCCTTGAAGCCAACACACCACCGTACAATTTCAAGGAAGGCGACAAACTCACCGGCTTTGAAGTCGAGCTGGGTGAACTGCTGGCAAAGGAAATGGACGTGCGCCCCTCGTTTATCACCACCGACGATGCCGACATGCTGCCGGGGGTCTCAACCGGCAAATACGATGTGGCCATCAACCATGTCGCTATGACTGCCGAGCTTAAGGATCAGTTCGATTTCAGCGAGGCTTATCACGACAAGCCTGAACTGGCGATCCCGTTCCAGAAGGGCAACCCGGCCTTCAAGACCAGCCTGGACGGGGCGTTGAAGCGGGTGAAGGACGATGGCCGATTAAAGGCACTGTCCCAGAAGTGGTTCGAGGACCAGGCCCCTACAGGCGCGCCAACGCCAGTGCCGCCGCAGGCAACTCCAGCTCACTGAACACCTGCACGCCATGGCGCTTGAGCAGCGCCGCCGTGACGCCCTCGCCACTGACCTTGACACCGGTGAAAGTACCGTCATAGGTCAGCAGGTTGCCGCAGGACGGGCTATTGGCCTTGAGAATGGCGATGCGGATGTGATGGCGCTGCACCAACGCCAAGGCTTGCCGGGCGCCGTCGAGGAAGGCGGCGCTGAAGTCTTCGCCCTCGGCCGTCAACACTTGGGCGCGGCCTTCCCACACATCGATGCCCTGCCCACCTGGAATCTCGGCAGAGGGCCTGGGCGTCGGCAGACCGCCCGACACTTCCGGGCAGATCGCAACCACGCGCCCTTCAGCCTGCCACGCCGCCAGTTGATCGAACGGCCCGCTGGCCCCACCGTCGTAGCGCACCTTGTGGCCAAGCAGGCAGCGGCTGATCAGAATCTTTTGCATGGTTAGAACGGCTCGTTGCCGCGCCGACGAAACCAGCCGGTGAGAGACAGGCGCTCGCGCGTAGCCGGCATGACTTCGTGGGGCACTTCGCCCGACAGGAACACCACCAGGCATCCACCGCTGGGCACCACGTCGTATTCGACGCCGTCCTTGAGGTACATACGCAACTGGCCACCGTGCTCGGGCAACCAGGCGTCGTTCAAGTAGATCACCGCCGAAACCATGCGCCGATCATCGTCGCGGAACCGGTCCAGGTGCCTGAGGTAAAACGCGCCGGGGGGATACATCGCGAAGTGGCTTTCGAAATCCTCAAGGCCGAGGAACAAACCACGGTTCATCGCCAGGCGCAGCGTGTCCATCAACGCCATATAGCTGTCACAGACCGCCGCGTCGCCCTCCTCCAGCCACTGGATATGGTCGCCGCGAATACCCTCGCGAATCTCCTGGGCCGGCCCGCGCCCCACTGCCGCCGGGGCCAGTTCACCCTCGGCCGCACGTTTACGGCACTCAGCCGCCAGTTCCAGGGTCAGAGCCTGGGGCAGGAAGCCGTTCTGCTGCGACCAGCCTTTTTCGGCCAGGTCATCGACGATGCGTTGCAGCAGGGGGTGATCGAGGGGTATTTGCATGGCGCGCATAGTATCCATACGCCTGTGAATCCGACAGAGCCGCCGAGCGTCTGAATACACTTTAGTCAGCTGACTGATAGGACTTCTCGACAAATCCTACGCCCGACACGGACAATAGTGGCCGACTGACAGGAGTCCATATGCGTCGTTTGTTTTTTTCCTTGCTGATGTTCTGCGTTTTGCCCGCCTGGGCAGACGGCCATGACCAGTTGTACAAGGTCGCCGGCTGGGCCGAACAACGTGCGCATTTCAATGACGCCCTCAGTGCTGCCCAGCAACGCTACCGTAACAGCCTGCCGCCGGCGGTGTACCAGGCGCTGGTGGACAACAGCAACAAGCGCTTTGCCGCCCAGGCCATGGACCAGCGCGCCGAAGCCCAGTTACGCAAGCACCTGGCGGACCCTGCGCCGGCCCTGGCGTTTTTCCAATCGCCCCTGGGCCGCAAGGTCGTTGCGGCCGAGTTGCTGGCCACGCGCCGCGACCAGTTGGCAAAAAACGCCCAAGGCCTGCCGCACATCGAGGCTGACGCCACTCGCAGCCTGATCATCGGCCACCTGGCCCAGGCCTTGCCCGCCCGCGAAGCCGGGGCGGAAGTGAGCCTGGCGATCGCCGGCGTGGCCGCCGACAGCTTGAGCCAGATGATCCCCGGCCTGCTGGGTGGCGGCCAGGCCCAAGGCATGCTGAATGGCCAGCGTGAGCGGCTGATGCAACAGATTGGCAATGACCTGAACAACACTCTGCTCTACGTCTATCGGGATTTGTCCGACCCGGAGCTGGAAGAGTTCGCGACGTTTGCGGAGTCACCGGAAGGTAAGGCGTATTACCAGGCGGCGCTGGCGGCGATTCGCGCAGGTCTGGCAGTCGGCCAGAGCACTTCAAGCCTGACGCAGTAATAAAATGTGGGGGCTTGCCCCCTCCCACATTTGGACTGCGTTATTTCAGATGGTCCGTCAAATACCGGAAGTACTCTTCGCGAATCTCAGGAATCTCATTCGCCAAGTGATGCCGGCCGCGCGGCAGCATCAACACCTCGGGCTGGTCGAACTTGCCCCGCAGCACCTGCAAGTTGTGCTGCCAATCCACCGTCATGTCTTCCTCACCCTGCACAATCACCGGCCGCCGAGGGCTGCGCGGGGCGGCTTCGATGCGTTTGATCCAGCGCGCCAGGGCACCTACCCAGGCGGTGGGCAGTTGGCGGGGTTGCAGCGGGTCGGCTTCCAGGAACGGCTTGAACGCCGGGTCGTGAGTGTTCTCGCTGAAACGCCGGGCGATGCCTTTGACGAACGGGCGCAGCAGGTAATAGCTGACCTGTGACCATCCCCACGCACGCGGCCGCACCAGCGGTGAGAGCAGGAAGGTCTTGCCCTGGGCGGGGCTGTCGGCCCCCCGATTGAGCAAGTGATCCACCACCACCGCGCCGCCGGTGCTTTGCCCGAACAAGTGCCAGGGCTGCGGCAATTGCAGCGCTTGGGCCTGGGCGAACAGTGCCTGCACCACATCCTGGTACACGGCAAAATCATCGATGCTGGCGCGCGCGCCGCTGGATAAGCCATGGCCCGGCAAATCGCAGGCGATTACCACAAAGCCCTGGTCCAGGGCCCAGTCCACCACGTGGCGATACAGGCCCATATGGTCGTAGAAGCCGTGGAACATAAACATCGTCGCCACCGGCACGGGCGGCCACCACACCTGGGCGACCACCTCGAACCCAGCCACCTCGAAACGCCCCAGCCGACTCACTGTCGGCACTTTGCGTGCACTCAGGTCCAGTCCGTAGAAACGCTGGTAGACCCGTGCTTCGGCTGAAAGCGGTTGCGCATCCACCAGGGGCCGCAGGCTTTCGCGAAGGTGATCAGGGTCAAAGGTCACAGGCATAAAGGCTTCCAGACTTGCGGCGAAGATGAATATCGAGCTGCGATATTCATCTGTCAGGACAAGCATGGCAAGCTACGCGACCTGCGAGGATAGATCCGAATGCGACAGCCTTACCGTAACGCCCTGTTCGCCAGCCTGATCCTGATCATCTGCGCCGGCGTGCTGTGGGCGGCGTATGACTGGTTCCAGGGCCGCTACCTGCGCGCTTTCAGTGAACACACGGCAGTGTTTTCCGGCGATGCCCTGCAACTGCCCGCCGAACTCGCAGGCCCCGGGCCGATCCGCCTGGTGCACTTCTGGGATCCGGCTTGCCCGTGCAATGTCGGCAACCAGCAACACCTGGGCGAATTGATCGAGCAGTACGCGCCCCAGGGCGTCGAGTTCTATGCCCTGCAAAAAGCCGGCAGCCACGGCCAGTTGCCCGATAACCTGCGCAAGATGAAAACCCTCACCGCCCTGCCCGGCGCCGGCGAGGTGCCGGCCAGCCCCGCCGTGGGCATCTGGGACCGCACCGGCAAGCTCGCGTATTTCGGGCCCTACAGCGAAGGGCTGACGTGTAATTCCAATAACAGTTTTATCGAGCCGATCCTGAAAGCCCTTGAAGCCGGCCGAGACGTGAACGCCACGCACACCCTGGCGGTGGGCTGCTATTGTTCGTGGTCGAAAGATGAGTAGCCCGCCACCCCACTCTTGGTAAGGAATGTTCATGAAGCGCGTCCTGCAGGTTCTTGCGGTTCTGCTGGTGCTGATCGGCCTCGGTGCGGGCTGGTACGTCTACAGCAAGCAACCCACCCGCCAGGGCACGGTTGAACTGGCCAACCTGCAAGGCTCGGTCACCGTGCGCTACGACGACCGTGGCGTGCCGCATATTCGCGCCGAGAACGAGACCGACCTGTATCGCGCCCTGGGCTACGTGCATGCCCAGGACCGCCTGTTCCAGATGGAGATCATGCGCCGCCTGGCCCGTGGCGAACTGGCCGAGGTGCTCGGACCGAAGCTGCTGGAGACCGACAAGTTGTTCCGCAGCCTGCGCATTCGTGACCGCGCCGCCACCTACGTGGCCCAGCAGGACCATGAGTCGGCGCACTGGAAGGCCCTGCAAGCCTATCTGGACGGGATCAACCAGTATCAGGACAGCCACGCCCGCCCGATGGAGTTCGACGTACTGGGCATCCCCAGGCGCGCGTTTACCGCCGAGGACACCATCAGCGTCGCCGGGTACATGGCCTACAGCTTTGCCGCTGCGTTTCGTACCGAGCCCTTGCTGACTTACGTCCGCGACCAACTGGGCAGCGACTACCTGAACGTCTTCGACCTCGACTGGCAACCCAAGGGCGCCCTCAACCTGGCCGACAGTGACTGGAAAACCCTCGGCGCCCTCGCCGCCCTGAGCGAGCAGGCGTTGGCCGACAACGGCTTGCCGCAATTCGAGGGCAGCAACGCCTGGGCCATCAGTGGCAGTCGCACCAAGAGCGGCAAACCGCTGCTGGCGGGTGACCCGCATATTCGCTTCTCGGTGCCGTCGGTGTGGTACGAGGCGCAGCTGTCGGCGCCGGGCTTCGAGCTGTATGGCTATCACAACGCGCTGGTACCCGTGGCGTTCCTGGGGCACAACCTGGATTTCGGCTGGAGCCTGACCATGTTCCAGAACGACGACCTCGACCTGATCGCCGAAAAGGTCAACCCGGACAACGCCAACCAGGTCTGGTACCACGGCCAGTGGGTCGACATGACCCGCAGCGAGCAACAGATCGCCGTAAAAGGCCAGGCACCGGTCAGCCTCACCCTGCGCCAGTCACCCCACGGCCCGATCGTCAATGACGTGCTCGGCGACAACGGCGGCAAGACGCCAATTGCCATGTGGTGGGCGTTCCTCGACACCCAGAACCCGATCCTCGAAGGTTTCTACCAGCTCAACCGCGCCGACACGTTGGCCAAGGCCCGTACGGCGGCGTCCAAAGTGTCGGCACCGGGGCTGAATATCGTGTGGGCCAATGCCAGGGGCGATATCGGCTGGTGGGCGGCGGCACAGTTGCCGATTCGCCCGGCAGGTGCCAACCCAGGGTTTA
The DNA here is from genome assembly GCF_052112325.1 of Pseudomonas sp. Yb2C2. Lineage (NCBI taxonomy): Bacteria > Pseudomonadati > Pseudomonadota > Gammaproteobacteria > Pseudomonadales > Pseudomonadaceae > Pseudomonas > Pseudomonas sp. Yb2C2. The sequence goes on along the minus strand of NZ_JAVAJK010000006.1, from coordinate 36,185 downwards.
TCCTCGACGGCAGCACCGCCGAAGCCGACAAGCTGGGCTTCTACCCCTTCAGCGCCAACCCCCAGGAAGAAAACCCGGCGCGTGGCTATGTGGTCTCGGCCAATGCCCAGCCGGTGTCGCCCACCGGCATGGAAATCCCCGGTTATTACAACCTCGCCGACCGTGGCCAGCAGTTGAACGCGCAGTTGAGCGACAAGAGCGTGAAGTGGGATGTGATCAACAGCCAGGCCCTGCAACTGGGCACCACCACCGCCTTCGGCCCGCGCCTGCTGGCGCCTCTGTTACCGGTGCTGCGTGAGGTGGTCACGGACCCGGCACAGTTGAAGCTGGTGGAACAGCTTGCCAGCTGGAAGGGTGACTACCCACTGGATTCCACCAGCGCCACGCTGTTCAACCAGTTCCTGTTCAACCTCGCCGACGCGGCCTTCCACCCGAAGCTGGGTGACGGGATGTTCAAGACCCTACTCACCACCCGCGTGATCGACGCCGCCCTGCCCCGCCTGGCTGCCGACCCGGCCTCGCCCTGGTGGGACGGCAAGCGCGCCGACACCGTCAAGCGGGCCTGGGACAACAGCCTCGCGCACCTCAAGACCACCTTCGGCGATGACCCGACGCAATGGCAGTGGGGCAAGGCTCATACCCTGACCCACGGTCATCCGCTGGGCTCACAGAAACCCTTGGACCTGATCGTCAACGTCGGCCCGTTCCCGGCACCCGGCACCCACGAAGTGCCGAACAACCAGTCGGCCGTCATCGGCCCCGCGCCGTGGCCAGTGACCTACGGCCCGTCCACTCGCCGCCTGATCGACTTTGCCGACGTGGCCCACGCCCTCACCATCAATCCGGTGGGGCAAAGCGGCGTGCCGTTCGACAAGCACTATGGCGACCAGGCCGAGACCTATATCGAAGGGGGTTACGAGCAGGCGCATTTCAGTGATGAGGAAGTCACGGCCAATACCCGCAGCACGCTGAAACTGCTGCCGGCGCGATAGCCCCTTGGAAATCGGTCAACCTGTGGAAGGGGCTTAGACCGGTGCCGCAAAATTGAGCCGGAACTGTTGCGGCGTCACGCCCAGCCGGCGGTTGAACACGCTGCGCATGTGCTGGGCATCGCGAAACCCGCATTGGTAGGCCACGGTCTTCAGCGGCGCATGCGTGCTTTCGAGCATCACCCGCGCCGCATCCACCCGCGCCCGTTCGACAAACTCCGCTGGCGTAATCCTCGCCTCACGGGCAAACACCCGGGAGAAGTTGCGCGCGCTCATGTTGGCGGCCTTGGCCAGGTCGGCGATGGTCAGGTCACCCGTCAGGTTCGCCAATACGTATAACTGCACCAGCGCCACCGCCGAGGTGGTTTCGGCGTGGGGCGTGAGGAACGGGCTGAACTGCGACTGCCCACCCGAGCGCTGGGTGAACACCACCAGGCGCTTGGCCACGCTCAACGCCACTTCCGGGCCGTGGTCCTGGGCCAGCAGGTACAGCGACAGGTCGATGCCTGCCGTGACGCCCGCCGAGGTGTAGAGATTGCCATCCTGTACGTAGAGGCGGTCGGCTTCGATCTGGGCCGAGGGGCACAGACGCGCCAGGTCGGCGGCGTCGTTCCAATGGGTGGTGACGGTTTTTCCGTCCAGCAATCCGGCGCGCGCCAGCATGAAGGCCCCGTTGCAGATTGAGCCAAACCGTCGCGCCCGGGCGGTGGCGCCACGCAGCCAATCATCGAACGGAGCGCCGAAGTCCTCGAAGGGTAACTGCGGGCCGCCCGCGACCAGCAGCAGGTCATAGGCCTGCAGGGCTTCGCTGTAATGATTATGGGCCTGGAGTGACAGGCCATTGGAAGCCGCCATCGTGCCGTGGCCTAAACCTATCACTTCCAACTGGTAATGATCTTCGGGCACCAGAAAGCGGTTGGCCTCGTAGAACACGTCCATGGGACCGGTCACATCCAGTGACTGGACGCCGGGGAAGATCAGGATCGCGACGGTCTTGTGCATGCTCACAGACACCTTTTTCTAGCGGAATAAAATGCAAACCCTGTGGGAGGGGGTTTGCTCCCGATGGCGCTGTATCAGTCAGCAGATGCAGTGCCTGGTACTCAGCAATCGGGAGCAAGCCCCCTCCCACACTGGGATTTTCGCAGGCTTCCAGAGTGATATCGCCCGCTACACCCTAGTCGATTTCTGCTTGGCACGATGTGTCGGCACATTGGCCGGGATCGCGCCCTCACCGCGATGTTCGCTGCACCGACCAGCGACCAAACTGACTGCTTTCCAGAGGAGAACCACCATGACCACCACCATCGCCGGTATCAAGATCCCGGACAGCGCCCTGGCCAAAGCCACCACCGACTACATCCGCGACATCGAATCCGACCTGCTCTACCACCACTCCCGCCGGGTGTTCCTGTTCGGCGCATTGAGCGGTGAGCGCAAGCAACTGGCCTACAACCCGGAGCTGCTCTACGTCGGCGCCATGTTCCATGACCTGGGCCTGGTGGCAGGCCATCGCAGTGATGACCAGCGCTTCGAAGTGGACGGCGCCAACGCCGCCGCGGCCTTCCTCAAGCCTTACGGGCTGAGCGACGACGATATCGAACAGGTGTGGCTGTCCATCGCCCTGCACACCACGCCGGGCGTGCCGCAACACCTGCGCCCGACCGTGGCACTGGTGACCGCCGGTGTGGAAATGGACGTGCTGGGCATGGACTACGCCGCGTTCAGCAGCGTGCAGCGCGAAGCCGTGGTGCATGCGCATCCACGCGGTGAAGGGTTCAAGGAGTGCATCATCTGCGCGTTTGCCGACGGCTTGCGCCATCGCCCGCAGACCACGTTCGGCAACGTGAAGACCGATGTGCTGGTGGATCAGGAACCGGGGTTCAAGCCAATGAATTTTGTCGAGGTGATTCGCAAGTCGCCGTGGTTGGCGTAGCGGAGTTGAAATGCGATCAAATGTGGGAAGGGCTTGCCCCCGATAGCTGAGTGTCAGTCACTGCATCTATTGACTGACCCACCGCCATCGGGAGCAAGCCCCCTCCCACATTTAGACCGGCGCTGGAGCCCGACGCTTGTCCGGCTGCTGCCAGCCATCGGCGGCGGCTTCTTCAATCGCCTGCTGGATGGCCTTCTTGCGCATCTCTTCGGCACGCCGGCTGAAGAACCACACCAGGAAGGTCACCAACGACACTGCCAGCAGAATCAGGCTGGCCACGGCGTTGATCTCGGGTTTAACCCCAAGGCGCACGGCCGAGAACACTTCCATCGGCAACGTCGTCGAACCCGGTCCCGAGACGAAGCTGGCCAGTACCAGGTCATCCAGGGACAGTGCGAACGACATCATGCCGCCCGCCGCCAGCGACGGCGCGATCATCGGGATGGTGATCAGGAAGAACACCTTCCACGGCCGTGCACCCAGGTCCATCGCCGCTTCTTCGATCGACAGGTCCAGCTCACGCAGGCGCGCCGATACCACCACCGCCACATAAGCGGCACAGAACGTGGTGTGGGCGATCCAGATGGTGACGATGCCACGCTCCTGGGGCCAGCCGATCATCTGCGCCATGGCCACGAACAGCAGCAGCAGCGACAGACCGGTGATCACTTCCGGCATCACCAACGGCGCGGTCACCAGGCCGCCGAACAGCGTGCGGCCCTTGAACTGGCTGATGCGCGTCAGCACAAACGCCGCCAACGTACCCAGCGCCACGGCGGCCACCGCCGTGTAGCAGGCGATTTCCAGGGAACGTGCCACCGAGCCCATCAACTGGGTGTTGTCCAGCAGGCCCACGTACCACTTGATCGACCAACCGCCCCACACCGTCACCAGCTTGGATTCGTTGAACGAGTAGATCACCAGGATCAGCATCGGCAGGTAGATGAACAACAACCCCGCCACCAGCATGAAGCTTGAGAAACTGACGCGCTTCATATCTTGCCCTCCATCTCTTTGGCTTGGCTGCGGTTAAACAGAATGATGGGCACGATCAGGATCGCCAGCATCACCACCGCCAGGGCAGACGCCACCGGCCAGTCACGGTTGTTGAAGAATTCTTGCCACAACACTTTACCGATCATCAGGGTTTCCGGGCCGCCGAGCAGTTCCGGGATCACGAACTCGCCCACCACCGGGATAAACACCAGCATGCAGCCGGCGATGATGCCGTTCTTGGACAGCGGCACGGTGATTTTCCAGAAGCTGTTGAAGGTGCTCGAACCCAGGTCCGATGCGGCTTCCAGCAGGCTCTGGTCATGCTTCACCAGGTTGGCGTACAGCGGCAGGATCATGAACGGCAGGTACGAATAGACCACGCCGATATACACCGCGATGTTGGTGTTGAGGATCTGCAGCGGTTCGTTGATCAGCCCCATGGACATCAGGAAGCCATTGAGCAGGCCGTTGTTGCTGAGGATGCCCATCCACGCATACACGCGGATCAGGATCGCGGTCCAGGTCGGCATCATGATCAGCAGCACCAGCACGGTCTGCATCTCTTTGCGCGCGGTGGCAATGGCATAGGCCATCGGATAGCCGATCAGCAGGCACAACAGTGTGCTGAAGAACGCCATCTTCAGCGAGCCCAGGTAAGCCGCGATGTACAGCTCATCACCTGCCAGCAAACTGTAGTTGGCCAGGTTCAGCACCACCTGCAGCTTCTGCTCGACGTAGGTGTAGATCTCGGTGTACGGCGGGATCGCCACGTCGGCTTCGGCGAAGCTGATTTTCAGGACGATGAAGAACGGCAGGGCGAAAAACAGGAACAGCCACAGGAACGGAATCCCGATGACCACCTGCTTGCCGCTGGGGACGATGCGGTGCAAGCGCCGCTTGAGCTTCTTCATGTTCATGTGCGCAGTACCACGCCGCTATCGTCTTCCCACCACACGTACACCTGGTCACCCCAGGTTGGGCGCTGGCCACGGCGTTCGGCGTTGGCGACGAAGGACTGCACCAGCTTGCCGCTTGGCAGCTCGACGTAGAACACCGAGTGGCCGCCCAGGTAGGCGATGTCGTGCACCTTGCCGCTGGACCAGTTGTGTTCGCAGGTCGGCATTTCGGTGGTGACCAGCAGTTTTTCCGGGCGGATGGCGTAGGTCACCGACTTGTCTTCCACCGAGGTGGCGATGCCGTAGCCCACGTAGATGTCACGGTCCAGGTCCGGGCACTTGAGCACCGCGTGACCTTCGGCGTCATCCACCACCTGGGTGTCGAAGATGTTGACGTTACCGATGAATTCGCACACCAGGCGGCTGGTCGGCGTCTCGTAGATGTCGATCGGGCTGCCGATCTGGGCGATCCAGCCCAGGTGCATGATCGCGATGCGCTCGGCCATGGTCATGGCCTCTTCCTGGTCGTGCGTCACCATCACGCAGGTCACGCCGACGCGCTCGATGATCTCCACCAGTTCCAGTTGCATCTGCGAACGCAGCTTCTTGTCGAGGGCGCCCATGGGCTCATCGAGCAGCAGCAGTTTCGGGCGCTTGGCCAGGGAGCGGGCCAGCGCCACCCGCTGACGCTGGCCACCGGACAACTGGTGCGGCTTGCGCTTGGCGTACTGGCTCATCTGGACCAGCTTGAGCATTTCGGCCACGCGGGCATCGACTTCGGCCTTGGGGATCTTGTCCTGTTGCAGGCCGAACGCAATGTTCTGCGCCACGGTCATGTGTGGGAACAAGGCGTAGGACTGGAACATCATGTTGATCGGCCGCTCGTAGGGCGGCATATCGGTGATGTCCACGCCGTCGAGGTAAATCCGACCTTCTGTCGGGCGCTCGAAGCCTGCGAGCATGCGCAGCAGGGTGGACTTGCCCGAACCCGAACCGCCGAGCAAGGCGAAGATCTCGCCTTTCTTGATTTCCAGGGACACATCGTCCACGGCAATCGTCTCGTCGAACTTCTTCGTGACCCGGTCGATTTTGACCAGCACCTTTTTCGGTGTCTGGTCGCCCTCGAGGGCTTTCTTATAGGCGCCGGAGGCAACTGCCATTTACGAAACTCCCAAAAAAAAGAGTGCAGTTCGCCCGAGGCGGGCGAACCTTGGATAGTTTGAGCCTTACTTGCCCGTCTTGACCTTGGTCCAACTACGGGTCATTAAACGTTGCACTTTCGGGGGTAGCTCGAAGTTGACGAATGTCCGGTCGAGAACCGCCTGCGGTGGGTAAACCGCTTCGTCGGTGCGTATCGATTGCTCCATCAGTTTGTCCGCCCCTGGGTTAGGGTTGGCGTAACCGACGGTGTCACTGACCTGGGCGATCACCTCAGATTGCAGTAAATAGTTGATGAAGGCGTGGGCTTCCTTGATGTTGGTGGCGTCCTTGGGAATCGCCAGCACGTCAAACCACAGGTTGCCGCCTTCCTTCGGAATTGCGTAGGCGATGTTCACGCCTTTGCCCGCTTCGCTTGCGCGAGCCTTGGCCTGGAACACGTCGCCGGAGAACCCGGCGGCCACGCAGATGTTGCCGTTGGCCAGGTCCGAGATGTATTTGGAAGAATGGAAATAGGTCACGTAGGGCCGCACTTTGAGCAGCTTTTCCTCGGCCTTCTTGTAGTCTTCAGGGTTGGTGCTGTTAGGGTCCAGGCCCATGTAGTTGAGCACCGCCGGCAGCATTTCATCCGCCGAGTCCATGAACGACACACCACAGGTGGCCAGCTTCTTCATGTTTTCCGGTTCGAACAGCACGGCCCAGGAGTCGATCTTGTCGACACCCAGCACTTCCTTCACTTTGTCGACGTTGTAACCGATGCCGTTGGTACCCCACAGGTACGGCACGGCGTACTGGTTACCCGGGTCGTTCTTCTCCAGGCGCTTGAGCAGCACAGGGTCCAGGTTGGCGTAATGAGTCAGCAGCGACTTATCGAGTTTCTGGAACGCCCCGGCCTTGATCTGCTTGCCAAGGAAGTGGTTGGACGGCACTACCACGTCATAGCCGGTACGCCCGGCCAGTAACTTGCCTTCCAGGGTTTCGTTGGAATCAAACACGTCATACACGGGTTTGATGCCGGTGGCCTTTTCGAAGTTGGCCAGGGTGTCGGGACCGATGTAATCCGACCAGTTATAAATATGCACGGTCGGTGCGGCCTGCACGCTGACAGCCAGCGTGAGACCTGCACCTACCAGCAAGGCTTGGCGAAACAAAGAAATTGGCAAGTGGAGGTCCTCTTAAATAGTTGGGCCCAAAGTTGTTGCCCGGCAACAAAACCGGCGCGCAACTTACCCTCGATAAACCGATCCGGCAAAACTTTCTGTCATTTATTTGTTTCATTAACCACCGCGGGGCGCGCGGTGGTTAATGAAGGCCGGTTTATTTACCGGATTTGATCTTGGTCCAGCTGCGTGTCATTTCACGCTGGGTGGCAGCCGGCAAGTCCGCAATGGCGTAGAGCTTGGCTTGCACATCCGCTGGCGGGTAGATGCCCGGGTCATTGGTGATGTCTTTGTCGACCAGTGCGGTGGCCTTCTCGTTACCGTTCGGGAAACGCACGCTGTTGGTGATCGAAGCCATGACTTCCGGCTTGAGCAGGTAGTTCATGAACTTATAAGCGGCGTCGACGTTTTCGGCATCTTTAGGGATGGCGACCATGTCGAAGAAGCTACCGGCGCCTTCTTTCGGAATGTCGTAGGCAACTTTCACCTTGCCACCGGCTTCAGCCGCGCGGGACTTGGCCTGCTGGATGTCACCCGAGTAACCCACGGCGACGCAGATGTTGCCGTTGGCCAGGTCGGAGATGTACTTGGACGAGTGGAAGTAGCCAATCGAAGGACGGATTTTCAGGAACAGGTCTTCGGCTTGCTTGAGGTCTGCCTTCTTCTGGCTGTCGGTTGGCAGGCCCAGGTAATGCAGCGCGATCGGCAGCATTTCGGTCGGCGAGTCGAGGAAGCTCACGCCGCAGCTTTTGAGCTTGGCGATGTTTTCAGGCTTGAGCAGCACGTCCCACGAATCGATCTTGTCCACGCCCAGCGCGGCCTTGACCTTGTCCGGGTTGTAGCCGATGCCGATCGAACCCCACATGTACGGGAAAGCGTGCTTGTTGTCCGGGTCGCTGACCGACACGGCTTTAAGCAGGGAGGTGTTCAGGTTGCCGTAATTGGGCAGCTTGGACTTGTCCAGCTCCTGGTAGACACCGGCCTTGATCTGCTTGGCGAGGAAGTTGTTCGACGGTACGACGATGTCGTAGCCGGACTTGCCTGCCAGCAGCTTGGCTTCAAGTGTCTCGTTGCTGTCAAAAACGTCGTACACCACCTTGATGCCCGACTCTTTTTCAAAGTTGGCGATGGTGTCCGGTGCAATGTAGTCGGACCAGTTGTAGACGTGCAGCACTTTATCGTCTGCCTGGACCGCGCCCGCCATTGCGCCCATCAGGGACAAGGCAAGGAGGGTCTTGCCAGCGTTCTTCAAACCTAATGCCTTCATTTGGTGATGCTCCAATTTTTTCTTTTTTGGGCCACGTTCTTTTTTCGTTTCGCGGCCCTTGCAGAGGGCAACAAAACAGGGCGACAGTCTGGCAAGTTCAGGGGCCGGCTTTCAACCAAAGCCCCCCACATTTATAACTGCCCAGTGCGCTGCGCACTGAGCCTAGCACTTAGCCCTGCAATGCCGCCAAAGTCAGGTCCAGGCAATGACGAGCCTTGGTCACCAGCTCGTCGATTTCAGCCTTGCTGATCACCAGAGGCGGTGAAATGATCATGGTGTCGCCCACGGCGCGCATGATCAGGCCATTCTCGAAGCAGAAGGTTCGGCAGATCATGCCGACACCACGGCCCTCGTAACGCTTGCGCGTCGCCTTGTCCTGAACCAGCTCAATTGCACCGAGCATGCCGACACCGCGCACCTCACCCACCAACGGGTGATCCGCCAGCTCCCGCAGACGTTTCTGCAAATACGGTGCCGTTTCGTCGTGGACGCGGTTAACGATTGTTTCATCGCGCATGATGCGGATGTTTTCCAGGGCCACGGCCGCGGCCACCGGGTGACCGGAGTAGGTGAAACCGTGGTTGAAATCACCGCCTTCGTTGAGCACGGCCACCACGTCGTCGCGCACGATCAGGCCACCCATGGGGATGTAGCCCGAGGTCAGGCCCTTGGCGATGGTCATCATGTGGGGCTTGAGGTCGTAGAAATCGCTACCGAACCACTCACCGGTACGGCCGAAACCGCAAATCACTTCGTCGGCCACAAACAGGATGTCGTACTTGGCGAGGATTTCCTTGATGCGCGGCCAGTAGCTGTCCGGCGGCACGATCACGCCACCGGCGCCCTGGATCGGCTCGGCAATAAAGGCACCGACGTTGTCCACACCCAGTTCCAGGATCTTCTCTTCCAGTTGGTTGGCGGCCCAGACCCCGAACTCTTCGGGGCTCATGTCGCCGCCTTCGCCGAACCAGTACGGCTGGGCGATATGGACGATGCCCGGGATCGGCAAGTCGCCCTGTTCATGCATATAGGTCATGCCGCCCAGGCTGGCGCCAGCCACGGTGGAGCCGTGGTAGCCATTCTTGCGGCTGATGATGGTTTTCTTGTTCGGCTGGCCCTTGATCGCCCAATAGTGGCGGACCATGCGCAACATAGTGTCGTTGCCTTCGGAGCCGGAGCCGGTGAAGAACACGTGGTTCATGCCGGCAGGCGCGATGTCGGAAATCGCCTTGGCCAGCTCCAGCACCGGCGGGTGAGCGGTCTGGAAGAACAGGTTGTAGTACGGCAGTTCTTTCATTTGCCTGGCGGCGGCGTCGGCCAGTTCATCGCGACCGTAACCGATCGCCACGCACCACAGGCCGGCCATGCCGTCGAGGATCTTGTTGCCTTCGCTGTCCCACAGGTAAACGCCGTGGGCTTTGGTGATGATCCGTGGGCCTTTCTCTTTCAATTGCTTGAAGTCGCTGAACGGCGCCAGGTGGTGATCACTGCTCAAGGCTTGCCATTCACGGGTTTGCGGGTTGTTGCTGGACATACCAATCTCCTAGACTTTTCAGTGAAGGGCGCGCGGGTTGCCCCGTGCGCCCGGCGCATCAGACGGCGAAGAGCAGGAATTCCCGCTCCCACGAACTGATCACGCGCTTGAAGTTTTCATGCTCGGCCCGCTTGACCGCGACGTAGCCTGTGATGAATTTCTGACCCAGGTATTTCTCGATGGTCTTGCTGTTTTCCATGCGCTCCAGGGCGTCTTCGATGGTCAACGGCAGGCGCAGGTTGCGGCGCTCGTAACCACGACCCACTACCGGGGCGCTGGGGTTATGGCCTTCGACCATGCCGATGTAGCCACACAGCAGGCTGGCGGCAATCGCCAAGTACGGGTTGGCGTCGGCGCCCGGCAGGCGGTTTTCCACGCGACGGTTCTGCGGGCCGGCATCCGGTACGCGCAGGCCGACGGTGCGGTTTTCTTCGCCCCACTCCACGTTCACCGGCGCCGAGGTGTCCGGCAGGAAGCGACGGAACGAGTTCACGTTGGGGGCAAACAGCGGCAGCAACTCAGGGATGAACTTCTGCAGGCCGCCAATGTGGTTGAGGAACAGCTGGCTCATGGTCCCGTCTTCATTGGAGAAGACGTTCTTGCCGGTGGCGATGTCGATGATGCTCTGGTGCAGGTGCATGGCGCTGCCGGGCTCGCCGGTCATCGGCTTGGCCATGAAGGTGGCCGCCACGTCGTGCTTGAGCGCGGCTTCACGCATGGTGCGCTTGAATACCAGGATCTGGTCGGCCAGGGACAGGGCATCGCCGTGACGGAAGTTGATTTCCATCTGCGCCGTGCCGTCTTCATGGATCAGGGTGTCGAGGTCCAGCTCCTGCAGCTCGCACCAGTCGTAGACGTCTTCGAACAGCGGGTCGAATTCGTTGGCGGCTTCTATAGAGAAGGATTGGCGGCCGGTCTCCGGGCGCCCGGACCGACCGATCGGCGGTTGCAGCGGGAAGTCCGGGTCTTCGCAGCGTTTGGTCAGGTAGAACTCCATCTCCGGCGCCACGATGGGCTGCCAGCCTTTGTCGGCGTAGAGCTTGAGGACTTTCTTGAGCACGTTGCGCGGCGACAGCTCGATCGGGTTGCCTTGCTTGTCGTAGGTGTCGTGGATCACCTGGGCGGTCGGCTCGATGGCCCAGGGCACCAGGAACACCGCGTTCTTGTCGGGGCGGCAGATCATGTCGATGTCTGCCGGGTCGAGCAATTCGTAATAGATGTCGTCTTCGACATAGTCGCCGGTCACGGTCTGCAACAGAACGCTCTCGGGCAGGCGCATGCCTTTTTCGGCGATGAACTTGTTGGTCGGCGAGATCTTGCCCCGGGTGATACCGGTCAGGTCGCCAATCATGCATTCGACTTCTGTGATCTTGTGGTCTTTCAACCAATCGGTGAGCTGGTCGAGGTTGTTACTCATAAATGCCTCTGGGCTGGGTTTCCTGGCATCCATTAAAGGCCAGGCGTTGGTTGACGCAGCATCCGCGTCGTTTTTTCGTTCAGGGTAGGAGCTTACCTGCCATTTGCTGCAGCGTTGCATTCCTCAAGCCAAAGTCGTGCAGAATCATGAGCGGCCGCGCAGAGGGGAGCCGGTCAGTGACAGTCGAGGAGGCAAAAAAGAGAGCGGATGGGCCGTCAAGAATATTGGCCGGTGCGTGGGCATTCACGCGGGACGAACGGACTGCGGACAAAGCCTGGCTGAAGCAGGCTGAGACGCCGAGTGGCGGCAGGCGAGACATGAAGCACCCCGGTATTATTGCTGTTATGGGTTTGAATCGAGCTTAGCCTTGTTCATTTTTTTACACAACACCCCCGTAAAAAATACAACACGGCCCGCTCAAGCCTGCGAGTCCCAAGCCGGTCAAACCGAAAAAACCGCCCCAAAAAGCCCCAAAAGTGCGGTCACGGCGCTTTTTTAGGGCAAAAAAGGCCTCGCTTGACTTCGGCATGCCGTTCGGGTTGACTGAAACCAGAAAAGATCAATGATTGATATTTTTAACAACAAAGGTGTTGCATCATGTCGGTACCCCCGCGTGCCGTTCAGCTTAACGAAGCGAACGCGTTCCTTAAGGATCATCCTGAGGTTCTGTACGTAGACCTTCTAATTGCGGATATGAATGGTGTGGTGCGCGGTAAGCGCATCGAACGCACCAGCCTCCACAAGGTTTACGAGAAGGGCATTAACCTGCCTGCCTCTTTATTTGCCCTGGATATCAATGGCTCGACGGTGGAAAGCACCGGCCTGGGCCTGGACATCGGTGATGCTGACCGAATCTGTTATCCGATCCCTGACACCCTGTGCAATGAACCTTGGCAAAAGCGCCCTACCGCGCAATTGCTGATGACCATGCACGAACTTGAAGGTGAACCTTTCTTCGCCGATCCGCGCGAAGTGCTCCGCCAAGTTGTAAGCAAGTTTGACGACCTCGGTCTGACCATCTGCGCCGCCTTCGAGCTTGAGTTCTACCTGATCGACCAGGAGAACGTGAACGGCCGCCCACAACCGCCCCGCTCGCCGATCTCCGGCAAACGCCCGCACTCGACACAGGTCTACCTGATCGACGACCTCGACGAATACGTCGATTGCCTCCAGGACATCCTGGAAGGTGCCAAAGAGCAAGGCATCCCGGCCGACGCCATCGTCAAGGAAAGTGCCCCGGCGCAGTTCGAAGTGAACCTGCACCACGTGGCCGACCCGATCAAGGCCTGCGACTACGCAGTGTTGCTCAAGCGCCTGATCAAGAACATCGCCTACGACCATGAGATGGACACCACCTTCATGGCCAAGCCTTACCCAGGCCAGGCTGGCAACGGTTTGCACGTACACATCTCGATCCTGGACAAGGACGGCAAGAACATCTTTGCCAGCGAGGATCCCGAGCAGAACGCCGCATTGCGTCACGCGATCGGCGGTGTGCTCGAGACCCTACCCGCCCAAATGGCGTTCCTGTGCCCTAACGTCAACTCCTACCGTCGTTTCGGCGCACAGTTCTACGTGCCGAACTCGCCGTGCTGGGGCCTGGACAACCGCACCGTGGCGATTCGCGTACCGACCGGCTCGTCCGACGCCGTACGTATCGAACACCGTGTGGCCGGTGCCGACGCCAACCCTTACCTGCTGATGGCTTCGGTCCTGGCAGGCGTGCACCACGGCCTGACCAACAAGATCGAACCGGGCGCACCCGTGGAAGGCAACAGCTACGAGCAGAACGAACAGAGCCTGCCGAACAACCTGCGCGATGCCCTGCGCGAGTTGGACGACAGCGAGGTGATGGCCAAGTACATCGATCCTAAATACATCGATATCTTCGTCGCCTGTAAGGAAAGTGAGCTGGAAGAGTTCGAACACTCCATCTCCGACCTTGAGTACAACTGGTACCTGCATACCGTTTAACCGGCGGCTGCATTAAATGTGGTGAGCGGGCTTGCTGTGGTGAGCGGGCTTGTCCCGCGCTGGGTGGCGAAGCCGCCCTAAAACCAGACGCCGCATTCTGCCTGTCAGAATGCGGCGTTTTTATTGGGGCCGCTTCGCAGCCCAGCGCGGGGCAAGCCCGCTCACCACAACAAGCGGTATGGATCATCCCCAGGCTCTGCGTACAATGCCCGCTGCCTTGTAGGAGACTTCCATGCCCACCCGCCCCGCCGCCCCTCGCAAACCCCGCGCCCGCAGCCAGGCACGGATCGACGCGATTCTCGATGCCGCCCGCACCTTGCTGGCCGCCGAAGGCGTGGCGAGTTTGTCGATCTACAGCGTGGCCGAGCGCGCGCAGATTCCGCCGTCGTCGGTGTATCACTTTTTCGCCAGTGTGCCGGCGCTGCTGGAGGCACTGACCGCCGATATACATGCAGCCTTCCGCTGCGCCATCCAGGCCCCCATCGAGCATGTTTCACTCAAGCATTGGCGCGACCTGTCCTACATCGTCGAACAGCGCATGCTGACCATCTACAGCAACGACGCCGCCGCGCGCCAGTTGATCCTGGCCCAGCACGGGCTGACCGAAGTGACCCAGGCGGACCGCCAGCATGATCTGGAGTTGGGGGATTTGATGCTGGAGGTGTTCGACCGCCACTTTGAAGTGCCGAGTTTGCCAACCGATGTGGATGTGTTTGCGCTGGCGTTGGAATTGAGTGATCGCGTGTATGCGCGTTCGGTGCATCAGCATGGGCTGATTACGCCGCGTATGGCGGAGGAAGGGATGCGGGTTTTTGATGCGTATGTGGGGCTGTATTTGCCGGCTTACCTGCCCAAGCGCTGAGTTTTGTGCTGGCCGGACTGGCCTCATCGGGGGCAAGCCCCCGATGACGGCCTCAAGAGTGACGCAAATCACAACTTGGCGATCGACACCTCAGTCGACTTCACAAAGGCAATCACTTCACTGCCAATCACCAGCTCCAGCTCTTTGACGGAGCGCGTGGTGATCACGGAAGTGACGATACCGGAGGCGGTCTGCACATCGATTTCCGACAGCACGTCGCCGACCACGATTTCCTTGATGGTGCCTTTGAACTGGTTACGCACGTTGATGGCTTTGATAGTCATGATGGTGTTCCTCTATGAGTTATTGAGCCCAACGCAGTTGCGTAGGCAGCGGTGAAACAGGTTCGGGTTCCGGCGGTGTGCCGGGCAACGACAGCACACGGTTGAGCACTTCGGCTTCCAACGCCGCCAGGCGATGTGAACCTCGGGCCCGTGGGCGCGGCAGGTCGACGATCAGGTCGAGGCCGATTTCGCCGTCTTCGATCAGGATCACCCGGTCGGCAATCGCCACGGCTTCGCTGACGTCATGAGTGACCAGCAACACGGTGAAACCGTGCTTCTGCCACAGGTTTTCGATCAGTTGCTGCATCTCGATGCGGGTCAGGGCATCCAGTGCGCCCAGCGGCTCGTCGAGCAACAGCAGGCGCGGTTGGTGGATCAGCGCGCGGGCCAGGGCAACACGTTGTTTCTGGCCACCGGACAACGCCGCCGGCCATTCATCGGCGCGCTCGGCCAGGCCGACCGCTTCCAGGGCCTCCAGCGCCTTGGGACGCCAGTTGCCTTTAAGGCCCAGGCCCACGTTGTCGATGATCTTTTTCCAGGGCAGCAAACGTGCTTCCTGGAACATCAGCCGCGTGTCTTCAATCGCTTCGCTCAGCGGTGCGGAACCGGCCAGCAGCTCGCCGCCGCTGGCCTTGTCCAGACCGGCCAGCAGACGCAGCAAGGTACTTTTGCCGCAACCGCTGCGACCCACCACGGCGACGAACTGGCCCGCCGGAATGTGCAGGTCAATCTCTTTGAGCACTTCCCGTGCGCCAAAGGATTTGCGCAATTTGCGCACCGCCAGGGGGATCCCCTTGAGCAGGCGCGGAGGTTGTTGAGCCGTCATGCCGCACCGCCTTTATTCACTTGATACGCCGGATGCCAGCGCAGCCAAACCCGCTCCAGGCCACGCGCAGCCAGGTCGGCCAGTTTGCCGAGAATCGCGTACATCACGATGGCCAACACCACCACGTCGGTTTGCAGGAATTCGCGGGCGTTCATCGCCAGGTAACCAATGCCGGAGCTGGCAGAGATGGTTTCCGCCACGATCAGCGTCAGCCACATAAAGCCCAGGGCAAAGCGCACGCCCACCAGGATCGATGGCAGCGCGCCCGGCAGGATCACTTGCCAGAACAGGCTGAAACCGGACAAGCCATAGCTGCGCGACATTTCTACCAGCGCCGGGTCGACGTTGCGGATGCCGTGGTAGGTGTTGAGGTAGATCGGGAACAGCGTGCCGAGGGCGACCAGGAAAATCTTCGCGGTCTCGTCGATGCCAAACCATAGGATCACCAGCGGAATCAGCGCCAGGTGCGGCACGTTGCGGATCATCTGCACCGAGCTGTCCAGCAGGCGTTCGCCCCACGTCGACAGGCCGGTGATAAACCCCAGCGCCAGGCCGATGCTGCCACCGATCACAAAGCCCAGGCCGGCACGCCAGCCACTGATGGCCAGGTGCGTCCAGATTTCGCCGCTGCGCACCAGGTTGACCCCAGCCTCAATCACCGCACTGGGCGCCGGCAGGATGCGTGTCGACAACCAGCCCGCCGACACCGACAACTGCCACACCGCCAGCAATAGAATCGGCAGCACCCAGGGCGCCACGCGATGGCTCAATTTTTCAAAAGTCATGGCGCCGCCTCAGCTCTGTGACGCAGCTTTGGGAAGGATGTCGTTGGCGACCATCTCACCGAACGGGCTCACGTAACCGGCGCTTTTCGGCAACTCCGGACGTTCGATATCCAGGTGCGGGAACAGCAGCTCGGCGACCCGATAGGACTCTTCCAGGTGTGGATAACCGGAGAAGATAAAGGTGTCGATGCCCAGCGCGGCGTACTCCTTGACCCGTTCTGCAACCGTCGGGCCATCGCCCACCAGCGCGGTGCCCGCACCGCCACGCACCAGGCCGACGCCGGCCCACAGGTTGGGGCTGACTTCCAGGTTGTCGCGGTTGCCGCCATGCAAGGCCGCCATGCGCTGCTGGCCGACGGAATCGAAGCGCGCCAGGGAAGCCTGGGCACGGGCGATGGTGTCGTCGTCGAGATGGGAGATCAGTTTGTCGGCGGCTTTCCAGGCTTCTTCGTTGGTTTCGCGCACGATCACATGCAGACGAATGCCGAAGCGCACGGTGCGCCCGAGTTTCGCCGCCTTGGCCCGCACCTGCTCGATCTTCTCGGCGACCGCGGCCGGTGGCTCGCCCCAGGTCAGCACCATCTCCACTTGTTCGGCGGCGAGGTCCTGGGCCGCTTCGGAGGAACCGCCGAAGTACAGCGGCGGGCGCGGTTGCTGGATCGGCGGGTAGAGCAACTTGGCGCCTTTGACGCTGATGTGCTCGCCGTCGTAATCCACGGTTTCGCCTTCCAGCACACGACGCCAGATGCGGGTGAATTCCACCGAAGCCTGATAACGCTCCTCGTGACTGAGGAACAAGCCATCGCCGGCCAGCTCTTCCGGGTCACCACCGGTTACCAGGTTGAACAACGCACGGCCGCCGGACAGGCGATCCAGGGTCGCGGCCTGGCGCGCGGCCACCGTCGGGGAAATGATCCCGGGGCGCAGCGCGACAAGGAATTTCAAACGCTGGGTCACCGGGATCAGCGAGGCGGCCACCAGCCACGAGTCTTCGCAGGAGCGACCGGTGGGGATCAGCACCCCGCCGAATCCCAGGCGGTCAGCGGCCTGGGCCACTTGCTGCAGATAACCGTGATCAACGGCGCGAGCGCCTTCGGCGGTGCCAAGGTAATGGCCGTCGCCGTGGGTAGGCAGGAACCAGAAAATAGTGAGGCTCATGGAGTTGTCTCCTGAAGAAATCGGATTACGGCGCTTTAGCCACGGCAGCCGGTGGCGTCCAGATCACGTCCTTGATGTTCAAGGGCTTGGGGATCAATTTGAGTTGGTAGAAGCTGTCGGCGATTTTCTGCTGGGCCGCCACCACGTCCGGGGTCAGGAACAGCGCGCCGTAGCCCTGGCGTTTTACCGAGGTCAGGGTGATGTCTGCCGGCAGGCCCAGCAGCGGCGCGACCTGTTCGGTCACTTCCTGGGGGTTGGCCTTGGACCACTCGCCCACCGCGCGCACTTCTTCGATCAGCGCCTTGACCACTTCAGGGTGTTTTTCGGCGTACGGCTTGGTGGCCAGGTAGAACTGGTGGTTGTCGGCGATGCCGGTGCCGTCACGCAGGGTGCGCGCTTGCAGTTGCGTCTCGGCGGCGGCCTGGTACGGGTCCCAGATCACCCACGCATCCACACTGCCACGCTCGAAGGCGGCACGGGCATCGGCGGGCGGCAGGAACACGGTCTGCACGTCGGTGTATTTCAGGCCGGCGTCTTCCAGGGCACGCACCAGCAGGTAGTGCACGTTGGAGCCTTTGTTGAGCACGACTTTCTTGCCCTTGAGCTCGGCCACCGATTTGATCGTCGAGTCTTTCGGCACCAGGATCGCTTCACTGGTGGGCGCTGGCGGTTCGTAGGCCACGTAGAGCAGGTCGGCACCGGCGGCCTGGGCGAAGACCGGCGGGGTTTCGCCGGTGACACCGAAGTCGATGGAACCCACGTTCAGGCCTTCGAGCAGTTGCGGACCGCCGGGAAACTCGGTCCATTGCACCTGCACACCTTGGGCGGCCAGGCGTTTTTCCAGGGTACCCTTGGCCTTGAGCAGCACCAGGGTGCCGTATTTCTGGTAACCGATCCGCAGGGTCTCGGCAGCTTGAGCCTGAACAATGGCGCCGAAGGACACAGCCGCAGCAAACAGTGCGACCAGACCACGACGCAAGATGACAGTGCGCATGGCGCTCTCTCCAAATAATGCGATGAGGGGGTTGGCTGCACCTGCTTGGCCGTTGGCGGCTGAGTAAGGTGAGTACATCTCTATAACGGTGAGGCTGACTTAAATGCTCCAGCGAGCACTCAACAAACGTTCATTCAACACATGCGGGTCCAGCGGTTTCGGGCGACGGGCCATGGCGCCATAAAGCGTCTCCAGGGCCTCGTGCAAACGGTGTTCGAGGACCGGTACCAGTTGTGCCTGGGCACTGCCTTCGCCGTAGGCGATCTGGCTGTCTTCGGCAAAGATGCCGTGGAGCAGCTCCTGGGCTTTGAGGGCCGACAATACCGGCTTCAGGGCGTAATCCACCGCCAGCATGTGGGCGATGCTGCCGCCGGTCGCCATCGGCAGCACAACCTTGTGGGCCAGGGCGCGCTCGGGCAGCAGGTCGAGCACGGTTTTCAACGCCCCGGAGAACGAAGCCTTGTACACCGGCGTGGCGATCACCAGGCCATCCGCGTTAGCCACCTGTTGCAGCAGGTCAATGACCTTGGGGCTGTCGAAGCGTGCATGCAGCAAGTCTTCAGCCGGGAAGTCCCGTATCTGGTAACTCACCACTTCAACGCCTTTGTCTTGCAACCACTGACGGGTTTTTTCCAGCAAGACCCCGGAGCGGGAACGCTGGCTGGGACTGCCTCCAAGTGTTACGACCAACATGCAGGAATTCCTTGAGCAAGTGCCGGCGGTTCGCTGTGTGGCGATGGCGCCAAGATGGAACAGACCTTATCAGCAGATTCATATATCTATAAATCTTATTTTTTCATTTGTTTATTCTTTAAATGCATATGAGATTTATAAAAAAAAGGCCGTAGAAACGGCCTGAAAACCCCTGCTGTGATTCAGTTTCAACGATTAGGCTGTGGAGTAAGCCGCAAATACGGCTTCACCGCCCGATACCCCTTCGGAAAGCGCTTCTTGATTTCTTCCTCATCCTTGAGCGACGGCACGATCACCACTTCATCACCGTCCTGCCAGTTGGCGGGGGTGGCGACTTTGTAGTTGTCGGTCAGTTGCAGCGAGTCGATGACCCGCAGGATTTCGTGGAAGTTACGGCCGGTGCTGGCCGGGTAGGTGATGGTCAGGCGGATCTTCTTGTTCGGGTCGATCACGAACAAGGAACGCACGGTGAGGGTGTCACTGGCGTTCGGGTGGATCAGGTCGTAGAGGTCCGAAACCTTGCGGTCGGCGTCAGCCAGGATCGGGAAGTTGACGATGGTGGCCTGGGTTTCGTTGATGTCCTCGATCCACTTGTGGTGCGAGTCCACCGGGTCCACCGACAGGGCAATGGCCTTGACGCCTCGCTTGGCGAACTCGTCCTTGAGCTTGGCGGTGAAGCCCAGCTCCGTGGTGCACACCGGGGTAAAGTCCGCCGGGTGGGAAAACAACACACCCCAGCTGTCGCCCAGCCATTCGTGGAAACGAATCTTGCCGGCGCTGGAATCCTGTTCGAAGTCGGGGGCGATATCGCCCAGTCTTAGGCTCATGGTGTGGCTCCTGGTGAGTGCTTATGGAGCCCACTGTGCATGGATTGCGGATTATTTAAAAAGAATAAATATCGATTTATCTAGACGATAAAGGAATATTAAAAATGTGTTCATTGGACGTGGGAAATGGGGAGGCGCACCATCGGTTCCAAGGTTCGAGAAGGCCTTAAGACGCTGTACAAAGAGGGGTTCAGGAAGGGCTTGCGGGGGGTTTAGCCCGACTTGAAAAGCAAGACACCTTGCCCGGCGTGCGCCGGGCAAGGTTTTACGCAGTTACTTGAATGCGTAGGTGTAGCTGACGATTACACGGTTTTCGTCTTGATCGCGCGCGGCAGCGACATCGTTGCGCCACATAGCGTTTTTCCAGGCGACGCCGACGTTTTTGAACAGGCCTTCTGGCACTACGTAGGCAACAGTGATATCGCGCTCCCACTCGGACTGGCCGGTGAACTCGGCACGGCTACCGTTGACGGTGTCGATGTCAGTACCCTTGAGGTACACAACACCAGCGGTCAAGCCAGGCACGCCAACCTTGGCGAAGTCATAAGCGTAGCGAGCTTGCCAGGTACGTTCGCCGGCACGGGCGAACTTAGCGATCTGCATGTCAGTGGTCAGGTAAGCCGACGAACCGTCGCCCTGGTTCAACCAAGGGAAGTCGCTGCTACCGTTGCTGACCTGGTAACCACCACCGAAGGTGTGGCCGCCCAAGGTATACAGGAACAGGCCGCTGTACAGGTTGTTATCCACCTTGCCGCGACCGGAGTTGACGCCGCTGTAGTTGCCCGAGGAGAAGTAAGCCGACTCGTTGCCGTTCTTACCGTCATCGGTGCTGTGGAAATAACGCAAGTCAGACTTCAATACGCCTGGACCGATGGCCCAGTTGTGGGTCAGACCCAGGAAGTGCTGCTTGTAGAAGTCTTCCAGGTTGCCGTAGTAGTACTGGGCAGTCAGGTCCTTGGTGATCTTGTAGTCACCACCGGCGTAGTAGAACTTGTTGCTGTCACGCCAGTTGGCGCCACGGGAGTTGGCACCCGAGATCGACAGGTTGTCGACGTTGCTGGAGTTACGACCCTTGGCTTTTTCGATCTGACCGGCAACCAGCGTCAGGTCTTTGATGTCGTTGGTAGTGATCTGGCCACCTTGGAAAGTCTGCGGCAGCAGACGACCGTCGTTGGTCACGATAACCGGCAGCTTAGGCTGCAGGGTACCCAGCTTCAGTTCGGTCTGGGAGATCTTGGCTTTGGCAGTCAGGCCCAGGCTCGAGTAGTTATCAACAGCTTCGCCATTGGACTTGCTCGGGAACACAGTGCCGCCGTAGGACGAGGCAGTAGCGCCGTTGGTGCCGCCGCCGGAATCCAGACGAACGCCCAGCAGGCCGATAGCGTCAAGACCGAAGCCTACAGTGCCTTGGGTGTAACCGGAGATGAAGCGCAGGTCAAAGCCTTGGCCCCATTCTTCTTGCTTGCTCTGAACACCAGCGCGCTTGTTGGCTGCCGTGCCGGCGGCCGAGTCACGGTTGTCGGTGTTGATGTAAAAGTTACGCAGACCCAGTGTTACTTTACTGTCTTCGATGAAACCGGCAGCGCCTGCTTGCTGAGCGATTACGCCCAAAGCTACAGACAGTGCCAAGGTGGACTTCTTCATGTACCGCTCCTCTCGTTTCTAATTTTTGTATTTCTTTGGTCTCGGGTCTGACGCCCTCGATCCACAGATGCGCGATTAGCACCGGATAGTGACTGACAAGTCAATCGTAACCTTGTGTGTCTACTACCTTCGTCTAACCACCGTTGATTTGGCCCCTGCAGGGTAATGAGTTTTTCATACACCCAAAAAGAATTATTTCATTCTTTTTCATACGATTCAGGAATAAGACTTTCCGTGACGTGGGCAGGCCAGCATAGACCACTCGCCACACAAGCTAATTCCTAAAGGGTATTTGTTAGAGCTTTTTTAGATCGATTAGTGTGGCCGCGCTGTTGCATACGTCACCCACGATCAAAAAGGCGACGCCATCATGGCCAAAGGCACATCCTCCCGTCAATTTGTTACAGTTTTTGTGTCACTAATCGTTTCTTTTGCTGTCCAAGCCGCCCATTCGAAGGTTCAGGTGTTGCGAGCGTCCACACTCTATCCATAGCCGCCCACCTGTTATCGGCGTCAGATCAAGAATGCTTAAACTTTAGTCGTGCGTGACGGCAGGCTCTTGCACGAGCCTGCCCGGTGACTTGGGGGTAGGGCTCTACAAGGCCTTCTCGAAAATCTTCGAGTTGCGCTGGTAGTTGTACAGCGAGGCCCGTGCCGATGGCAGGCGATCCACGCTGCTCGGCACGAAGCCACGCTCACGGAACCAGTGGGCAGTCCGCGTGGTAAGTACGAACAGCGTCTTCAACCCCTGGGCCCGGGCACGGGTTTCGATACGCTCCAGCAGCTCGTCACCCCGCCCGCCGTGGCGGTACTCCGGGTTCACCGCCAGGCAAGCCAGTTCACCCGCGTCCGAATCGGCGATCTGATACAACGCCGCACACGCGATGATCATGCCTTCGCGCTCCACCACGCTGAACTGCTCGATCTCACGCTCGAGCACTTCCCGCGAACGGCGCACCAGGATGCCCTGTTCTTCCAGGGGGCTGATCAGGTCGAGCAAGCCGCCGACGTCTTCAATCGCCGCCTCGCGCACCCGTTCGAATTGCTCCTGGGCTACCAGCGTGCCGCCGCCATCGCGGGTGAACAGTTCGGTGAGCAAGGCGCCGTCTTCGGCGTAGCTGACGATGTGGCTGCGCCCTACCCCGCCACGACAGGCCTCGGCCGCCGCATCGAGCAATTCGGACTGGTAGTTGCTGCTGCCCAGGCGTTGCAGGTGTGCCGGTACTTGTTGCGGGCGCAGTTCGCGGACGAGGCGGCCATTTTCATCGATCAGGCCGAGATCAGCGCCGAACAGCAGCAGCTTGTCCGCCCCCAGGTCGATGGCGGCGCGGGTGGCGACGTCTTCGCAGGCCAGGTTGAAGATCTCCCCCGTCGGCGAATAGCCCAGGGGCGACAGCAGCACAATGGAGCGCTCATCCAGCAGGCGATTGATGCCCTTGCGATCGACCCGGCGCACTTCGCCGGTGTGGTGGTAATCCACGCCTTCAAGCACACCGATAGGCCGCGCCGTCACCAGGTTGCCGCTGGCCACCCGCAGGCGCGAGCCCTGCATCGGCGACGAGGCCATGTCCATCGACAGGCGCGCTTCGATGGCGATACGCAGGTGGCCGACCGCGTCGATCACACACTCCAGCGTCGCGGCATCGGTGATGCGCATGCCTTCATGGTAAGTCGGGACCAGGCCGCGCGCTTCAAGGCGCGCTTCGATCTGTGGACGCGAACCGTGCACCAGCACCAGGCGCACGCCCAGGCTGTGAAGCAGCACCAGGTCGTGGACGATATTGCCGAAGTTCGGATGATCCACACCGTCGCCGGGCAACATGACCACAAAGGTGCAGTCGCGGTGGGCGTTGATGTAGGGCGAAGCGTGACGAAGCCAATTAACGTAGTCGGGCATGGAACCTGGGCCTGTAATAAGAAGCAGCCGAAAAAGGATGAGTCGTGAAAACGCACAGCGGGCTGATGGTTATCGTCGGAACAGGCTTGGCGACACGCTCGCTCTCCTTATGTACGAATGGACAGGGGTTAATTTACGCAGGTTTCAGGCAGTAATGTTCGATCAGTTCCCGCAATAGACGCACTGTAGGCGTCAAGCGTGACATTTCGAGGTACTCGCCCGGTTGATGGGCACAGGCGATGTCGCCAGGGCCGAGCACCAGGGTTTCACAACCAAGGCGCTGAAGATAAGGCGCTTCGGTGCCGAACGCTACTGCTTCGGCACGATGCCCGGTCAATCGTTCCGCGACCCGCACCAACTCGGCGTCTTCGACCTGCTCGAACGGCGGCACTGCGGGGAATAACGGCGCGTAGTCGATCTTGACCTTATGGCGCTCGGCCAGGGGTCCGAGCTTTTGCCGGATAGCCGCACGCAGCACTTCGGGATCCATGCCCGGCAAGGGCCGCAGGTCGAATTCCAGGGAGCACTGGCCGCAGATACGGTTGGGGTTGTCGCCACCATGGATACAGCCGAAGTTCATGGTCGGTTGCGGCACGCTGAATTGCGGGTTGCGGTACTCGCGCTGCCAGGCCAGGCGCAGGCCGCGCAGCTCGCCGATGGCGTCATGCATGGCTTCCAGGGCGCTGTGTCCCAGGCTTGGGTCCGACGAATGGCCGCTTTGGCCCAGAATGTCGATACGCTCCATCATCACGCCTTTGTGCAGGCGGATCGGCTTGAGGCCGGTCGGTTCACCGATCACCGCCGCGCGGCCCAACGGGCGCCCGGCTTCGGCCAATGCCCGGGCACCGGACATGGAGCTTTCTTCATCGCAGGTGGCGAGGATCAGCAACGGTTGCTTGAACGGTTGGTCCAGCAACGGCAACACCGCTTCAATCGCCAGCGCGAAAAAACCCTTCATGTCGCAACTGCCCAATCCTACCCAGCGGCCGTCGACTTCCGTCAGCTTGAGCGGATCGGTCTTCCACAACGCAGCGTCATAAGGAACGGTGTCGCTATGGCCGGCCAATACCAGGCCGCCGGGGCCTGTGCCAAAGCTGGCCAGCAGGTTGAATTTGCCGGGGCTGACCGGTTGGATGTCAATGGAGAACCCCAGGTCGCCCAACCAACCGGCGAGCAAATCGATCACCGGGCGGTTGGTCTGGTCGAGAGACACTTGGGTGCAACTCACCGAAGGCGCGGCAATCAGCGCGGCGAACTGCTCTTTCATGGACGGTAACGGCATACGCGGTCTCCCTACTTCCCGGATGAGCCCCACTATAGAGGCATCTGCACGAGACAATAAACCGTTGCGGCGCGTTGCCGGGCTCAGTCCTGTACACTGCACGACCTTGGCAGCCACTCTTTTCCCCGGCTGCGCTCCCGATCCTGGATTTTCCGGCCATGCAGAAAGAAACCGAAATCAAGCTCCGCGTCAGCCGCGAAACACTCGCCGCGCTGCGTGAGCACCCGCTACTGAAAAAACGCAACAAAAGTGGCTGGGAACGCCGTGAGTTGATGAACCAGTACTTCGACACCCCCGAGCGTGACCTGGCCCAGGCCAAAGTCGCCCTGCGCCTGCGCAAGGACGGTGACGACATTATCCAGACCCTCAAGACCCGTGGCCAAAGCGTCGCCGGCCTATCGGAACGCAATGAGTACAACTGGGACCTGCCCAAGTCCAAGCTCGACGTGAAGAAACTCGACGGCGACTGCTGGCCCGAGCAACTGGCCGATCTGGACAAAAAGACCCTCAAGCCGATCTTCACCACCGACTTCGTGCGCGAGCGCGCCGAAATCGCCTGGGGCCGTGGCAAGGCCAAGGTGGTGATCGAAGCCGCCCTGGACCTGGGCCATGTGGTCGTGGGTAAGCAGAAAGAAGAAATCTGCGAGCTGGAACTGGAACTGCGCGAAGGCGAGCCGGCTGCGCTGCTGGAGTTGGCCGCCGAGCTGGCCGCCACCCTCGCACTGATGCCGTGTGACATCAGCAAGGCCGAGCGCGGCTACCGCCTGTACGACGCCAGCAGCTACTCCCTGAGCCTGCCGGCGCCGCAGATCCACGCCGAAATGCCGCTGGACGACGCCTTCGCCGCAATCATGTGGCACCTGCTCGGCAGCAGCCAGCGCCTGGCCGAGCAATACCGCTTCAATGGCCACTGGCGTCTGCTGCAGGACTGGGTCGACAACCTCGGCGAACTGCGCGCCCTGATCGGCAGCCTCGGCCAGGCCGCGCCGCGTCAATCCACCAGCGAACTGCGCAGCGCACTCGATGCACTGCTGGAAGACTGGCGCCCGCTGGTCCAGGCCGGTGACGACGACGAAGACATCCGCAAAGCCGCACCCGAGCAGTTTGCCGAAGAATTGGACGACGTGCGCTGGGGCTTGTTCTCGCTGAGCATGTCACGCTGGCTGATGGCCCGCACCTGGACTGCCGACCGCAACGTGCGCGGTAACCGCCAGGGCGCCGCGCAAATCACCAACTGGCTGCCGCGCCTGCTGGCCGACGATGCCGTCGCCCTGCAACTGCCGCGCTACCAGCAGCAACCGGAAGACCTGGCCGAGCAACTGCCGCGCATCGAACGCATCCAGGCCTGGCTGCACCATGCGCGTAACGTGGTGGACATTGCGGAACTGGATCGTTTGTACGGCGAGCTGAACAAGCTGGCGCAACTGGCCAACCAGCCGATCACCGACGAGTCGCTGGATGCGCGCATGCATCAGGCGATTGCGGTGTATCAGAACCGTGCCTGGAAGACCCTGCTGCGCCTGTAATATCGCCATCGGGGGCCTAGCCCCCGATGAGGCCGATCCTGTCAGCGCAATACTGGCAGGCTGGTGGTCGACTTGATCTCGGACAGCGCCACGATCGAGTTGACCTCCTGAATCCCCGGCACCATCGATAACTTCTCGAAGAAAAACCGCTCGTACGCCTCAATGTCCGACGTCACGATGCGCAGCAGAAAATCCACCGCCCCCATCAGCACATAGCACTCCAGCACTTCCGGAAACCCACGAATCGCGTCGGTGAACTCGGTGAAGTTGGATCGGCCGTGGGCGTTGAGTTTGACCTCGGCAAAGATCTGCGTATTCAGGCCGATCTTCTTGCGATCCAGCAGAGTGACCTGGCCGCGAATCACTCCTTCCTCCTTGAGCCGCTGGATGCGTCGCCAGCACGGCGACTGGGACAGTCCGACCTGTTCGGCGATCTGCGCGCTGGACAGCGAGGCGTCCTCTTGCAGCAGGGCCAGGATGCGGCGGTCGTAGACGTCCAATTCGCTGTGCATAAAAATACCTTTATGTATGGACTTTATGAATTGATTGATTCAATAAAACGCAAATCAGGCTCATCTTAGATAAGAAATCTCCCGAAGCGAATGTAAAAATTTCTCCAGTCGAATCTGGAGAGTCAGCATGCATGCCGTCGAAACCACCTACCCCATGACCCGCGTCGATGCGTGGGCTGCCAGCAGCGCCCATTGCCAGGCGCATTACCGGATCGTCGCCGAGGCGGAGCCCGATGTGTTGTGTCGGGTACTCAACTATTTTGCGTTGCAGTTCCTGACACCGAGCCAGGTCAACGTGAGCCGCCAGGAAGACCTGCTGAACATCGATATCGTGATGGATAGCCTGAGCTGGCATCGCGCCCAAGTGATCGCCGAAAAGATTCGAAACCTGATCAGCGTGTGCACGCTGCATGTGTGGCGCGCTGATTCCGTGGGGCCTGCGGCCGTGGCGGCAGCAGCTCGGTAAAGGCCTGCAACATACGCTGGGAGGAAGATATTCGGCGGCTGGCTAGCCTGAAATGTCGTCCGAGGCTACCCAGGAACACCTTCATGCCTGCTGATCACCGATTGGAACTGCATCAGTTGCTCCCGGCGCTGGTCGAGGGAGGGGTGATTGCTCCCGACATCGCGAAGCGCTTATCAGCGCTGCCCGCCGGCAACGCCCAGCATCCGTTGGAGTGCATCGCCGCCCATGGGCCTTCCCTGGAAACCCTGACCCAGTGGCTTGCCCAACATGTGGGGCAACCTTATTGGCGTATCGACCCGCTGAAGATCGATGTCGCAACGGTCGTGCCGCTGATGTCCCACGCGTTTGCCCAATGCCACGCCATCCTTGCGGTAGCCGTGGACGCGCAGACCGTCACCGTTGCCAGCGCCCAGCCCCATGTCACCAGCTGGGAATCGGGACTGGCACAAGTGCTCCAGCGCTCGATCAGGCGCGTGGTTGCCAACCCCCAGGACATTCAGCGTTGTATCAGCGAATTCTACCGGCTGGCGAAGTCCGTCAGCGGTGCGGATCAAAAGGTGGCGGGGCCTGGCAACGTCGAGTTGCTCAACCTCGGCGCCAGCGACCAGGAGCCGGACGCCAACGACGCGCATATCGTCAATATCGTCGACTGGCTGTTGCAATACGCGTTCGCCCAGCGGGCCAGTGATATTCATATCGAGCCGTGCCGTGAGCAAGGACGCGTGCGCTTTCGCATTGATGGGCTGCTGCACGACGTCTATCAATTTCCACCCCAAGTGACGATGGCGGTGGTCAGCCGCCTGAAAAGCCTCGGGCGGATGAACGTGGCGGAAAAACGCAAACCCCAGGATGGTCGGGTCAAGACCAAAAGCCCTGCCGGCACAGAAGTCGAGTTGCGGCTGTCGACCTTGCCCACCGCCTTTGGCGAGAAACTGGTGATGCGGATTTTCGACCCGCAGGTGCTGCTCAAGGACTTTGACGAGCTGGGCTTGTCGGCCGAGGACCAGCAGCGATGGCACGACATGACGCGCCACACCAACGGCATCATCCTGGTCACGGGGCCTACCGGTTCAGGCAAGACCAGCACCCTCTACACCACGCTCAAACACTTGGCGACCCGGGAGGTTAATCTTTGCACCGTGGAAGACCCGATCGAGATGGTCGAGCCGGCGTTTAACCAAATGCAGGTACAGCCCAATATCGACCTGACGTTCGCCAACGGCATCCGAGCCCTGCTTCGCCAGGACCCGGACATCATCATGATCGGCGAGATCCGCGACCAGGAAACCGCCGAGATGGCGATCCAGGCCGCATTGACCGGGCATTTGGTGCTCTCGACGCTGCACACCAACGATGCGCCCAGCGCCATCAGCCGCTTGCAGGAACTGGGCATTGCTCATTATTTGATCAAGGCCACGTTATTGGGCGTAATGGCGCAGCGCTTGGTGCGCTTGCTGTGCCCTCATTGCAAGCGGGTGGCGGGCGATGCTCACGAAGCGGTAGGGTGTGCAGAATGCCGAAACAGCGGGTTTCGCGGGCGCGCCGGGGTCTACGAGATCATGGTGCTGAATGACTCGCTCAAGGCGCTGATCACGCCAGGCGCCGACGCGCAGTCCCTGCGCAGGGAGGCGGTGGCGCAAGGCATGTGCGGCCTGCGCATGGCCGGCGTGGGTAAAGTCAAGGCGGGGCTGACCACAATGGCCGAGGTATTGCGAGTGACGCCTGGGGATTCGGTAACAAATGCGTTGATTACCCCGTGCTGAAACCGTCCTTATCGGTGACAAGACCGTTACAATCCGCCGAACGTCGTTTAACTGACACCAACAGATAGGGAATCGCTATGCAGATCGGAACCGTACTGCTTCTTTTCGTGGGCCTGGCCATCGCCATCCTGTTCATGGGCTTCAAGGTGGTACCCCAGGGCTATCAGTGGACCGTCGAGCGCTTCGGCCGGTACACCAACACCCTCAAGCCGGGTCTGAACATCATCATCCCGGTCATGGACCGCATCGGCCGCAAGATCAACGTGATGGAAAGCGTGCTGGATATCCCGCCCCAGGAAGTCATCACCGCCGACAACGCCACCGTGCAGATCGACGCCGTGTGCTTCTTCCAGGTGGTCAATACCGCCCAGGCCGCCTACGAGGTCAACAACCTCGAACACGCTATC
The DNA here is from genome assembly GCF_052112325.1 of Pseudomonas sp. Yb2C2. NCBI lineage: Bacteria > Pseudomonadati > Pseudomonadota > Gammaproteobacteria > Pseudomonadales > Pseudomonadaceae > Pseudomonas > Pseudomonas sp. Yb2C2. The sequence goes on along the minus strand of NZ_JAVAJK010000006.1, from coordinate 6,932 downwards.
CGCAACCTGCTGCAAACCAATATCCGTACCGTGCTCGGCTCCATGGAGCTGGATGCCATGCTCAGCCAGCGCGACGGCATCAACGAAAAACTGCTGCGCACCGTCGATGAAGCCACGGCGCCGTGGGGCATCAAGATCACCCGGATCGAAATCAAGGACATCAGCCCGCCCGCCGACCTGATGGCCGCCATGTCCGGCCAGATGAAAGCCGAGCGGATCAAGCGCGCACAGATCCTGGAAGCCGAAGGTCTGCGGGCGTCGGCGATCCTGACGGCCGAAGGCAAGAAGCAGGCACAGATTCTTGAAGCCGAAGGTGGACGCCAGGCCGCGTTCCTGGAGTCTGAAGCCCGTGAGCGTCAGGCAGAGGCTGAGGCCCGCGCGACCCAGGTGGTTTCCGAAGCGATTGCCACCGGCAACGTACAGGCCATCAACTACTTCGTCGCGCAGAAATACATCGATGCCCTTGGCAAATTGGCGTCGGCCAATAACAGCAAAGTGATCCTGATGCCGCTGGAAGCCAGCCAGGTGATCGGCGCTGTCGGCGGCATCGGCGAAATCGTCAAGGCAACCTTCGACAACAAGAAAGCCTGAGGCGATCGCCATGTGGGATTTCCTGCAGCATCTTTCGTTCTGGGATTGGCTCGCACTGGGTACAGTGCTATTGATTCTTGAAGTATTCGGCGCCGGTGGCTACCTGCTGTGGATGGGCATAGCTGCGGCAGCCGTGGGCGTGATCAAGTTTCTGGTGCCGCCGCTCGGGCTGGAGTGGCAACTGTTGCTGTTCGCTGTGCTGTCGATACTGACGGCGGTGTACTGGTGGAAACGCCAGCGCAGCAGCGCCAAAGCCAGTGACCAGCCGGGGCTCAACGAGCGTGGCTCGGAGCTGATCGGCCGTGTGTTCGTGGTGCATCAGGCGATTGTGGAGGGTCGGGGCAAGGTAAAAGTCGGTGATGGCGTCTGGATGGTGACCGGGCCTGACAGCCCAGTAGGCGCTCAAGTGCGTGTGGTGGGCCTGGATGGCGTGATCTTGAAGGTAGAAACTGTTTAGTCAGTGATGGAACTCGGCTGGGCTAACTGCAATCAAACGGTACAGATCACCCACCCGGAGTCACCCATCATGCGTCTTAAATATGCTGTCGCTACCCTCGCTGTGCTTTCCCTTCCTGTCGGTTCAGCCATGGCCGACAGTTTCTGGCGCAATGTCATCTCGTCGGGCGCCACTACCGGCTCGACCTACCTGACCTTCAAGGACCACAAGCTGGTGGTTGCCGCACAAGACGACGCAGGCAGCTTCGTTGCCAGCGATGGCGGTATCCGCGGCCCGTACCTGGAAGCCGCCATGCAGAAAGTCCGCGCCGACAACCCTGGCCTGCAGGCCACGGATATGGAGCTGGCCAACGCTATCCTGGCGAAAAACGCTATCGCCGCCGAGTAAAACCGCCGGTTAAAACAGCCGCTCCCTGGGAGCGGCTTTTTTGTGCCGCTTTTCTTCCTACAGCAAAGACTGATGAGTTGACGATTGAACAGGAGAAGTCCTCTCGATCACTGCGCTCACCCGGCGACAAGCTATCGATTCCACCCTTCCCCTCAGTGAATCGATAACCATGCGAAAACTATCTTCCTTTCTGTTCCTCACTGCTATTGCAACGCCTTATGCACAGGCAGAGGCCTGGTACGGCTCGGCAAAATTTAACAGTGCACGCCAGAATCTATCCAGTGCACTGTTGACCAGCCCGCGCGTCACCGAACGAGTGGAAGCGCCTGATAGCACTAAAACATTCACCGGATCCTACGCAGTAGGTTATGCCTTCGCCAATGGCTGGCGCGCGGAAGGGGAATACACCCTCTCCGGCAGCTCGACCTTCGACTCCTTCTGGTCGCCCTTCAATGCCAACGTCAACCGTCTTGAAGCGGACAGTCAGCGCGTGATGGTCAACGGCTATAAAAACATACCGCTCACCCATTGGCTGTCGTTCTACGGCATGGCGGGGATGGGCGTCGCACAAATTGATGCCGAGGGTTTTCAGAGCAATGACACCCGTCGCTTTGCCAGCCACCGCCAATATAATTTTGCCTACAGCGTAGGCTTGGGCCTGGATGCCAAGGTCAACGACCGCATTTCCTTTGGCACAGGTTGGCGCTACGTGGACATGGGCCGTATCGAGACCGGCTACAACACCTTCACCAACCGGATAAACGCTCGTGATGAACAGCTCAAGGGCAAGCTCAAGGAGCAGAGTGTGTTCTTTGAAACCCGTGTGTACTTCTGACCGGCAACAGGAAATGCCGCCGTTCAAGCGGCACTTCCGTGTCCGTGGCATGACGATTCATTCACAGGCGACAGGCTATATTCAGTCTAACCGTGCCACCATGCCGGGACTGAACCCTCGCTTACTCATCGCCAATCTGAAACGGATGCCTTCGTCGTCATGAGCCAACAGCCCTTTCTGCCGTTCTCCAAACCTACCATCGATGAAGCCACCATCTCGGCGGTCGGCGATGTACTGCGCTCGGGCTGGATCACCAGCGGGCCGAAAGTGCAGGCGTTCGAAGCACAGCTGTCGGAATACTTTGGCGGCCGGCCGGTGCGCACCTTCAACTCGGGCACTTGCACCATGGAGATCGCCTTGCGTATCGCCGGTATCGGGCCCGGCGATGAAGTCATCACCACACCAATCTCCTGGGTCGCAACAGCCAACGTGATCCTGGAAGTAGGTGCCACGCCGGTGTTCGCCGACATCGACCCGGTCACCCGCAATATCGACCTGGCCCAGGTGGAAGCCGCAATCACCCCGCGCACCAAGGCGATCATCCCGGTGTACCTGGCCGGCCTGCCCCTGGACATGCCGATGCTGTACGCACTGGCCAACAAGTACAACCTGCGCATCGTCGAAGACGCCGCCCAGGCCCTGGGCTCCAGCTGGGATGGCGAACGCATCGGTTCCACCGGGGACTTTGTATCGTTCAGCTTCCAGGCCAACAAGAACATCACCTCTTCCGAGGGCGGTTGCCTGGTGTTGAACAATGCCGAAGAAGCCCGCCTGGCGGAAAAATACCGCCTGCAGGGCGTCACCCGCACCGGCTTCGACGGCCTGGACGTGGATGTACTGGGCGGCAAGTTCAACATGACCGACATCGCAGCAGCCATCGGCCTGGGGCAGTTTGCCCAGATCGAGAAGATCACCGCCCATCGCCAGCACCTGGCCCGGCACTACTTCAAGTGTTTCGGCAGCGATTTCGAGGAAAAGTACGGCGCGCAACTGCCGCCGGCCGACTTCGAAAACAGCAACTGGCACCTGTTCCAGTTGGTGCTGCCGGAGCGTCACGATGGCCTGCCGGCCCGCGCAACCTTCATGGAGAAAATGCAGGCACAGGGTGTTGGCATTGGCTATCACTACCCGCCGATTCACCTGCTGAGCCTTTATCGGGCACAGGGGTTCAAGGAAGGGATGTTCCCGGTAGCGGAAAAGGTTGGACGTTTGATCGTGTCGTTGCCGATGTTCACGGCGATGACAGAGACAGATGTGGAGCGGTCGGTGGCGGCGGTAAAGGCAGTCCTGAAAGCGAACTGAACACTCACGGCTCACGACGATTGAATGTGGGAGGGAGCTTGCTCCCTCCCACATGGGTCTTGCGGTTACTCGCCGATGGCGGCTTTGTAGCCAGCCGCATCCAGCAGTTTTTCCAGATCAGCCGGGTTGCTTGGCTTGAGCTTGAAGATCCACGCGCCGTAAGGGTCGGAGTTCAGCAGCTCAGGGCTGCCACCCAGCTCCTCGTTGACGGCAATCACTTCACCGGCAACCGGGGCGTAGATATCCGAAGCAGCCTTCACCGACTCAACCACACCCGCCTGGCCTTCGGCTTCAAACGTAGCGCCGACTTCGGCCAACTCAACAAACACCACATCACCCAAAGCTTCCTGAGCATGGTCGGAGATCCCGACGGTCACCGTACCGTCAGCTTCCAGACGGGCCCATTCGTGACTTTCGGCAAAACGCAGGTCGGCAGGGATATCGCTCATAGTCTGTGTCCTCAAGAAGAAATGTCAGCAGCCATTGGCCTGCCGGAAATAGTTAGATCAAGGTTTTGCCATGGCGCACGAAGGTCGGTTTGACCACTCGAACCGGGTACCACTTGCCGCGGATTTCCACTTCGGCCCGATCGGCAGTCGCCGTCGGTACACGCGCCAGGGCAATGGATTTGCTCAGCGTAGGTGAGAAACTACCACTGGTGATCTCCCCTTCGCCAACATTGGCGATGCGAACCACCTGGTGAGCACGTAAAACCCCACGTTCTTCCAGTACCAGCCCGACCAGTTTGAACTGCACACCGGCGGCCAACTCTGCTTCCAGCGCCGCACGCCCGATGAAATTGCGCTCGGCAGGTTCCCAGGCGATGCTCCAGGCCATGTTGGCCGCCAGGGGCGAAACGTTCTGATGGATGTCCTGGCCGTACAGGTTCATGCCGGCTTCCAGCCGCAGGGTGTCCCGCGCGCCGAGGCCTATGGGGGAAATCCCCGCACCGACCAGATCGTTGAAAAAACCCGGCGCCTGATCGGCAGGCAGGACAATTTCCAGGCCGTCTTCACCGGTGTAACCCGTGCGTGCGATAAACCAATCGCCGTCGGCATGCCCTTCAAAGGGCTTGAGCTGGTGGATCAGGGTACCGCGAGACTGGGTGACCAACTCGGCAATCTTCTGCCGGGCGTGGGGACCTTGAATGGCGAGCATGGCCAACTCGGGCCGCTCATGCAGGTGCACCTGATAGCTGCCAAGTTGCGCCTGGATCCAGGCCATGTCCTGGTCTCGGGTGGCGGCGTTGACCACCAGCCGGTATCCGGTCTCGGTGCGGTAGACGATCATGTCGTCCACCACGCCGCCCTGCTCGTTGAGCATGGCGCTGTACAACGCACGGCCACAGCCGTGCAAACGCTCGACATCATTGGCCAGCAGGTGCTGGAGCCAATCCTTGGCCTGGGGGCCGGTGACATCGATCACGGTCATATGAGATACATCGAACACCCCGCAGTCGCGCCGCACCTGATGGTGCTCCTCAACTTGCGAGCCGTAGTGCAAAGGCATATCCCAACCGCCAAAATCGACCATTTTCGCGCCGAGGGCGAGATGCAGGTCATACAGAGGCGTACGCTGTCCCATGGGTTTCTCCTTCCGGGCTTGGCGAAGGTGCGCAGCGTCGTTGCCCGTGCCGGACACCTTGAATGACAAGGCCTGCAGCCACGTACAGCGACTCGATCCGAAGGACGGACCGCACCGAATGCCGCGCATTGTAGCCGCAAGCCGTAGGACTGGCACCTAACCGATTGGTCGGGCGGAGCGTCGGATCAGCCCGATGACCGGCAGCAGCCCCACCAGCACCAGCGTCAACGCTGGCAGAGAAGCCCGCGCCCACTCGCCTTCGCTGGTCATTTCAAAGATCCGCACCGCCAGGGTGTCCCAGCCGAACGGGCGCATCAGCAGGGTTGCGGGCATTTCCTTGAGCACGTCTACGAACACCAGCAGTGCTGCACTCAGGGTGCCGGGCAGCAACAGCGGCAGATACACTTTGCAAAACAGTCGCGGCCCACTCACGCCCAAACTACGCGCTGCTTCCGGCAACGAAGGCCGGATGCGCGCCAGGCTGTTTTCCAGCGGCCCGTAGGCCACGGCCAGAAAGCGCACCAGATACGCCAGCACCAGCGCCGACAGACTGCCCAGCAACAATGGCTTGCCCGCCCCGCCGAGCCAGCCGGACAGCGGTACCACCAGCTCACGGTCCAGGTAACTGAACGCCAGCATGATCGACACCGCCAGCACCGAGCCCGGCAAGGCATAGCCGACATTGGCCAGGCTGATACCGGAGCGAATCGCCCGGGTCGGCGCCAGGCGGTTGGCGAAGGCCAGTACCAGCGCCACGCTGACCGTGATCAGCGCGGCAATGCCGCCCAGGTAAAGGGTATGGACGATCAGGCCCGAATAGCGCTCATCCAGGTCGAACCGGCCGCGCTGCCAGAACCAGGCGACCAATTGCAGCATCGGGATGACAAAGGCACAGGCAAACACCAATCCACACCAGGCAGTGGCAGCCGCCGCCTTGAACCCGCGCAAGTGGTACAGCGCCTTGCCCCGTGGCCGTTCATTGCTAGCCCGACTGGCGCCCCGGGCACGCCGTTCGCCATACAGCACCAGCATCACCACCAACAGCAACAGGCTGGCCAGTTGGGCCGCGCTGGACAGACTGAAAAAGCCGTACCAGGTCTTGTAGATAGCGGTGGTGAAGGTATCGAAGTTGAACACCGACACCGCACCGAAATCCGCCAGGGTCTCCATCAGTGCCAACGCCACCCCGGCCCCTATCGCCGGCCGCGCCATGGGCAGGGCCACATGCCAGAATGCCTGCAAGGGCGACTGTCCCAGCACCCGTGCCGCCTCCATCAGGCCCTTGCCCTGGGCGAGGAATGCGCTGCGCGCCAACAGGTACACGTAGGGATAGAACACCAGCACCAGCACAATGATCACGCCGCTGGTGGAGCGCACCCGTGGCAGACGCAAGCCGGTGCCGAACCCTTCGCGCAGCAGGGTCTGCACGGGGCCTGAAAAATCCAGCAGGCCCACAAACACGAAAGCCAGCACATAGGCGGGAATGGCAAAGGGCAGCATCAACGCCCAGTCGAGCCAACGCCGGCCGGGGAATTCGCAGAGGCTGGTGAGCCAGGCGAGGCTGACCCCCAACAGGGTTACACCGACGCCGACCCCCAGCACCAGGGTCAGGGTGTTGCCCAGCAACCGCGGCATCTGGGTTTCCCACAGGTGGGACCAGATTTGCGCGTCGATGCTTTGCCAGGACAGCAACAGCACGCTCAGGGGCAGCAGCACCAGGGCGGCGACGCTGAAGACCGGCAGGTACCAGCGGCGTTGGGCGGGGTGGGCCAAGGG